>CALVJT010000001.1 GCA_944332315.1 uncultured Clostridia bacterium
AAAGCCGAAATAGCTTTATTGTGCCCAACCCTATCCGAAACTACAATAGAAAGATGCCTAAAAACTTTATTAGATAAAGGCTTAATAATAAAGCACGGAGAGCGCAAATCCACTTTTTATACAAGAAATGATTAGATAAAAACTTTATTCTGTTGCAAATTTTTAATGATTCTATGCACAATGTCGAAATGGTAGTCAATCCCCCAACATTATTTATAGAGTCATTTTGTTCTATAATATTTATGGAGGTTAGTGAATATTTAACAAAAGAGCCTAGAAAAATAATACCACCAATAATAAAGAATCTAAAAAAAATCAGCAACCTTAGCAGTTGCCGATTTTTTTGGTGCGCCCATCAGGATTCGAACCCGAAATCTGAGTTCCGAAGACTCATGTGATATCCATTTCACTATGGGCGCAAATTTTTTTGATTCTATAATAATTTAGGTATTTAGGTTGTTGAATTATAATTAATAATTTGGTTCTATAATATTTGTGGGGGGGGTAGAAAAAGCCTAGAAAAATAATACCACCAATAATAAAGAACCTATAATTTTTGCCCCTAAATTTTATATAGAATCAATTTTTATTTGTTTCTTTGAGCGTAGTTAAATAAAACCCGCATCTGCAAATGTTTTTTATAATATCAAAAATTCAAAGATATGTCAATCTATCAACCTTTTCAAAGATATGTCAACCTTTTCAAAGATATGTCAACTTAAAACTTATAAATAAATTTGTTTTTGTTTTTCATTATAAACAAATAACATCATTATTTATTTAATTAATGGTTCTACGGGGGGTCTTACTGCTAAATTTTTAACTACCCCCCACGAATATTATAGAATCTAATTAATTAAAGAGTTGCGGTAGCTATCAATTTTTTGCAAAACTTCATTTTTATGGGCGTTAAAGTATTCTAAATTTGCGTCAAAACTCTTTTGGTAGGAATCTAATCTCCCCTCAAGCAGATTTTTCGAGTTTTCAATAGCATCCTTGCTATTTTCTATGATCTCCGCCCTGTTATCCTCCAAATTACTTTTAGCGTTAGATAGAGCTGTATTAATTTGCTCTCTTGCCGAATTTATAATTTGCGTACAAGAATCTTTAACATCCTGCGCTAAACTTGAATTTTCAATTTGCTCAATAAAACTATCGGCATCTGTCTGTAGCGTAACATCCAGCTCAAATTGGTTTTGCGTAGCACTGTTTATGCTAGCTATAACATCCTGTATTGCCCCACTGTATTCTTGCGCATACCTATCGTGTAGCCCCGAGTACTCACTGTAGTACACATAGGCAATGCCATCCACAATGTGGTAAAGTTCCACAATGGTATCTAGTAGCTCGCTTTCCGACATCTCGGCAAGTTGCGTTTGCGTATAGTCATCGGTTATGGAAACCACATCCAAAATCATAATGTATTTATTTATATCCACCTCTAGCAAATCTGCCTGCGCCTGCAAATTTTGCATAGTGGTATCAACCGCGCCAGCAATAACGCCGTTTTCATCAAAGTAATCGTTCATAATATTTATAACACGGCTTTTTATTTCCTGCACTTTCGCGCTACTTGTGTTTGAAACAACAACATCCACGCTTTGCCCAGAGGAACTATAGGAGGTATCTATAAAGCCCGCCTCGCAACACAGTTGCACATAAATTTGCGCCACCTCATCAATAGTTTTGCCCAGCAAGTTTGTATCGGCAAGTAGCGTTTCGGCATCCTGATTATCGTACTTTAGCGCAATGACGCGGTCGTTATCATTAATAACCATTGTGACGGATGGGTTGGTTACAAACTGCACAGTGCCATAAGGCTTTTGGCTATTATAATTAAACATAATAGTAATAGCCACCACAGCCATAATAACCACCACCAGCGCCACCGCCACAAAAATAAGCATATTAATGCGGTTTTGCTTATCAGTGTTTTTTGCCTCCATAAACACCTCCAATTTATAGATATTATATAATAAAATTAAAAATCAAGCAACTAATTTGTTTAATTTTGTGCGATGGCGGGTGGGATGCCCCACCTTGGCGTGGTCTTGGCTTGGGTGCTTATTTGCACTTTGGTACTCTTTTTGTATTTTGCAGTAAGCGTGCTTTAAGTTCGGCGCACTCGTGGGGTGAGATGCCCATTTGTGCGATGGCGGGTGGGATGCCCCACCTTGGCGTGGTCTTGGCTTGGGTGCTTATTTGCTCTTTGGTACTCTTTTTGTATTTTGCAGTAAGCGCGCTTTAAGTTCGGCGCACTCGTGGGATGAGATGCCCATTTGTGCGATGGCGGGTGGGATGCCCCACCTTGGCGTGGTCTTGGCTTGGGTGCTTATTTGCTCTTTGGTATTCTTTTTGTATTTTGCAGTAAGCGTGCTTTAAGTTCGGCGCACTCGTGGGGTGAGATGCCCATTTGTGCGATGGCGCACCCCCGTGGTCTTGGTTAATACTAAGCGCTAATTTTGTTGTTTAATAAATTAAGTGCTAAGCCTACTTTATATGCTTTCTAGTGCGATGGCGCACAAAAAATACAAACTGCAACAAATGCAATTTGTATTCTTAAAGTTTATTTATTATATAACTACCGATGAGCCAAAGTATCCACTATCTTTATAAGTAACTTTTATTGTCAGATCAGGAGCCGATGCTATATCCATATAATATGTAGAACCATTTGGGGTATAAGTATTAGCTGTTAAACCTTCTATGCTAGCATACATAGGCACTGTGATTTCAAGTTTACCCGCAGTTTGTGTTAAATTTTGAACAACCGCACCGTTTGGATTAGTTGCACTTGGTTCAAAAAGCAATCTTTCAACTGTGGAATCATGATAGAACGATACTACACAAAATGCTTCTGTTGTAGCAGGAAATCCAGAAAATGTTACATTAACAGTTCCAACCGTTGCTTGCACATTTAATTGTTTATTTGTATCCATAGCAGTGTAACCCAAAAAGCCTGCGCACACAGCAATAAAAGCCACAAACGCAAATACCATTGCAAAGCCCTTAGTAGATAACTTTATATTTTTCATAAAACACCTCTACATATTTTCTACAATATTTACCTATATTATACATAATTCGGCAAAAGCAGTCAACCAAATTGGCGCCTTATTTATAAATTTTTATATAATTGTAGCTTAAAAATAAAATGCTTTATTTTGCCACAATTTATAATATTCTCCGCATTATTCACTATTAAGCACAACTAACTTGTTTCTAACTACAAACTAATAATAAAGAACAAAAAAACTGCAGATAATGCTAAATCTACAGTTAAGATTGTAGACAAATTAGATTCTAGGGGATATTCCATCCCCTAGAACCCTAGTCCAAGGGCTCTCGCCCTTGACCCGTGGTCAAAAAACAACATAAAATATGTTTTGTGCACAAAACACCATATTATTTTGCTTTTTGCTTCCGCAAAAAGTAAATTACAAATTTTTTGCGTTTTCTATTTGTAGTTTGTCTACAGTCTAAACTGTAGATAGCACTAATCTACAGATTTTTATATTTTATGTTCTATAAATGGTATAAACTCCACATAATTTATCAATCTATAATTAATGTTGGAAAATATATGCAATTAATTTGTGTTTTAACTATCACTTGCACCTATAACTCCAACATTTTTTAGAATTTATATCAACTATTCTGCGCTTTGTACATCCAAAGTGATGTTAGTTTTTAAGGCAATAACGCCCTTGCCTACAACATAGGTGTAGTGTGTTGTGGTGGCCTCATGAAACTCATCATTAATTTGAGTAGGGTCGGTTGTATAATTAACCAAATACTTTGTAGCGCAGTATTCATCCCCAATCAATTCTGGCATAGATATTGAATAGAAAGGTGTGCCATCATTCAAAAATCTTTTACCAAAAAGTATATCATCCTGCGATGCGCCTTCATAATAAATTTCTAGCCACTTATCACCCTCTTTAATTACAACATCGTACTCGTTGCCTGCTACTGGAGTGATTGTACTTGTTGCACCCGTTCTAAATTGAACCTTATTTATGTTCAACTGTGCAATGCTAGCATCGCTTTCGGTTGCAAAAGGTGTTTGATTTATTTTAATTTCGGCATTGTTTACATATTCTAGCCCAACTACTGGAAACGCAACATATAGTTTGGAATCTTCCACATAAAACAGTTTATCCAAAATAAAGTTGTTTAGCCCTATTGATAAATAGTAGTCTTTATCGCTCTCTAGCACTAAATCGCCAAAGCCAATAGATAGCACTTGCCCGTAGTTTTGCAAAGTACCAAGTTCAACATAGTAGTTAAAATCGGCAAACTTTTCTTGAACTTCAGCAAGCGTGTAGGTTTTGCTATTGCCTAAAACATTACTGTTGTTGTAGATATTTTGTGCAAAATATTCGGCATAGGTATCAACCAAATTGCTGTAGTTTTGATTTGCCACAAAGCCAAGTGTTTTGTTGCCAAATTCCTGAGTAGCATTTGCCTCAACTAACTGTTGTGGCACTTGAATGCCCTCTGCGTACAAGTATCTTTCAAGCACATAAACATCGCTCTTGTTGTTTGCAACTTGCACATCAAATGCGCCAGTCGAAACATTTGCCATTGTGCTACCCTTTGGACCACTACCAATGTAGATAGTGTTGCAAGTATCGGCAAATGTGTTGCCCGAAATTTCTACGCCGTTTGCAATGCTACCAATTGTGCCCGTAACATCGCTAGGCTTATCGGTTTCGCCAAGCCTTACTTTTATAGATATTGCAATGCTTTCGGTATCAGCGCCAGCAGTAGTATTAAATGTGTTGTTTATAATAGTAATTTTATCAACTGTAGTGCTATAAATGTTTAGGTCTAGCGCGTACCCCGCAGTGGACATAGTGCCCTCGGTAGTTTCGCCCCCAAATGTACAACCATCAACAACAAGGTTTGTAAATGAGGTTAAATAAATGCACTTATCCCCACCACCGCCAGTGTTGCCAGTTGTAAATGAACAATCTAAAAATGTCAAATCAACTTTTTTAGTCGAGCTGATTGCAGTTTGGAATTCGCAATCTTTGTAGATATAAACGCCATCAGCCACCCAATCGTTGTTTACATTGTAATCAAATGTTTGATTATATCCAGTAACTTGCGTCAAATTGATAGAACCAGTTTTAGGCGCATAATTTTCGTTTGTAGGAGTAAATGTCCAAGTATAAGCGGTTTGCTCTCCAAAAACAGTCTGTTGAACATCCCAAACAACACTACCCTCAAAACCACTAGCACTTAGTGTTGGCAATTGCCCCACAAAGTATTCAGCATTGTTTGCAACCGAAACTGCAACATTGTAGTCAGCGCTCTTAGCAATTCTCCATTCAAGCTCCTCAACACTGTTGTTTGCTAAAACATAATTGTCGTCATCGTATTCAAAAGTAACCGATGCCGTGTAGTTGCCCGCATCTGTTGCGGTGTTGTTAGTGTATTTAGCGGTTACGCCCTGTGGCAAATTCTGCAATTCCACAGACTTTTCCTGCCTATCGTATGTAAACGAAGTTGTTGCGCCCCAAGCAACTTGCGACATATCTATGCTTGCCTTTTTAATTGTCCACTCCTGTGATAACTCTACAGTATTGTTTGTAAGCACATAGTTCTTTTGGTCGTAAACAAGTGTTGCTTGCGCAGTGTAGGTGCCCGCATCTGTTGCGGTGTTGCCCGTGTAGTTTGCTGTCACACCCTGTGGCAAGTTTTGCAATTCCACAGACTTTTCTTGCCCATCGTACGATAATGTAGTATCGCTCCAAGCAACTTGCGACATATCTATGCTTGCCTCATTTATAACAAGGTCCACAACCACGCCAGAGTACGAGCCGTACTTGATTGTCAACTCATAAGTGCCAGCATCAAGTGTAGTAGGCACACCCGTTATAGTGTAGCCATCCTCGCCCTTTGTTATAGTTTGTTGAGTATCATCACTGTAATTTAGTTTTACAGTAATTTTTTCCTCCCAATTAGCGGTGTTATTATAATCGAGAGTGATTGTTTTATTTGAATCGGAAACAAGCGTGCCATCCAAATAAACACTAAAACCTTCCACTTTAGGGTCTTTCTCGCCACAAGCAGATAAAGCTATAGCAACGGCTACTAAAACCAACCCAAAAGCCAAAGTTTTGAATACATTAGAAACTATAGATTTTGACATATAAAAATACCTCTCCTTTTCAATGTTCGTATATAGTATACATATCCAATATAAAAAGTCAAGCAAAAATTGGTAAAATTTTACAAATAAAAAACTTTCGTTACAATGCACAAACTTTTATTTTTTTGGCAAAGGGCGAATATTCGACACACCAACAACAAGGCATAGTATTATAGTATTCACAAGCCCCCCAATATGCTAAATATTTTATAAAAAACAAGCAAAATTTGTACTATTTTATAATTTTTTGTCTATTATAAATTTTGTGCCATTTCTATTAACTCGCACATTATTTTTTGATTCTATGCAGAATGTTGTGGACACTTTAATAGACAAAACTAATTAAATTACATAAATGCCTCAATATTAATTATCTATCACTCACTACTTTGGCTTGATTCAAACAAAATATTGTTGGCATAGCTTTACCTGATAGTATTTGTTGTTTGATGTTAAACTTTTTTGCAATTTCCGTTTGTACCATTCCGCTAGTTTTTATCGCCTATATCAAATTTTCCCTTATATCTTATAATACAACCTTGTTATATTATTTTATATTCTATACCCACATACAAAGAACCTATAAAAAGGCTCTTAAAGGAGACTATCCCCCACAAATATTATAGAATAAAAAAACTGTAGATAGTTTGCATCCACAGTTTTTATATATTTTATTATGTTTTTTAGTGTTTTATATTATCTATATTTATAGAACATATCATAACCCCATATAACCCCAAAAACATATATCCTAAAACATAGCTTAATATAATTTACACCTAAAACATAGTAAAATTATTTTTTAGATTTGTTAGCCATTATCATTAATAGCTCACTCAACGATTTATTTATTTGTTTGTTAATTTTCTTTTGTTCGCTTTCGGATAGTCCGCTGTCCTTTTTATTCACCTCGCTGGCTTGTTCCTTAAGGGTTTTGATAATTGCCTTTATATCCTCAAGGTCCCTATCCACGGTAGGAGTTTCCTGCAGTTCCGAAAGTGTTTGAGTGATTTTATTTTTTAAGTCGGCTTGCTTTTGCTCGAGTTTAGCATTTTCGGAATCTATTTGTCCCGAAAGTTTATCTAAATCCTCATCCGCCTTCTTTTTAGTAGCAGGCTTTTTAGTTGCCGATTTAGTAGTTGATTTTGTAGCAGACTTTGTAGCAGGCTTTTTAGTTGCGCTAGATTTTTTAGCGGTAGTCGATTTTTTAGCAGTTTCGCCTTTAGTAGTTTTGCCAGTCGATTTTTTAGCGCCCGTGCCTTTAGCCTTTGTGCCCGATTTACTGCCCGTTTTTTTACTGCCCGATTTTGTGGTAGTAGCCTTTCTTTTAGCAGGTGTTTTCTTAGCCTCTCCTTCCTCGGTTTGCACCTTTCTTGGTCTACCGCGCTTTCTTTTTGGCTCCTCGGTAGCTACAACTTGCGCGCTCTCAACCGGTTGCGCACTTTCAACTGCTGGTTGCTCGTCTTGAACATTTACAACAAGTTCGTTTTGTGCCTCGGCAAGCGGTTGCTCTTGCGCACTTTGCGTAGTAGGCTCTTGAATTTCGCCTTCGCTAGGTTGCTCGATTTCGTCTAAATCTTGAGCATCTAGCAAGTTGCCATCCCTATCGTAGTAATCGGCAAAATCGTAGTAGTTGCCATCTTTATCGTACACTTTAGGGAACTCCTTAAAGCGCCCGTCCTCGTCATAGTACTGTTCAAAATCTACAACATTGCCATCTTTATCGTAGTAGACAATATCGTTGCCATCAGTATCGTCATCAAAGTTTTCAACCACATCTTGTGGCTCGCCAGATAAAACATCCTCCTCAGGCTCGGTTGGCTGTTCTTGCGCCTGTGGCTCGCTAAATTGTTCTTGTTCCTCCGGCTCAACTGGTTGCAATTGCTCTTGCTCCTCGACAACCTGTGCTTGCTCCTCAGTATTTGGCTTGCCTTGCAATTCTATATCCGCGCCATTTTCGCCGATATTCTCAACTTCTTGTGGCTCTTGCTCCACTTGCTCGGTAGGGGCAACTTCTTGCGCTTGCTCTACCTCTTGGCTTTCCTGAGGTTCTTGCTCTTGTTGCTCTTGGCTTTCCTCAGGTTGCTCTTGTTCTACATCTTGTTGAGGTTGCTCCTCGGTATTTTCGGCAACAACTTGCGCACCCTCATCACCCTCACTTTCCTCGGTATTCAAAGGGTTGCCATATTTATCATAGTAATCGGCAAAATCGTAGTAGTTGCCATCTTTATCGTAAACTTTAGGGAATTCCTTAAAGTAGCCATTTTCGTCATAGTACTGGCTAAAATCTACAACATTGCCATCTTTATCGTAGTAAACAACATCCTCGTCCTCGCCCTCGGCATCAGCTTGGTTAACCTGCTCGGCTTGTACAGGCTGTTGCAACTGCGCCTCTAACTCTGCAACGCGCTGTTTAAGTTCCACATTTTCATCGTACATTTTGGCAATGTTTTTCTTATCGCGCGAAGTTAGTTTGGCAATTTTATCGTTCAAAGCATTGATAGAACTTTGCATTGTATCAATTTGCTGTTGGCGGATATCAAGGGTTAAAAGCAAGTTTTCCTTTTCTTGCGTTTCAGAAGCAAGCTTATCGCGCGTATCATCTAGTTCTGCGCGCGTAACTTTTAGCGAATCGGCATCATTTTTATCAATCTCGTTCCTCAAAATGGTGTAGACTTTTTCTTTATAAGTCTCGAACTCAGCATCCATTTGTTCGGTAACAGATTTTTTATCCTCTTCAATTTCCTTTTTACGGCTATTAATTTCATCCTCAAGGAACTGCATTTGTTGAGCATACTTTACATTTAAGTCCTCAAGGTTCTTTTCAATCTCAGCCCTCTTGCTTTTTTCGGTATCCTGTTGCTTTTTAATGTAGTTTGCCTCTATCTTGCTTGCAGAACCCTCCAATTGCGTTTGCAAACGCGCAAGGTTTTCCTTAATAGCCTGCAATTTCTTTTGGCTATCCTTTTCCACCGAAACATACTGTTCGTTGTAGCTATCCTTTTGTGTTTCGAGTTTAGCAATTTCCTCTTTTAATCGGTTGCGATTGTTTATATAGTCCTGACTAGTTGTCATAGCGCGCTCAACCAGCAACGAGCCATCTATGCCAAGGTTCGAAAAATCAAAGTTCTCCCTCTCGCTCTCGTTCTTTTTGGCTTTTTCGCGTGCAATTTTATCTAGCAAAGCGCGCTTTTCAAGGTACTCGCGCAGTACAGGTATACCATCACGAATTTCCTTATCGGTAAACAAAAGTTCATAATCTACATAGTCTGGAATAGATGCGGAGGCTTTATCAAGGTTGCGTATAAACGAAAGGTAGTACTCATAAAGGTCCACACTGTTCACATTAAACTTCATATTCAAAAAGTAGATATAAAATTGACAAAGTATATAGAACATAGCAGGTATAATTAACCCACGCACAAAAGTAAGCGGAGTTAGTACACTACTGCCACCTACCGCAAAAAAGCTTAAAATCAAGCAAAGCACCGCACAAACATTAGTTATGTACTGTAGCATAACAATAGTAGATTTGTAGTTAGATGTCTTGATAGGCTGTTCCACGCAGTGGTAAAGCGTCATCTCGCCACTAGGTAGCCCCTCGCGGTTGAGCATGTAGTACTGCCACCTATCGCGCAGTTGATATGGTATTTTTTTCATAAGCCTATTAAACTCGGCTAAATTAGATTCGTTTATATACGGCTTTTTTATAAAGTATTTGTTTATTTTTTTGAAAGATTTAATTGCCCGCACTTCGTATGTGAACCTAAGGCGAATTAAAGTTGTGATAATTAGCAAGCCAAAAATGCCCAAAAACACCCACATCAGGATGTCAAACTCAAGTGCATCTGCTATGGTTGCTAAAAAACTTTCGATAGAATCAAAAACTGCCAAGAGCGATGTGTTCATAGTAATCTCCTTATACATAATAGCATTTGTATTCTAAAGACAATTATACTACTAAACCGCATAAAACCTCAACTATAACTACAATTTAGCGAAAATTGTCAAAATATAGTTAAATTATAATAATTACAGCAAAAATTGTCAAACAAAATAACCGCATTTTTGCAATTTTTTATCGATTTTGCCAAAAATTTTATAAATAAAAAAGGATAACCGCCAATTTTAGCCCCTATACCGCCATTTTAGCGCACTATCCTACAAAATTTATGTCTTTTATTGCTTTATATTGCATATTTTTTATTATTTTGTTTTTACACCCGCTTAATGCCCGCATATATGTGCGATTTGCTTTTATTTGCATCTGCCCCACCAAAAATTATAAACAATTAATAGCATACCATATATAATTATGTATTTATAAAAAGGGGCAACTACCCGTTTCCCCTAAACCCCTTTAGGATGCGATGGCGCACTCCCGTGGTCGGGGCTTAGTACTAAGCAAGCCTTAATATTCTTTTTGAATTTTGCACCCTGCCGTGTATAACACTTTTAGCCCCACACATAAATTACAAAGCACTAACCCACAAATAGAAAAACTGACTATAAGAACAGGATATCCATCCACAAGTTCGCCCAGTACTCCACAAAATAGAACACAAAAACATAAACTAGCACCCAACCCCGACCACAGGTCAAGGACGACTGTCCTTGGACTAGGGGTGTGGGGAATGGCAAATGCCCCACAATTTAGTACACTATATATATTTTTTATTATTTGTTTATTTTATATAATTTAATTTTATCGTTTACTTTTTTCGCAAGAAAAAAGAAAAATATAAATTAAAATATTAAAAATAAATAAAAATTAATCTATATCTAAATTATCTCGTTTGAACAAATCGTCATCTAAAAATTGCTGAATAGACATATCAAAAGCATCAGCAATTTTGATAAGCGTCTCGAACTTAATGCTCTTGTACTCCTCGTGAATGATGTGTTTTATAGTAGACCTATCAGTACACATCCTTTTGCTTAACTCGTACTGCGAAATATTGTGCTTAATCAACAAATTGCTAACGCGCAACGCCACCGCCCGCTGAAT
>CALVJT010000002.1 GCA_944332315.1 uncultured Clostridia bacterium
ATTTATCTGTTTCTCTACATATTCTGGTTTGCCATCGGCAGTTGCTCGCAAGATTAAGCAATCGTTATCTATTTCTGGTTTTTCTATGTTTATGTCTATTATTTGCTCTTCTTTTGATACTTCGACAATTTGTATTCCTTTGTTCACAAGATAGGAACTAAATTGCCACAGTTTTTCAAATTTTCCATTTGAGTCAATGATAAAACTAAAATCATCTTGTGGATAATATGCTGTAATTCTATAAAATTGGTTGTTATTCATAATTTTTACTCCTTAAAATTTAATTTTTAATATTGGATGCAACATCATGTTGCCCTTTTATATTGCAATTTGCCTTAACTTTCTATTGGCGTAAGGTAGCCATTTTTTATTCACAAAGTTTAAAATTTCATCACCTTTGAAATCTTGTATGTAGGAAGTCAACGATAAAGAAGAAAATATTGTATTGAAATCTTTAATTTGACAATAAAAAAAGACCAGGTTAAACAACCTAGCCTTGAACTTTATCTTATTAAATTTAACAGTTTAAGCAATATTTTCTTCCGTTGACTTCATACGAGAAATTTGCTACAAAAGACTTTAACATTAGCAAAGAATATAAGGAGTTAGGATATATTTCTTTTTTTATTCCTTTTTTCTATGATTTTGTTAGCAAAGTCGTTTAAATTTTTAGATTGAAAAGCATTATATAATTTTTCTTGCCATTTTTTTGATTTAAAAATATTATCATTAGGAGATAAAATATAGGTATAATTATTTTTATTTTTCTGCACAAAATCAACAATATATTTTCTTTTATGTTCTGTTTGTGGTTCTATATATTTTATAGTCTGCAAAATACCTTTGAGCTTAACAAATTGTTTCCATGATTTTAAATAGCTGTCGGCATCTAGAATTTTATTTGATATTAAATAATTGTATGATTTCATCATTTTATCGTATATTTTCTTAGACGCTCTTATTTTATATCTTTTTACCCATATTCCAGTAATAGTTGGAGGGAAACAAGTTGGCTCAGTGATATTTATTTTTTTACATTTTTCAGTTTTTGAAGTGTGTCCATATTCATTTAAAATAGAAACAACGTCGTTTACAACTTTCTCTTTGTCAAAATCATATTTTGATGATAATGTTATGTCATCAACATATGTACTAAAAGTAAGATTATTTTTTATTGCATAATTATTAATTTTATCAAACATAAATTTATATGCAAAAAAACAAATTAAAGGGCTTGTCGGAAACCCTTGAGGGACGCATCTTTTGTGACTGTTATGTGATTGTGGAACTGTGACCAGCTTTGCCATTTTATCTGCTAGGTCTGGTTTCATTTTTAACCCACTGTCTCTTACAAAAAAATTCTTTACATAATCAAAAGTGCAATTTGGAAAGAAACTACTAATATCCATTAAGACAAATGCAACATTTCCGTAATGAGCTTTTGCATTTTTTAAAAAACCGCGTTCGCTTCTTGAATAAAGATAATGTGGAATTGGTAGTTCATTTAAATATGAATTTAATTTTTTTAAAACTCTTTTTCTACGTGGGGATGCATCTGTAAACTTTCTATATTTTTTTGGTGAATAATCTTTAGGTTGTTTTTTTGTTCTATGTTTTGTTGTTTTTGATTGGTAAAAAGTTATAAGTTCTTTGTCCATAACTTTTTCGATATTATTTAAATCTCTTCTAGTTATAATAACATTGTTTTTCCTGTCGCTTAATAATTCTGCAATAAATTTTTTGTTTCCTCTATTAAATAAAATGCTTTTATTATTGCTTTTTAATTTTCGTACTCTCATTATTCCTCCAAAAGTAAAAACGCCAAATATACCTCAACAACTAATTAGTGATAATACCCGAAATTCTTACGAAGGATTATCCCTATCTTAAAATTAGAATAAATATCATTGATGCCTTTCATGGCTACTATAATTGCTATTAATTCTAAAGCGTTAAGATGTAAAATCTTAATTAGAATAGGGAGCACAAAGAGTAAAGATAAAAATATAATATTTTTTATAAATTTCTTTTTCTTTTTCTTCATATGGCAATCACCTCCTTTGTATTAGATTTTCTAATATAAGTGAGGGATAACCGCGGCAATCGGAACCCAATTAGTCTCAGTATATTTGGCTCTTTACACGAGTAGGTGGCAACAACATTTGTAGACAATGACGAGGGCTTGCCCCGAGGAATGTCACAAATGTGCCACATACGAACTTGGTCATTTTAATCATTTAAAATGCCAAGTGTCCCATTAAAAATGGTCTTCACGGATTTTCACCGTTATAATTGTGGGATATAAAGCTATTATCTACTTCATCCTACCTTGATAGTATACTATAAATAATATAAAAAGTCAACTAAACTTAAAGATTTAGAAAAATACCAAAACTATCTTGTAAAAAGAAAAATACGCAACCTAGTTTTTTATTCCAAGGGTGCGTACAATTCCGTTCTGGCGGAAGGATAGGGATTCGAACCCCAGGAGGCTATTAACCTCAACGGTTTTCAAGACCGCCGCTTTCGACCGCTCAGCCATCCTTCCTTATTGTTTTTTTATGATTCTATAATCAATATTTGGGGTGTTGATGTAATTTAATTAGATTTTGTCTATTAAATACGATATTTCCCCAAAATTTGCATAGAATCTTTTTTATTTTGCATTTGCACAATTATCAATGCTATTGCTTACTATTATAATTGTGCATAAAAAATAAAGCGTATGATAAAAATGTTGGTTGCAAATTTTTAATATTTGTTGCGGTTCATCTTTACTATTTATAGAATGTTTTGTTTAGATGCTTTTTTAGTTTACCATATTAATTTTTTTTTGTCAAGTTTTTTACTTGTAATTGATTTTTTTATTTATATTTGTTGCTAATCGATGCTTAACTTTATTGGGGCTGATTTTTTGTTTAATTTACTATTCATTAAATGATAGATAAATAGTGATATTTTTGATTGTTTATAACACACTCAATTTGATTTATTATAAAAAATGTATACTACTATTTACTTATAAACAATAATTAAGTATGATGAAAAAATGTCAGGCAATAAAATTGGTTAAAAGCATTTATTTATAGAAAAGTTTTTAATTTTATTTGATTCTATAATCAATATTGGGGTTTTGATGTAATTTAATTAGATTTTGTATATTAAATATGATATTTCCCCCAACAATTTGCATAGAATATTTTATTTTTGATGTTATATGCTTTACAAAAATAAAAAAAATTATGAACTTATTTTATTAAACCTAAATATTGTTGCTATTATTTTATAATTTGTGCTATACTAAAGATAACAATACAAGCGAAAAAGGAGAACAAAGTATGTTTAATTTTAATAAAAAGGTAGGGGGGGGGGGGGGTAGGTAGTAGAGCTAGTACTACTAAAAACTCTAGCGAATCTAAAAGTCTGCCTAATGTAAATGCAAGGTTAAATATTAATGAATCGGGGGATATTAAAAATCAAAGAGCGGGCAAACTTTTATGCGAACAATTAAACATAAAAACTAGCAACTCTAAAACACAAGATACGCATACAAAATCTTATATTACAAGCGCAAAGCATATAAAAAGCAATAAAAATAGAAATAGTAATATAGGTGATAGTATGCAAAATAGAATAAATAATAAAGATACCAAAAATTTAATAAATAATCGAGCAACAGATAAAGCAAGGTATGCAAATATAAAAGTTGCACCACTGCAAAAATCTGCACTACAAATAGTAATGTGGCTTTTGGCATTTATAACTTTGTTCGTACTGGCTCTGCAACCCGTGCTGCAAAATAGGGGCACCCTGACGCAAGCGGGCAGACCAGAAGACGATACTTGGTATACAAACGCTCCTGCCACAATTGTGGCTGATGGGGACGAGTTGTTTACCACAACAGGAATAAATGCAAGCGTACTGCTAGATTTACTAAACAAGGTAAACAATACAAATGTGTGGAATGGTGGGGATGAGGATCCATCAAATGATAAAACAGTACCCACCGAAAATGGCAAATATATCTATCTAACAGCCAAAGACTTTGGCAATTATGGAGACCAAAGTACTTGGGGTGAAGTGGGGGCAAATAGCAAAAAGGGCAATGCACAAATAGTAGTAAAACTATTTGAAACTACAAATGATGTGGGTAACCCCAATAATATTAATGATGCAACAGCCCAGTACTGGCAAGCAGTTTACCGCAGTGTAGGCAAGGATAGTGTAGGCAAGGATGAGGATGTACTTACACTATATATGGTAGATAACTATATAAGTTCAATAAATTCACAAATCTTTGATAGTGAAGCTGCTGATTATACTAAAAGTGATATACGCACCGTAATAAATAATACATATACTACACTATCAACTGCGTTTGAAGGGGCTCAATTAGATAGTTATTTAGTTGCTCCATCCAAATTGCCAGGCAAATGGCAAAGTAGCGCATACCAAACATCCTACAATAGTGGTGGAACTGGTTGGGATGAAAGTGATGGAGTTTCACACAATGGGGGCACTAAAACAGGTTCTGGAGTAAGCGGTTTTGGACAAGGTGACGAAAGGTTTAATGTAGGCAACGGAATGGATGGCTTGGGAGATAGATGGTCGAGTTGGGGAACACAAAATACTGAAACATACAATGATAAATTATGGCTACCAAGCGCATTTGAAGTACTACATACTGGCTACGACAGTAATGACTCAGGTTCGGTAGCTACAATACAAGATACAGGTAGATATTTTGACGAAGGGGAGCCAGTGTCATATCTAACAGGATATCGTAACTCAGCAGCATCCGTAAGCAATGGTACAGCATCAGGCACAGAGGATTATCGAACAGGCTTATGGGAACTAAACGGGTACGATAGAGCAGCAGGTTCCTGGGCGTGGCTGCGTTCCGGCACTTCAATTAACGCTTATCGCGCGCGCGCATTCGACTCGTATGGTGGCCGCTACATTGACGCTGTCAGCAGTAATTACGGCGTGCGGGTTGCGCTCCATCTCAATCTGAAATCACTTGCAAATAATGTGCTAGCAAGTGTATCGGCTGGGGCTACTACGGGGGATGTAGTGGTTATGCCACAATCGGGAGATATTGCAACAACAATAATACAAAACAAGGGAGTTTATGCCTTAAAAAATGATAATACTTTGAACGGACAAGTGCAGTTGGTAT
>CALVJT010000003.1 GCA_944332315.1 uncultured Clostridia bacterium
GGTGGCAATTAGTTGAAAATTGTTTATCAATTTTGTATAATAAAAGAGGACAATGAGGGCATTGTCTTTTTCTCAAACAAAGGAAGGCAAGAGCGTGAACAATTCTATTCATAACGGGCACAGGCAAAGGATGAAAGAAAAGGTGATGAACAACCGCTCCAAGCAAATGATGGAGCACGAGTTGCTGGAAGTTTTGCTGTACTATGTACAGCCACGCAAAAATACCAACGAAGTTGCACATCTTTTGCTACAACAATTTGGAACACTAAAAAATATATTTAATGCGGATGCAAAGGACCTTATGCTTGTTAAGGGCGTATCCGAGCACACAACGGCTTTTCTTAAACTATTTACGGAATTGTTTGATAGCTATAATCAAACCTTGCGCGTACCTTTGATGAATGTTTCTACCACAAGGAACCTTAAAAGGTACATTGAGCCCTTTATTATCAATGCCCTAGATGAGATGCTTTACATTATTTATATAGATGAAAAGTTTGATGCTTTTGCCTACGATTTTATCACAAAGGGCGATGCCACGCAAATTGATACTTGTATGGATGAAATTCTTACGCTTGTGCAACGAAAGTCGGCAAAATATGTGGCGCTTGCGCACAACCATCCATACGGCGATTGTGTGCCATCGCAGGCGGATATAACATCTACAATAAAAGTAAAGTTTATGCTAAAAATTTTGGGCGTGGAACTTATAGACCACATTGTTTTTGGCGTTGATGGCTACTGCGCAATTATGGGCATTGTAAACGATGAATACGATAAACTTATGAACACTTTGGATGAACACGCAAAAAGCTGTGTTAATACCTACATACTGCCTAAACACAACGATATTAAAGATTAAGATATAATTAGAACTTTTGTATATACTTTGAGAGATTAATAAAATCTCTTTTTTTTATGTATAAAATAAAGTTTTTTGTGCACAATATAGGTAACAGAGTGTATGCTCTTAAAAAGGAGAAATTATGGAAAACAAAAAGAAAACAACTATCACAGAAAAGACTACCGCTGTTGAAAACAACAATAACACATCAACGCAGGCGGTTGCGCGTTCGCGCGGGATTAGTGGGTCTACATTTGCAATTATAGCGCTTTCGCTTTTGCTTGTGGCATCCATAATACTCGGCTTGACGGGCGCGTTCTTTACTGCCAACACCGATGTTGAGGGTACCATCACATTGGGTAACCCTGTAAACATTGGCATCACGCAGGGCGGGGCGAGTGCCGAGACGCTCACCTTTACGGGCGTGGCTATGCCTGGCACTGTTTATGACCAAGTTATTGGTATTTCGCAACCAGCATCTACATCCGATTCCGTTGTGCGCGCTAAATTGACGCTAACCAACGCTGGCAGTGCTTCGGTTAATGTAACTGCAACCACTTCGGACGAATGGCAACAAGGCGATGATGACTACTACTATTTTAATGGGATAGTTCACGCTGGCGAATCTCACGATTTTATAACCGCTATCACTGTGCCAGAAAGCCTTACCAATGCCGATGCTAACAAGACTTATGCTATAAACATTGTTGTTGAAGCTATTCAGCACGCTAACGGCGCTGCTAGCGAGGTGTGGACAACTGCTCCAGAGAAATGGAAAACAACCTACGGTTCTGGAACTCAGGAATAATTAATACAACTTAAACCTATGTGCAAGTGTGCATATAGGCTTTTTGTTTTATAGGTAAAGGGCTTTTTAGGTTTATTTACTAAATGTATTTTGAAAATTATAATAAAATGTGGTATTATATTGTTGATATAAAGGAGATTATTATATGAATTTACATTCTGAAAGGACAATGCTAAAAAATGCGCTTATGGGCAACTACGCGGTGGGGGCATTTAATTTTTCTAACCTTACGATGTTGCGCGCCATTGTGGATGCGGCAAACGAGGAGAACTCGCCTGTAATTTTGGCGGTGAGTGAATCTGCGTTTAAGATTATATCGCCGACCTTTTTGAGGCGCTTGATTCAGGGCGTGCTGGATGACTCGCATGTGCCAATTGCGCTACATCTAGACCACGGCAAGAGTTTGGAGGCGGTGCAGATTGCGCTTGATACGGGCTTTAATTCGATTATGATAGATGGCAGTTCTAAGCCGTTGCAGGAGAACATTGAGTTGACGGCAAAAGTTGTGGAGTTGTGTCGCAAGTACGATGCATCGGTGGAGGCGGAACTAGGCAGGCTCGCGGGCATTGAGGATGATGTTAAGGTGGCGCAAAAAGATTCGTTTTACACCGACCCTTTTGAGGCGCAGTACTTTGTGCAGTCGACGGGTGTAGATTCGCTTGCGGTTGCTATTGGCACTAGCCACGGTGCGTACAAGTTTAAGGGCGAATCTAAGCTGAGGTTCGATATTCTTGAAAAAATTCAGGAAAAGTTGCACGGTTTTCCTATTGTGTTGCACGGGGCTTCGAGCGTCAAACAGGAGTTTGTGGAGCAGATTAACGCGTACGGCGGAAATATGAAGGGCGCTAAGGGCGTTGATGAGGATTCGCTAAAGTTTGCCTCGCAAAGCACCAACATTTGTAAAATTAATTGCGATACCGATTTGCGCATTGCGTTTACTGCGTCCGTGCGCAAGTTTTTGGCGGAAAATCCTGATAAGTACTCGCCTCGCGATTACCTTTTGCCGGCGCGCCAGTTTGTTAAGGAGGAAATTAAACGCAAGATGCGCGAGGTGCTTATGTCCTCCAACAAGGCTTAAATTGGATAGGAGATATTACTAGATTGCAGGGGCTTGCACCGCCCCTGCACCCTATGCAAGGGCTCTCGCCCTTGACCCGTGGTCTTGTGAATAGAAAACAAACTACAAATAAGCACAAAGCAATGACCACAGGTCAAGGACGCCTGTCCTTGCCTAAGGGGTTATAGGGGAACGGGTAGTTCCCCTGTAGCGTGTAATAACATTAAACAAAAAGGAAATTAACTAATATTATTTGTTAATTAATTTTATCTATTTTATTTATTATTTGTTATTATTTTGTTTAATTCGTACTATGCTAAAAAAGAAAATTCACACAACTATAAGCACTCAACTAAGACCACAGGTCAAGGGCGAGTGCCCTTGGACTAGGGGTGCGGGGAATGGCAAATGCCCCGCACGAATAATACAAATATATATTTTATTATTTTTGTTTATTAATTTATGTTAAAAGTTTTGACTTGCGCGCAAGCGAAAGAAAAAATTATAAATAAAATAATAAAAACAAAAATTAAATAAAAAAACAAAAAACAAAAAGAGGAAAAGATGGAGAACAAAACCGTAGTGGTAGGGATGTCTGGGGGCGTGGACTCCAGCGTATCGGCGTTGCTACTAAAACAGCAGGGCTACAATGTAATCGGGCTGTTTATGAAAAATTGGGATGAAAAGGACGACCGCGGGCAGTGCACCGCCGAGCAGGACTACGAGGATGTCAGGCGCGTGTGTAGCAAGATAGGCATACCTTACTACACTGTAAACTTTACAAAAGAGTATATGGATAATGTCTTTGAGGCGTTTATTAAAGACTACGAGGCGGGGCGGACTCCTAACCCCGATGTGCTGTGCAACAGAGAGGTAAAGTTTAAGCCTTTTTTAAGGTTTGCAAAGTCGATTGGCGCCGATTTTATTGCTACGGGGCATTACGCGCAAATCAGGCACGAAAATGGCAAGCACTACCTTTTGCGCGCCGTGGATGAAAACAAGGACCAAACATATTTTTTGAATCAGCTAAATCAGGCACAACTGCAGGATGTGCTTTTTCCGGTTGGCGGGCTAAAAAAGGAGCAGGTGCGCGAGATTGCGCATCAGCACGGGCTTATCACTGCTGATAAAAAGGATAGCACTGGCATTTGCTTTATTGGCGAACGCAAGTTTCGCGAATTCCTAAAGGGGTTTATCCCTGCGCAGAGGGGCGATATTTTGACCATGGATGGCAAGGTTGTTGGGCAACACGAGGGCAGTATGTACTACACTATCGGGCAGAGAAAGGGGCTGAATGTTGGGGGCATTAAGGGCGATGAGCAGGGCCGTTGGTTCGTTGTAAAAAAGGATGTTAAGCGCAACATTGTTTATATCAGCCACGATGAAAGTTTGCTTTATCGCAACGGGCTTACCGCGTGTCAGTTCAATTTTATACCCGTGCATCCGGCGAAAAATGAATTCTCGTGTCTTGCGCGCTTTAGACACAGGCAACCGCTTTTTGAGGTGAATGTGCAGTGCTTGCAGGATAACTCTGTGCGCGTGCAGTTCGCTCAGCCTCAGCGCGATGTTAACGAGGGGCAGTATGTTGTGCTTTACGATGGTCAGCTCTGCTTGGGCGGTGGCTACATTGATAGCTCTTTTTAATGTTTTTTATTTTTTTGTTTTTATTTGATTTGTCTACAATTTGAAATAATTTACTAAATATTATTTGTGTGTATAAATTATTCAATTTATAAAATAAATTTGTTGCTTTTTTATTTAATTTAATATATAATTATAGTATAAAAATGCGGTTATTAGGTCGAAATTAATCACATTGTGTCATAAAATATAGGGTAAGGAGTGCAAATTATGAGATTATCAGTAGTTGTGCCAGTATTTAATCAGGAGGACGATGTTGTTGCCTTTGTGCAGAGCATTGAAAACAAAATTAAATCGTACACGAGCGATTATAACATTATAGTTTCCACCAATCAAGATTTTGATTATGTGGAGCAACTCCACCAAAACTTAGGCAACATTAACCTTGTGGCGGTTAAAGTTACGGACGATTATCAGCAAGTTGTTATGGCGGGGGTTGACCGCGCTGATGGCGATGCCACTATTATTATGACTCCTGATTATGATGTCGACCTTATTGATACTATGCTCGAGGATTGGGCTAATGGCAAGCAGATTGTGTGTCTGCGCCGTAAGCACGGCAAGTTTGGCAGGTTTATTACCAAGTTGCGCCTTAGAATTTACAATTTGTTTTTGTTCCTGTTTGGCGATATTTTTAGCATTGGCATTCTTAAAGATGCGCAGTTGTTAGATAAAGAAATTGTCGACCAAATGAAAGCTGAGCAGGATATGGCGCACAGGTTTAGGACAATGTATGCTCCGCTCGATTATAACACCGC
Organism: uncultured Clostridia bacterium; assembly: GCA_944332315.1. Lineage (GTDB taxonomy): Bacteria > Bacillota > Clostridia > Christensenellales > UBA1242 > CAKVOD01. The sequence goes on from CALVJT010000003.1 coordinate 5,109, forward strand.
GGTGCACGATATCGAGCACCCTATAGAGAGTTTTGAAACTAAGGGGACGCCTCAGTTCGATTTTTGGCTGGGCGCGATTGGCGCGGTTATAACGCTTTTGGCGTTTATCACTTGCATTGTGCTTTCCATAGCGCTATCGGCGCCTATTTGGGTTTGGACGCTGTTCGTTATATTTTGGCTTATCTTTGAATTTTTGTTTATTGCCCTGCTTGTCAACGCCGCGGCGCGCGTAAAAATAGGCATACTACATAATGTGGATGCGCAAGGGTGTATTTACAATGTTGCGCAAGAGTACTTTGCGACTGAAAACCAAACTGTTTTGGATATAAAACCACAGTTAAAGCAAAAAAGAACTGGCGCTCAAGGCGAGGATGCTGTGCTTGTGGCGGATGCTGGAGCTAAACGAAAAACGAAAGGCACACGCAAAAAATCTACCGATTCCAAACTAATGGATGAACAATCTGCCGATGCGCAAGCATTGGATATACAGTCTACTGATGTGAAACTAGCGGATGAACAAGTGGATGTTGTTGAGCCTATTAAAAAATCTACAAAAAAGGCACAGGCAAAAGCGAGTGATGCTCAAGAAAATGAGATTAAAAAATCAGCCAAAAAGAATGCGGGCGCTAGCAAGGCAAAAACTACTGCTAAGAGTAGCCCACAAAGCAAATTAGAGAACAATGCGGAAAATACTGCAAATTTAGCCCCTGCTGAAATAGCCGTTCAAAATGAAAGCGCAGGCAACGCCATTGAAAACGAAAATGCAAATAATGCTATACAAAACGATAACGCGGACAACAAAAGCAGTGCCATTGAAAGTGCATCTACAAATGATACAACAAAAATAGCAACGAGTGTTGCAAGCACCAAAAAGGGAAAGGCGGGGATCAAGACTGCCAAAGAGGGGACTACTAAGACTGCTACAAAAAAAGCATCTACAACTACAAAAAGTGCTAGCGCAACTAGCAAGAGCGCTAAAGCTACAAAGGATGTGGATGCTAAGGTTGCAAAACAAAGTGCCAAAAAGTCATCTACATCTAGTGCGGATACTAAGGGTACAAAAAAGAGTACAACTAGCAAGAGT
>CALVJT010000004.1 GCA_944332315.1 uncultured Clostridia bacterium
ATTTAACTACACAAGCTCACCAGATAAACCGAAATTCACAGTTGAAGAAAACATAGAAACAGAAAAGCAGATAAATTCTGCTTTATCTAATACCTCAAGTTCGTGCTTATACCCTCAGTCCGCACCACAAAAACCCGAACTTTTAGTTCGGGTTTTTATATTTGTTTAAATTCTTTATTATTAATGGTGGTATTAATTATATATTCTTTCTGCTAAATATTTAACTACCCCCTCTACACACTCAAATATTATAGAACCTTTGTTTCTTTGCGAAATGTGGGGTATAAATGTTACATTCTATATAAAATGTTAGGAACGCAATTGCAAATTAATGTTAAAACTTAAATCAATACCCCAATTGTTGTTATTATATCTAAAATTGGGGTATTGATATACCCCAATTGTTGTTATTATATCTAAAATTTAATAATTGCTTTATTTTGAAATGACGGCGCAAAAATTATAGAAAATTTGCAAAGATTAGAACTATTTTGTAAATAAGATAGAACCTAAATTGATTGTATCAACATTCTATAATCAAATTAAATGTTGTTTATAAATTATTGCGATTAAGTTGATTTTTATATTAGGTTTATGATATCCTTAATTGAAATAAAAATTAGGAGAACATTATGAAAAATATTCGTTTTGAAAAACATTACTACAAAGGCGTTGTTTCCCCTTTTGCAACATCTTACGAGGCAGTTGAGTTTGAATTTGGAGATGAGATTTACATAACTGTTGAACGCGAACATTATCTTGCAGTTGGGCACAAGACACAAGCAATTAAGGGCAAGGCTAATATGAACGATATAGAATATGGCTTTGATAAAAAATTGATGACAAAAAATTTTAATCTTTTTGCTAAAGATTTGAAAAAAGATTACAAAGATGATTTTTTTATAAATCAAGTGCCTTATAATTTATCCTACGATATTGTTATTGTTGATGGAGAGGAATACAAATTTTCAATTTGCGATAGCACGGATGAGGCGTATTATGATTTGCTTGATTACATTGAGGATATACTAGATTTTATCTCAATGCCTACAAAACTTTTAGCAAGTGTATTATCGCAGGAGCCATTCCAAAAATGCTAAAAATTTTAGTTTAATAGACAAACTACATAAAAAAAATTGAAAATGATATTAAAATAAAATCACAACAGCACACCAAAACAAAATTTGCAATAAAATTAAACGAATCTAATATAATTTATTTTTAATTTATTTTTACATTTAATCTTTGCCCTACAAAATGCAATTATTTGCATTTATAAAAAAAAATATTCGCAAAAATTAATGGTTTTATAATATTCGTGGGAGGTTCACAAATTTAGCCGAAAAAGCTTAGTACTAGTTTGGATTTATAATTCACTCACCCACTCCCCAATTGATAATAAAGAACAAAAATAATAAAAAGGATGCAAAATGCAAATTATATACATACATCACGGTTTTATTGATAAATCTACGCCACACTCGCAACAAAAACCGCTACATAAATTAGGCAAAAAGGATGCAAAGCTAGTTGCCGAATTGCTAAACATTTTTCAGACGCAAAGCAACAGCATAAAGGCAATTTATTCCTCACCTTACTTGCGTTGCGAGCAAACTGCTAAAATTGCTAACAAACACTTAAAATTAGATATTGTTTATGACGATAGACTAAATGAAATTGAAAAAACTGAAACGCTTGTAGATTTGTACGCACGAACTAGAGAGTTTATGGCAGATATTGTACATAAGTATGATAAAAAAGATAGTGTTGTTTGCGTTACAAGCGGGCTTAATATTGTGCCATTTATATTTTTATCCTACAATTTACCAATGCACAATGATATGCCTACGATAGGAGTACCAAGTTGCTCCCCTATTGTTTTGACAATTGACAAGGAAAATTTTGTAGTAGAAGGAGATGCAAAACTATGATACATTCGCTTGCTGGCGGAGATATGCGCTTTAATAATTTACACGATATTGTTAAAGTTGAAATTATTGAAGGAATGAGTACGGGCAACATCTATTGGTTTTTAACTAACCCTATGCTAGACTTAAAAGATGGCGATTTAGTGATTGTGCCTTTAGGCCGAAACGAGATTTTTACTAAAGCAAAAGTTTTGCGAGTAGATAAAAATGTGCCCGAACATAACTTTCCTATGCCTATAAAGCGGATGAAAGAAGTTGTGCGCAAAATAGATAGTTAATACAAATGCTACGCTATGAACGCTTTTTATAAATAAAACCTCTAAATAAATAATTAGCATTTATAAAATAGGTAGATAAGCCCTACTTTATAAGGTTAGAAAAAAATTTTAATATAGATTACTTTATGTTTACATTAATAATTAATCTAATACCCCCAGCAAAACTGGGGGTATTATTATAAAAAAGCCTGTGCAAAATGTTGATTTTTTATATAATTATCTCATTTACCCCTCTATATTAACATTTCCCTTCTATATTAATTAAGGAGTAAAAAAAATTGCAAGAAATTTGCAATGCTTTTTTAGCAAATTTTCTTACAATTAATATACTTGATAAATTTTAGTTGTAACTAAGCCTTTATCGTCTATAATTAGCATACCAAATGTGTTGTTTTTTAGCATCCCCTTGCCTAAGCTACCTGGGTTGAGCACAATTAAACCATTTTCGAGCTGAGTTTGAAAGGCTATGTGCGTATGCCCAAACACTGCAATATCGGCTTTTAATTCATCCGCCTTTTGAAAGAGTTTGTTCATACCCATTTTTACTCCGTATTTATGCCCGTGCGTCATAAATATTTTTTTGCCACTTATTTCTATAAGCAAATCATCATCAAAATTGATATCTCCATCCCCATTGCCTTTAACGATGAATATTTTATCCTTTAGGGGTTTTATAAACTGCATTATATCTGCTACATAATCCCCTAAAAAAAGCACATAATCGTAATCAATTTCGGTCAACACCCTTTTAAGGTTGCTAAGATTTTTGTGAGAATCGGATATAACTAATATATTCATACTTTTTTACCTTTACCAATAAATAATATACAGTATTAATATTGCAAAGAACAATAAACTTAAAAGAAACATCCCCGTTTTGAAAGGTATTAGTTTTTTATCTTTTGTGACAATTGATTTTGCTAGGCACAAACTGCCCAATGCAAAGCATACCAAGCAAATTAATGCCTTCCAATAATCTGGCAAGCTCCTTATTAACTCGTTTACTAGATTGTTCCACACATCCAGCATCATTGAAATATTCATCGCTTTCCTCCAACATACATTATATTATAAGTTGCAAAATTTGTCAAGGTATTAGTGTTTAATAATGCTTTGGCAGGTCATCTCTTTAGGTTTTTGTATGCCCATAATATCTAGTATTGTTGGGGCTATGTTTGAAAGTGCAAAATCACCATCATTAAATTTTACAGATTTATCGCACACTATAAATGGCACGGGATTGAGGGTATGCGCTGTTATAACTTGTCCGTTTTCGTCCACCATACATTCGGCATTGCCGTGGTCGGCGGTTATTAAAATTGTATACCCATTTTTATTTTTGTACAATTTTTGCAAAGCTTTATCTACTGTTTTAACGGCAATTTCTGTTGCCTTTAGATTGCCTGTGTGCCCTACCATATCCCCATTTGCAAAGTTTAGGACAATTAAATCGAACTTTGCTTGTTGCATAGCCTGCACGGCGCTATCGGCAATTTTTTCGGCTTGCATTTGGGGCTTTAAGTCGAAAGTTGCTACATTATCGGAATTGTGCAAAATGCGCTCCTCATTTTTATAGGGCTTTTCTCTTAGCCCATTGAAAAAATATGTCACATGTGCGTACTTTGTTGTTTCGGCTATTTTTAGCACTTTACCGCCCGCTTTTGTAACAACTTCGGTAAGGTTATTTTTTATCAATTTTTGCTTAAAGGCACACTCAACGCCCATAGCATCAAGTTCTGCGCTATAGCTTGTCATAGTGGTTAAATTATATGTTGCATCTGTAGGGAATTTATCAAATTTGCTATCTACCAAAGCATAGGATAGTTGCCTTGCTCTATCTGCTCTAAAATTCGTAAATATAACATAATCGCCCCTTTTGAACCCGCCATACTCGCTATTAACTAGTGGCTTAATAAATTCGTCAGTTTCGCCCAAAGATAACTTTCCCTTAAGAGTTTTTAGCATATCATCGGTCTTTTGCCCTGTACCTTTGACAATTGCTTGATACGCTATGTTTGTTCTATCAAAGTGCGATTCTCTATCCATAGCATAGTATCTGCCAACTATGGTGGCTAGTTTACCAATTTTTAAGCTTTCTATGGCGCTCAATAACTCTTTTATGAAATTATCGCTTATACTAGGCAAGGTATCTCGCCCATCTGTGATGGCGTGTATAAATACCCTTTTTATGCCACAACTTTTTGCCATTTGTAGCACAGCAATTATGTGCTGTAAACTGCCATGCACGCCCCCGTTGGATGCTATGCCTACTATGTGCAGTGCTTTGCGCTTTGTTTTGGCTTCGTTAATTGTATTTAGTAGCACTTGATTTTTATAAAAGGAGCCATCGTTTATTGCGGAATTTATGGTCAACAGCTCTTGCAATGCAACTCTACCTGCGCCTATGTTTTGGTGCCCTACCTCGCTGTTCCCTATCTGCCCAGCAGGCAACCCAACATATTCGCTTGATGCGTGCAAAAGTGCGCTAGGAAATTTTTTAAGCGCTTTGTTTAGAAATTTGGGTTTTGCCAATTTTACGGCATTGCCCACTTTTTTATCGCTTATGCCAATGCCATCCATAATTGCTAAAAGTACTTTATTCATAACTACTCCATTTACGATATTATTATTTGATAAAATTCATCTGGCTCTAAACTTGCTCCGCCTACTAAAAAACCACTTATGCTATTTATAGTTTTTAATTCCTTTACATTTGTGGTTTTTACACTGCCACCATATAAAATAGGTAGCGTTGTATTATAGTTTTGCTTTAGTACGGAATTTATATAATTTGCCATTTCATCGATATCGGCATTTTGAGCTACCACGCCTGTTCCTATTGCCCAAACGGGTTCGTATGCAATTATAATGTTCGAATAGCTAGATAAATTATCCAAAGCACTTGTCAATTGCCTTTTTATGACATCAAACTTCTGCTCTCGTTCAAGCAAAGTTTCGCCCACGCAAAGGACAATTTCGACTTCATACTCTTTAGCAAGTTTTACTTTTTCTGCAATTAGTGCATCCGATTCGTTAAAAATGTGTCGTCTTTCGCTATGGCCAATAAGCACAGATTTGCAACCTAAATCTATAGCCTGCTCTATGCTGGTTTCGCCCGTAAATGCGCCCCACTTTTGCGATGCTATATTTTGTGTGCCAATTGGATGTTCGGTCGATTTTACTGCGCCATCTATTAGTGCGGGTGAAACAAAGAAACACACTTGCTGGTTTATATTATATTGATTAAATTTTTCGAAGTAATCTACTACTTCTTTGCTAGTTTTGTTTAGCTTAAAATTTGCATAATACCTCATAATCTATTCTTTATCCTTTAAGTTTACAAGCCCTGGTAATTCCTCGCCCTCTAGCATAGCAAGCGAAGCTCCACCGCCTGTAGATACAAAGTAAAAATCTGGCTCGTATCCATAACTGCGCACTGCTGCGGCACTATCTCCGCCACCTACTATCATTTGATTAGGGTTTTGCGCCATTGCTTTTGCAATCGCTCTTGTGCCCTTTGAGAATCTTTTGTACTCGAATACGCCCATTGGTCCATTCCAATATGCGGTTTTTGCTTGATTTATTAGTTTTGTATAAAGTCTTATAGTTTTAGGCCCAATATCCATACCTATGCCCCCCTCTGGAAAACGCTCTGTGGAGCAAACATCGTATTCGGCTAAAAACGAAAATTCCTTTGCTACCAAGTGGTCTACAGGCAAACCTATTTTTACTTTTTTGTTTTCTGCCTTTTCTAGCAACAGTTTTGCATACTCTATTTTAGATTCATCTACCTTGCTTGCACCAACATTGTAGCCCTGCGCAGCCAAAAATGTATATGCCATAGCTCCGCCTATTAGTATGCAATCTACTTTATCAATAAGGTTCGAAATCAACTTTATTTTGTCACTGACTTTTGCCCCGCCCAGTATGACAACAAATGGTCGGTTTGGATTTTCAATTAGTCCAGAAAAGACTTCAACTTCCTTTGTCATAAGGAGCCCACAATAGGAAGGAATGAACTTTGTTATAGCAGCAATTGATGCGTGCGCTCTGTGAGCAGTGCCGAATGCATCGTTGCAATAGATATCTGCAATATCCGCAAGTTTTTTAGCAAACTCCTCATCATTTTGTTCCTCTTCCTCATAGAATCTAATGTTTTCTAGAACCATAACATCGCCGTTTTTCATTGTTCTAAGCATTTTTTGCATATGCTCCGAAAACAGTTCCTTTTCAAACAAAATAGGCATATCGAGCAGTTCTTTTAATTTTTCTACCACAGGCTGGAGCGAATACTCGGGCATCACTTTGCCTTTAGGACGCCCCAAGTGCGATACTATTATTACTTTTGCACCCTTTTCGATTAAAAACTTTATTGTTGGCAGTGCCTCTATTATCTTTTTATCATCCGAAATAACGCCATTTTTGTTTATAGGCACATTAAGGTCATCCCTTAATAGCACTTTTGTCCCTTCAAGATACTTATAATCTGTAATACTAGCTTTGTTCATAATTTCCTCTCCTTTTTTAACAAATCTTTACTATTTGATTATTTATATAGTTTACTATATTTTCTAGCGATTGTATTATGGTAAAAACTTCGTCAAACATTTGCATTTTTATTTTTTTATCTTTTACTGTTTTTGCCTTTGTTTCAAGGCGCTTATAGAGTAGCTTTTGTGTGCGAATTTTTAGTAGAGCCAACTCTTTATCGTACGAAAATTCATCCTCTATTTCAATATCTATATTATCTAGCAACTCCTTTTCCTTAATTTCAAAGATAACACCATATGCTTTACTTATTTTTTCGATAAGCGCAAAATGTTCTTTTACGCATTCTTTTTCCTCATCGGTCAAATCATCAAAACTAACTGTTCGATTTATAATGTTTAGGCATAGCGCGGCTATGTGCTCCGATTCCCCCAAGGCGCTACTATAGTACTGCAAGGTTGGCATGTAGTTAGATTCATCGGTAACTTTCATAATATTGCTTTTAGTTTGCGCTATGTTTGTATAGAATAGGTTAATTCGATTTACTAAATTTTGCTTTTTGCGTTTTGTAGGTTCGCTCAAATAGGCTTGAACCTTTTCAATAATTTCTTTTTGCTCAAGCGCAAGCTCTTGCATCCCCTTTAATATTTGGTGGCTTGCAATAGGCAAATTGCTTATCAAGTTAGATTCTAGCACAAATATTTTTTGCTTTTCACTGCCGTTTTTATCGGGCAGTATTTTGTAGAGCAGTTTACTAATTGGCTTTACAAGCGCAAGTTGCAAAAATGCGTTTAGGATATTCATAACCGCAAGTATCAACACTATCACAACCGCCTCGTTGGAAATTAAACTTGATACCCAATCTACCAGTGGCGTGAATGCGACAACTAGCACCATTATTATTGTTGTGCCAACCGACATATAGACATTAAAAATTGTTGCTCTTTTTGCAGTTAAATTAGATTTTAGGCACGCGAGTATTGAGGCAAAAGTTGTTCCAGTATTTGCACCTGCAATTAAATACATTGCGGATATAAGCGTCATTGTGCTATCGCCAAGCGACATTAGCGAGATGATTAAAGCAGTTGTACCTAGGCAATGTAGCCCCATTCCACAAACTATACCTATTAGTATCAGCACAAACGGATTTGTTAGTGATGCTATAAATGCCGAAACATTTGGGTCGCTTGTAACAGCCTCCATACCAATGCTTGTCATTTTTAGCCCACAGAACAGTAAGCCAAAACTTGTTATTGTTTTACCGATTTTTATCACTTGTGGGTTTTTAGAGAATGTGAAAATAAGTGCCCCTATTAAAGCGAACAAGCCAAAAATTTCTACTATATTAAACGATTCGAAACACAACAAAAACAAAACTATTGATGAGCCAACTTGAGCCCCCAAAAATATAGGAAGTGCCTGCAACAGTGTGAGGGCTCCGATATTTATGAGGCCTATGTACATTATGGTTGATACACTTGAACTTTGCACCATAATTGTACTGCCCACGCCCGATAGAAACCCTACAAACCGATTTTTGGATAGTTTATTTATATTGCGCCTTATCGCTTTACCTGCTACACTTTCTAGCCCCTGACCGATGCCTTGTATTCCGTACAACAGCACGCCCAGCCCAGAAAGCAAAAAAAGCAGACCATATATTGCTTCCATACTGTTTCCTTTAGAATAAAGTATATATTTTTTTTTGAATTAAAACAAGTAAATACGCTTTATTTTTATCATTTTTTAGCTAAAAATACACTTTTATTACATTTTATGCAATAAAAACTACAGTTTTATACTAATTTTAGCACTATTTAACTATCATAATTTGACTTTTTATGTAAATAATGATAATATACTCTTATGTTAAAATTCAAATCTAATATAATTTTAGCACCACTAGCGGGGTTCACCGATTGCGCTTTTAGAAAACTCTGCTATGATTGTGGTGCAGGGCTAACCGTCACCGAGATGGTGAGCGCCAAGGGCTTGCACTACAAAAATGAGAATACCAAGTATTTGCTAAAGACGGCGGGCGAAGCGCCTATAAGTGCACAGATATTTGGTAATGACCCCGATATTATGGCGGAGGCTTGCTGTAGCGAGGCGCTGAAACCTTTTGATGGAATAGATATTAATATGGGATGTCCGGTTCCTAAAATTGTAAAAAATTTTGAAGGTAGCGCCCTACTAAATGATATAAATTTAGCTGAAAAAATTATTTCCAAATGCGCAAAAAGCACAAGCAAGCCTATATCTGTCAAGTTCCGCATAGGCTTTAGGGCAGACGAGGATATTTGTGTAGAGTTTGCAAAAATGTGCGAAGGCGCAGGCGCACAGTTTATTACAATTCATGGACGAACAAGAGAGCAGTTTTATAGCGGAAATGCAAGGTACGATAGTATTATAAAAGCATCCGAACAAGTAAAAATACCTGTTTTTGCTAATGGAAATATAAAGACTATTGAAGACTACGATTTTTTAGTAAAACAGAACAATGTTTTTGGCGTAGCAATTGGCCGTGGAGCTTTGGGTAACCCAAATATTTTTAGAGAACTAAACGGGCTTACCCCAATAGATAAATCTACCCTTATTGCTCAACACTACAAATACCTTAAAGAAAACTTTGATGAGCATTATATACAAACCAACTTCAAAAAACACCTTTGCTATTATATAGATGGCACCGCTCACGCAAAAAGTACCCGCAACCTTATATTTACATCACAAAATATAGAACAGGCTATAAATTTTGCCCTTGAAGCTATTAATGCTCAAAGCTAAATATAGCGTATTATAAAAATATAATACACTTTATATAGTGTATTTAATAGTATTTGTAAACTATATTAAGGCTAAATTTTAATTTTCCCAAAAGGCATTGCAAAGGCGCTTTATCGCCCTATTATCCTAAACTAATACACCTTTGTGGGGCTTAAAAAACTAGTGTAGAGTTTATATTTCTTTTAACTGCTTCTCGGGCTAATGCCCCTTTGTAGAGATTATAAAAACAAGTAGAGCCTGCCTAAAAACATTGTAGACACTGCTAAAAATGTAAAAATTTTTAATATTATAATCTTGAGTTCGATATTTTATCGGGCTCACTTTTTTAGCATTTTTATTAATTATTTTTTGGGGGTCTATAATATTAGTGGGATTATTTAATTATTTAGCAAAAAGATTTAGCATAGGTCTGAACCTATAATTTACCATACCCCATTAATAATAAAGAACCTTTTTTGTATAAATGTTGGGAGTTATAGTTCTAAAAGATAAACAGCATCAACACTGCTAACATACCGCCCATACTATTCAAAATTAGTTCTATGTTATTCGTATGGTTTAGTTAAAATATAAGAAAGCGTTTAGCAAAGTTTTGATTTAACTTACCATATATCACCGTTAATGATAAAGAATCAAAAAAAAATAGGTCTTTCGACCTATTATATATACTACTGTATATCTGCTTTGAATTTTTTACCAGCTTTGAAAGATGGAGCTTTGCAAGCAGCTATTTTAATAACTTCTCCTGTTCTAGGATTTTTGCCTTCTCTTTCCTCTCTGGCACGAACTTCGAACTTACCAACGCCAGATATAGTTACATCCTCGCCATTTTTAAGTGTTTCGGTTAAAACTTCGTAGCAAGCATCTAAAATTTCGCTACAATCTTTTTTGCTGATTCCAGTTTTATCTGAAACCGCATCAACAAACTCTTGTTTATTCATAAATTATAATCTCCTTGTTTTTAATTTACAGTTTGATTATAACATAAAATGCTAGGCAAAGTCTAGCATTTTTAGGTGTTATATTAAATTATTTAAGCAACTTCATTTTTTAGTTTTTCGCCACATTTGAACACGGGCACGCGTTTTGCTTTATGTTTATCGAATCTTTTTTCGATGGGGTTATAGACGAGCCTTGCCTTTCTTTCAACAACCTTAAAACTGCCAAAATTCATAAGGCTTACAGTATCCCCTCTTTTTAGCGCATCAATTATAATTTTTTGAAATTCATCAATGGCATTTTTGCTTTCCTTTAGGGATAGTTTTGTTTTTTTAGATAATTCCTCTACTAATGTTTTTTTATTCATAATATCCTCCTAAAAGAATATTTGACAATTTTTATTTTCTTAATCAATATAATTTATTTTAATCAATATAATTTATTATTTATTCCTTATTCCTTTTAAGCTTTAGGGCATATTTAAATATTGTATGTATATCATATTTTTCGCCATAAGACAAAACGCCATAAACCAAACAGTACACCACGCCCCCAACTATCAGCATAAATGGCACAAGCATTATGCCTTGCCTTAAAGCAAAACGCACTGTTTGCATTGCAGTTATCATCATAACACTTGCAAGAATTGGCAAAAATATATCGTACCTTATAGAAACACGCACTTTGATATATTTTTTTAGTATAAACATATTTGCAAGTGCGCATACTCCATAGCAAACTACCGATGATATAATTGCGCCATATATATTTATATTTGGAATTAAAACTAAAATTATTGTGAGTGCTATTTTTAGTAGACAGCTACCTATCATAGTGTAGATAGGTATTTTTGCTTTATTAATAGATTGCAGTATAGTAGTGGCGATTTGTACAAGCGCTATAAAAATTATACTTATGCTACCTATTCTTAAAAGCGTGGAAGCAACATAAAACTCATCAATTTCGCCCACCTTTAAGCCATTTTTGAACAAAAAATTGATAATTAAATCGGGATACACGCAAAACACAAAAAAACAAGGTATGGCTATTAAAAGCGCAAGCTGGAAGGCGCTACTGCTTTTTTGCGCCACTTGCAGTTGATTGTTGTTTTTATACAGTTTAGATACTATTGGTATTACCATTGTGGCTACAGATAATGATAGCACAACTGGCAAGTTAATTAAGGAATTGACCACCCCTGTTAGGATTCCATATAAATTTGTTGCTTCATTAACCGAAAAATTTATAGATTTTAGCAAATTTACAATTAAAAAACTATCCACCAATATAGTTATTGGCATTATCATACTACTAAATGTTATAGGCAAGGCTGTAGATAAAATATTTTTTATAGTGATGTCACTATTATTATAAGGCAAAAATTTTTGCTTTTTATTAAAAAATATGTACTCAATAGTTATAACGATAAGCGCGATAAATTCGCTAGCACTTACGCCCAACACTGCACCTAATGCTCCATACATAATGCCTTTAGGTATTAATAGTTGCGCAAAAAATAGCCCTAGGATTAACTTAAACACCTGCTCAACTATCATTGAAATAGATGTTGGCACTACATTTTGTTTGCCTTGAAAAAAACCTCTTAAAACAGATAGCACGCCCACAAATATAATTGCAGGAGCAATGCCTATGTAGACTACTGCAACTTGTGCGTTGCCTTGCAAAATGGCTATGTACTTTGAAAGCAAAACTAGCAAAAGTGCAAACACCAAGGATACCCCTGTAAAAAATAGCAGTGATAGTTTTATTGCTTTTTTGCCATCTTGTTCGGTTCCGGTAGCTATTATTTTAGCTATTGCGTTAGGAACACCCGTAGAGCAAAAAACTAGTATTGTAGAATATAGCGGAAATATTAATTGATATAGCCCTAACCCTTCTGCCCCCAATATGTTTGTAAGCGGTATTCTATATATAGCCCCTATAACTTTAGATAAAAAACTTGCAAGGGCTAACAAAACAGTACCCAATAAAAAACTTTGCTTTTTCATACAATTATGTTGTGCAAAAAATAACTATTATTTCAAAAAATGCATTATTTTTACTTAAAGTTGTATAATTTTTTGAAAAAAACAAATATTAGGTTAAGTACTAAGGAGAACTCTATGAAAAAATCGGGCATTATTAGGAGATTAGACGATCTGGGCAGAATTGTCATTCCAAAGGAAATAAGAAAAACATTACATATTAAAGAAGGCACTCCACTAGATATAAATGTCGAGGATGAACAGACTATTGTATTGCGCAAATTTTCGCCTATAATGGAACTTGGCAATATGGCTAAAATATGCGCTGAAGTGCTTTACGATGCCATTGGAGAACATGTTTACATTACGGACCTAGAAAAAATTGTGGCATTGGGTGGCACTAAAACTGCAGAACATATTTTAAGGGAAAACATAATAAAATTAGTTAATAAAAGAAGTGTTACACAACTTGATAGCTACAATGATACCCTTTTTATTGATGAAGCCACCATACATAAAAACATTATAATTGCGCCCATTATTGTTGAGGGGGATGTGTTGGGTAGCATTATTGTGGACTACAAAGAGTACAGCGATATTATGCTTGAAAGCACTAAACTTGCCTCGAACTTTGTATCTAAACTAGCATATTAAATTAAAAGACAGCACAATAATCATATGTGTATTATAGCTATTTTAGGTTTTATCCACTACAACCATTTATGACATTTAGTACAGTTATATTTAGGAGTTTATGTAAAATTTTGTGGTTTATTATTTTAAGATAGATTATAATTTAATTAAACTCATCTACAACCCAATTCAATTTAGCACCATAATTAACTCTACCAACAAATAGTGAATAACTAAAAAATAGAATACACAACATATAGTGTATTCTATTTTTATAATACAATGCATTTAGTGTTTTATATTTTTTGACTGCATTATTTATAGTTTCTTTATTATTAAAGGGGGTAGAGTGAGTTATAGATTCAAGCTTTTGCTAAGCTCTTTCCGCTTAATTTTTCATACCCCCCACGATTATTATAGAACTAATTTATATTGTATTTCTTAAACACCCATTGGCAAAGATAGCCCCCAAACACAAAATATATTTTATTATAAATTATTTTGCAAAATGTTCTTTTATTTAATTAAAAAGATTGGAGTATTGAAAAGTTAATTGTATGGTGGCTCATTATTTTGGTACTACCCCTAATTTTTATAAATTAAATATTATACTATGAATAATTAAATAATACCTTCTACAAACTCTTGTGCATTAAATGGTACAAGGTCGTCCATACCTTCGCCAACGCCTACAAATTTTACTGGTATTTCGAACTCGTTGCAGATGCTTACAACTATTCCGCCTTTTGCGGAGCCATCTAGTTTTGTAAGAATTATACCATCTAAATCTACGGCTTCGTTAAATTCGCGAACTTGATTTACGGCATTTTGTCCAGTTGTGGCATCTATAACGATAAGCCTTTCAAAATCGGCTTCATCCCAATTTTTCATAGCAACCCTATTTACTTTGGTAAGTTCATCCATAAGGTTTACTTTATTGTGCAATCTGCCTGCGGTATCCACAAGCACCACATCAAAGCCTTTAGATTTGGCAAAACTTATGCCGTCAAACACCACGCTAGCGGAATCTGCACCTTCAGCTTGTTTGATAATTTTTACATCAACTCGTTTTGCCCACTCGGTAAGCTGGTCACTTGCGGCAGCCCTAAAAGTATCACCTGCAACTACCACAACTTTTTTGCCCAAACTTTTGTAGTAGTTTGCTAATTTACCGATTGTGGTGGTTTTACCTACCCCGTTTACCCCCACTATTATGCTGACTTTTGGATAAACATCTTTTGGAGTTTCTATATCAATCATATCACTGATAATTTCGCGTAGCACGGCTTTTACATCCTCGGCAGTTTTTAGTTTATCCTTTTTTATACGCTCGCGCATTTCCTCTATAATATCGCTAGAGGTTTCAACCCCTAAATCTGAGGAAATTAGTATATCCTCTAAATCCTCAAAAAACTCGTCGGTTAGCTCGCCTTTGCCAAATATTTGCTCAATTTTATTTGAGATTGATTCCTTAGTCTTTTTTAATGCATTTTTAATTTTCTTAAAAAATCCTACTTTTTGTTTTGGAGCTTCGGGCTCTACAAAATCTTGATTTTCAGCAGTTTTATCATTATTTAGATTTGCACCATTTTGAGGTTGTGCATTACTTGCGTCATCATCTATAAAATCAACATCCTGTTGCGTTTGCGAATTTTCATCAATTAAAATTTCGCCATTTTTAATAACGCTATCGTTTGATATACTGCTTTGTGGCGTTTCTACTTTGCCGATATTATCTACTTGATTTTGTGATATATCTGCCTCATCAAAATTATTTGTAGTTTCCACTGTGTTTGGTTCGTTTGCATCTATGTAGGAATCACTATTTTGTGTATCTAATAATTCTAAATCTACATTATTTTGCTGTATGTTTTGGGCAACTGTGCTATTTTGAATATTATCTACATTAGTTTGCTTCCACGCGCCGTTCTTTTGCAGTTTTTTTTGCAATTTTTCTTGCCTTAACTGTTCTTTTCTTTCCAACTTTTCTTTTTTTATTTGCTCTTTAAGAGCTTTTTTTTCATCTCTACTTAATTTCATTAATAACTCCTTTATGCTTGTGCGGGTTCTGCAACAGATAATGCTTCGGATAGTTTTACAGATACCATTTTAGAAACGCCCTTTTCCTCCATTGTAACGCCGTACAAGGAATCTGCCAACTCCATAGTAGGCTTACGGTGCGTTATAACAATAAACTGAGTTTCCTTGGAAAATCTATGCAAGTACTTTGCAAATCTTTCAACATTGCTATCATCCAAAGCCGCCTCAATTTCGTCTAGCAGACAAAACGGCATTGGCCTTAGTTTTAGGATGGCAAAAAGTATTGCTATTGCTGTTAGTGCTTGTTCCCCACCACTAAGAAGTGATAGATTTGTTACTTTTTTGCCCGGTGGTTCGGCTATGATATCTACGCCCGCTTCAAGCGAATCCTCGGATTCCGTGAGCATTAAACGCGCATTTCCACCGCCAAAAAGTTCGCGGAAAGTTTTAGAAAAGTTTGCATTAATTTTATCAAAGGCATCATCAAACTTTTGAGTCATTTCGGTAGATAGCTCTTTTATTATTTGTAGCAAATCTTCCTCTGCCTTTTTATCGTCATCCATTTCTTTGGTCATTTCCTCGTATCTAGCGGAAAGTTCTTTTATATCCTCTATAGCGGACATATTTACATAGCCTAGTTTGGAAATTTCCTTTTTAATTTCGATAATACGAGGCATACTTTCATCGTAGTTAAATTCGGCGTTTTTATACATTTGGCAACCATCAAAATCTAGTTCGTACTCCTCCTGTATTCTCGAAGCCATACTATTAAGGTCGTCATCAATTTTTTGTAAGTTCATTTCCTCGTGAATTTTGCGTTCTTGCACTTTGGTATAATCGCCGTTAATCATAACCCTTTCCTGCTCAATAAGTTTTAGGGTTACTTGGTGGTCTTGTTTAGTTTTATCTAGCTCCACAAGCTTTGCTTTGGCACTATCAAGCTCGTTTTGCAACCTAAAATAATCGGTAGAATCGGCATCATCCAATTGGGTAGATTTTTCTTTTTCTATCTCGCTTTGTGCTTTAGCAAGGTCCACGGTTAGCACAGATATACGCTCATCAAGTGCCTTTATATCGTCATTTAGCGCTCTTACATCCTCTTGATAGGCATCAATCTCGCTTTCGATAGTTGCTATTTGTACTTTTAGGTTTGTATTATCTATGTTGTACTGCTCTTTTTTAGATTTTAGCAAATCGTACTGAGTTTGCCTTTTGTTTATACTTTCGTTAGCGTTTAGTTTACTATTTTTTATAGTATTTTCTAGCTCATCGACACTATTTATTTCGTCCTCTATAGATTTTGCGCGTGCGTTTGCCTCGCTAATTTCTCGGCGGAGCGTTTCCACATCTTTTTGTGTTTCCTCGTACTGGATGCTTGCTTTTTGGCTAGCTTCCCTATTAGTTGCTAAATCTATTTGACTTGCAACTAACTGCGCTTCGATACTCGTAATTTTATCATTTAGTGCCGATATTGCGTTAGAAAGCTCATCATTTTCCTGCGAAAGTGCTTTAAGGCTATTTTGCTTTTTTTGTATTTCGGCTTTTAGGGTTTCGATTTCCTTTTCTCTGCCGAGTATATTATTGATTTCTGCCTTTTTACTACCGCCAGTGATGGAGCCTTGCGGATTTACAATATCGCCCTCTAACGAAACTATACGAAAACTGAATTTAGATGATTTTGCCAAATTTACGGCAGTATCTAGCGTATCGACTATAACTGTTCCACCCAACAAGCTCCTAAACACGCTATCTAGATTTTTATCGTACTGAATTAAATCGCACGCAACGCCAAATACCCCTGCACTGTTCAACAGTTTGCGCGATTCGTTATCCAAATTTCTTGGCTTCATTGAAGTTATAGGCAAAAATGTTGCCCTACCGTAGCGGTTTTCTTTTAGGTATGCCACTAATTTTTTAGCATCGTCCTCATCGCTAGTTACAATGTTTTGCACGGCATTGCCTAGGCTTGTTTCGATTGCAATTTGGAATTTTTCGGGCACTTTAATTAAATTTGCGACTACGCCGACAATTTTTTCTTTAACGGCTTTATTAGCTTCGGCATCCTTCATAAGTTTTTTTACGCTGTATGCAAAGCCATCATAATCGGTTTGCATTTCGCTCAAAAGTTTGTGCCTACTAATGTAGCTTGCAAGGCTGGTTTGAATTTCCTGCGTATCCAAAACAATTTGCTCTTTTCTAGCGTTGCTATCCTCGCGCTTGCGTTTTAGCACATCTAGGTTAAGGCTAATTTCGTTTACTTGAGTATTTAGTTTTGCTGTAGATTCCTCTGCCTGCAACTTTGTTTGCTTTGCTAGTTCATTTTTTTCGACTAAATTGGCAAGGCGCTGTTGTTTTTCGTTGCTAGATTTTACCAAAGCATCGTGCTCGGCATTTAGGCGCGAAAGGTTTGCTTTTATATCGCTGAGTTTATCCATAGATTCTAGCAGATTTCTTTGGTTGCGGTCAACTTCATCCTCATTTTCGGTCAATTCGTCGACAACTTTTAGATATTCATTGCTCAATCTATCGGACTGCAACTGCAATTCTTTTAACTTTTTTTCGTTTTCATCCAACTTTTTTTGCTTATCATCGAGGGTTTTAAGAGTATCGGCTTTTTCGCTTTTAGCGTGGTTTAGCGCCTCCTCTTTGGACTGCATTTGTTGGGTTAAGTATCTCATTCTTTCTTGTATTAACTTAGTTTCGCCTGCTTGTTTTTCGATGCTTACAGAGAGTTCGACCACTTTATCGTGTATTTTAGCAATATCGGCATCTATTTTTTGAATTTGCTCCATAGATTGGTCGTACTTAGAATTGCAACTTTTTAATTGCTCCTCTTTTAGGTTCAATTCCTCTTGTATTGCTTGTATTTTATCGCGCACTTCTTGCCTGCGGGCGTTTGCTGTTTCGCACTGAACTAGATATGCATTTACTTCCAAAACGCGCAACTCATCTTTTAGGGCTAGGCACTTGCGCGCATCCTCTGCTTGCTTTTTCATTGGGCCCAATTGGCGCTCCAACTCCCCTGCGATATCGGATAGACGCGTTAAATGGTCGTGCACGCGCTCTAGTTTGCGTTCCGCCTCGATTTTTCTTGCCTTAAACTTTGCGATGCCTGCTGCTTCCTCGAAAATGGCACGGCGGTTTTCGGGCTTAGAGTTGACAATTTCGGCAACTTTGCCTTGCCCTATGATAGAATAGCCATCTCTACCTACCCCAGTATCGTGCAGTAGATTGATGACATCTTTTAATCTACAAGGCGTACGATTTATGGCGTACTCGCTTTCTCCACTCCTATATAGTTTGCGCGTTATGATGATTTCATCATAATCCATATTTAGTTGGTGGTCGGAGTTATCAAAGACAAGAGATACCTCGCAATAGGATAGAGATTTTCGAGTAGAGGTACCCTTAAAAATTACATCCTGCATACTGCTACCACGCAAAGTTTTGCTAGATTGCTCGCCAAGTACCCATCGCACGGAATCGGCAACATTGCTTTTACCGCATCCATTGGGGCCCACTATGGCTGTTATTCCAGAATCAAAGTCTATTTCTATGCGGTCTGCAAACGACTTAAATCCAGCCATTTCAATTCTCTTAAAATTCATAAATACACCTATTTTATCATTTTCTTTAATGCAATTTCGGCACAAAGTTGCTCGGCGGAGCGTTTAGATTGTGCTGTTGCCGTGGATACTTGTTTATCCTGCACATAAAGCGCCACTTCAAATGTAGGGCTATGTGCGGGACCAGATTTTGAAAGTGTTACATACTTAAAATCTGTTGAACCCAAACTTTGCAAATATTCTTGTAGCCTTGTTTTAGCATCGGCGGGTTTTAGCAAATCTTTTTCAAGCGCTTGCGAACTTAAATCGATAAACTTATAAACAAAGTGTTTGGCATTTTCTAGCCCGCCATCTAGATATATTGCGCCTAGTATGCTTTCGAACAAATCGGCTTTTACATTTATAGGAAAGCCCATTTTTACTACTTGGGAATTTACGCCATAGTATTCGTTTAGCCCCATACTATCTACTATTTTACTCAAATTGTGTGCGGACACTAAATTTGCGCGTATATGCGATAAATCACCCTCGCTATTAAAGGTGTTTAGGTACAATTTTTCGGACACAATAAAACTTAAAATGCTATCTCCAAAAAATTCCAACCTCTCGTTGCTTTCGTAGCCGTACAAATTTGCCGTTGAGGAGTGCGTAAAAGCCTTATCAAGCAAATCTAGATTTTTAAATTTATAATCTAAAATTTTTTGAATTGCGCTTGCACTACTGTTTGTTAAAATATTCATCATTCACCATTATTTTCATTAATCAAACTATCGCAAATATCTTTGGTTTGTTCTATTTGCTTTTCAATTTTATCATAAAGCTTATCTTTATCTATTTGTATAACTTGCTCGATACTTGCCAAAATGCTTGGGGCAAAGCTGGAGCCGTGCGACTTTATGAGTATCTTTCTAGCGCCCAAAAATGGTGAACCTCCCCACTTTTCATAGTCTAGCATATTTTTGATAGCCTTAAAGGTTTTGCCCATAAACATAGCGCCTAGCATACTCATTTTGCGCGCCTTAATTTCGCTTTTAAGTATACTCATCAGCACTTTCATAGCGCCCTCGGTAGATTTTAGCAGTACATTGCCTGAAAAGCCATCGCTAACCACAACATCGTACTCGCCCGAAAGAAAGTCTCTTGCCTCCATATTGCCCACAAAATTTATTGGTAGCTTTTGTAGCAGTGGGAACACTTGATGGCAAAGTTCGTTGCCCTTTTTATCCTCTACGCCCACATTTAGCAGTGCTACGCGTGGGTTTTTGATGTTGAACATATACTGCATATATGCCGATCCCATTAGCGCAAAGTGGCACAGATTTATTGGCTTACAATCCATATTGGCGCCACAATCTATGAGCAGAACCATACCTTTCTTTTTAGTAGGCAAAAGAGGTGCCAATGCGGGGCGCGAAACGCCTTTCATTCTACCAATTTTCATAAAGGCACCAGTTAGCACAGCACCGGTGCTTCCGGCGGATACTAAGCCACAGACATCATCGCGTTCTTTCAAAATATTTAGCGCAACAACAAGTGAGGAATCTTTTTTTTGCCTTATGGCTTCGGTTGGGGCTTCATCGTTAGAAACAATTTCGGTTGTGTGCACAATTTCGACACGAGAAGTTTCCTGCCCGAACTGGGCAAAAAGGTCAGATAAAATTTGCTTATCGCCTGTTATTACGACTTCAAGGTCGCTATATTTTTGCAAGGCAAGGCAGACACCTTTAACAATTTCTTGAGGTGAGTTATCTCCGCCAAACCCATCAATAACTATTTTCATAAAAATCTCCTTAACAATATAAATAATTATACTACAAAAAATGTTATTTTCAAAACAATTCAATACTAAAAATGTGCTGATTTTCAGCACTATTTTTATTGGTTCTTTACTATTAATAGGGTACAGCGGGTTAAGTTTCACGCTTTTGTTAAGCTCTTTTTGCTAAATTTTTATCTACCCCACGATATTATAGAACCTTTTTATTTATGTTTTAGGTTATTATAAAGAATAATCAATGTTTTTAGAGTGATGGCATCATCAAAATCTCGAATATTTAATCCTATTGCTTTATGTATTTTTTCGATTCTATAAACAAGCGTATTGCGGTGCATAAATATTTTTTCGCTTGTAATGGCAATGTTTAGGTTATTATCAAAAAATGCCTCTGCGGTGGCAATTAATTCCTCATCCTCCATAATGGCCATCACATTTTTTGCACTAAGCATTGAATACAGGCAATCGGGACATTCACGCCCCATTGTATCCATCATTATATTTAGCACGCAAGAATTATCTTTTAGTTCGTTTTTGTATTTGGTTATTTCATTGGTCGTCATAATTAGCCCCTATATTACCTATCTTTAATTTGTTGTTCTCTATTTTTTCGATAGCACCAAGTTTTAGATAAACAATTTTATCGCACAGGCTTTTAGCCTCGTTGATATCGCTAGTAGCATAAAAAACGGTGGTATCTTTTTTCATAAAAGACATTAAAATTTCCTTTATAGTTTGGCGCTCGCTATCTACAAGCCCCTCTAGAATATCATCTACAAGCAATAGGTCTATTTTTTGCCTAACGGATAGCATTGCAAACTGAAGTAGCCTTTTTTGATAAAGGCTTATCTTTTTTACTTTATTTTCGGCGTTAGCCGTTAAAGCAAAGTCCTCGAGTGCCTTATTTACTATTTTTGTTCTATCCTCTTTGCTAACTTTGCGCACTTTTAGCACATACTCTATGTTCTTTTTTACAGTTGAATTTAGCAATATTGGCTTATTTGCTATGTACGCTACAGATATATCTTTAGAATAATCAATGCTTTCTAGCGGAACATCGTTGTAGTATATATCGCCCGAAGTAATCTTTTCAAGTTTAGCAAGCAAACGCAAAAAACTTGTTTTGCCAGAATCGCGCTCTCCTACTATAGCCACCTTTTCGCCGTTGCCGACCTTTAAGTTCAAATTGTACAATGCATAAAATTCTTTTATATACCCAAGTTTTACATTACAAAATTCTACCATTCTACATCCCTCACTTAATCTATAATTAATATGATACAATATTTATTTTCATTTTACAAGTATTTGCACCCATTTTATTTTGTAATATGCAAAAAATTTTTTTGTCATTTTTTGGAAATGTTGATAAACAAAATTTTTTACTTTCAAATAATTTGCTAATTTTTGAAAAATATGTTAAACTAAATTATTAACACATAAAGGAGTTTACTATGGATTTATTTCAAAAGTGCTATGACTATGATACTGCAAACATTGCAAGGGCAAAGGGTATTTACCCCTACTTTCACGAACTAAACAGCGGACAAGATATTGTTGTGCAGATGGAAAACCACCGCACCATTATGCTAGGCTCTAACAACTACTTGGGCTTGACATCTCACCCTGCCGTTATTGAGGCGGGCATAAAAGCGCTAGAAAAATACGGTTCTGGCTGTTCGGGTTCAAGGTTTTTGAACGGGACATTAGATATACATAAGGAACTAGAAAAAGAAATTGCAGAATTTTTGCACAAAGAGGATGCAATTACCTTTTCGACAGGATTCCAGACAAACCTTGGTATAATTTCGGCTATTGCAGGCAGAAACGATGTTATAATTGGCGATAAGGAAAATCACGCCTCCATTTACGATGCTTGCAGGCTAAGCTTTGCAAAACTATATAGGTACGAGCACAATGATATGCAGGACCTAGAAAGACAACTAGCAAGCGTTGATGACTCTAAAGGTATTTTGATTGTTACAGATGGCGTGTTTAGTATGGGGGGTGACATTTGTAATTTGCCAGAAATTGTAAGGCTTGCCAAAAAGTACGGGGCGCGCGTGATGGTCGATGATGCGCACGGACTTGGAGTTTTTGGCGAGCGCGGAGCCGGCACTGCAGAATACTACGGGCTTGAGGATGAGGTTGATATTATTATGGAAACCTTTAGCAAGTCTTTAGCAAGTCTTGGCGGTTGTATGGCGGGGAAAAAAGAAGTTGTAGATTTTGTGCGCCACAACTCTCGCCCATTCATTTTTTCGGCTTCTATGCCTCCTGCTAATGTTGCTTGCGCTAGAATGGCTTTGAAGCTGTTAAAAGAAAATCCTAAAATGGTTAAAAACCTACAAGAGATTGCGGACTATGTTAGGAAAGGAATGAAAGAAAGAAACATTGATATTAGAGATTCTGTTGCTCCTATTATTCCTATTAATACCTACGAGGATGAGTTTACTTTTATAGTTTGCAAAAAACTTTTTGAAAATGGCGTTTATGTGAACCCTGTTATCAGCCCTGCTGTACCAGTTGGCGATGCCATTATTCGCACAAGCTACACTGCTACCCACACAAAGCCACTTATGGATGAGGCTATGGATATTATTGCTGATACATTTAGGCAACTAAAAAAATAGTATATATAAACAAAATATTAAATAGATAGTTAATTATTTAGCAGAAGGAACTCAGCAAAGTATGAATTTATTATTTGCTATAACCCCATTAATATAAAGAACAATTAATTATACTACACAAAATATGGTGTATTCTAGCATAAAGAATACACCATATTTTGTTTTGATTGAAAAATTATAAAAAGATGCTTAATAGATAGTTTATTGGATAAAACTTAAAGGAGTTTATCTAGTTTTTTGCATTTTTCATCAAGCACTAAAAGAAAGAATAAATTCAAAAAGATGATTTTACAATTATGCTTTACAACATAATAACAAAACGATTCTATACAAAATGTAAAGTTATTATCTTAAATGCAAATAATTACTAACTTATCAACACTTCAAAATTGATTATAGAATTAATAAAAAACATAGCCTTACTTATAAATTTCTTGTTAAGTGTGTTATAAGGGAGTACAGTGCATTTTCATCGGTCTGTCTACCCGATTTTATTTTGTAATCTACCAAAAGTATTTCGTTAAGAGAATTCATAAGTTCGTTCTTTTTAAGCACGCCACTTTCTTTTATCATCATTTTATAAGGGTACTCTCCTATCTTAAAAGTGTTCAGGCACAAATCTTTATCCTGTTTTGTGGCTTGCAAATAAAAGTATCTACGCATAAAATTGCCTAAGGCACCAATTAAATACTGTGTGCTACCCTTTTCCTGCATAATGTACTCAAACAATTTCATAGCGGTGCCATAATCTCGCTGACATATGGCATTGGCTAATCGATATGTTTCGTAGTCAAGAGTTTTTGCAACATTAATATCTACATCCTCGGGTTTTATAACTGCATCCTCGCAGTAGCACGCAAGTTTTTTTATCTCGTTATTAATTCTGCCTAAATCGCGCGCGCAGTACTCTATTAGTTTGTGCATTGCGTTGGCTGTGATTTGCTTGCCTTCGGCACTGCACATTGCAGGCACCAAAGATTCAAGCGTTTTTTCGTCTAGATAATTGCAATCTACGGGTGCTCCACTGTTTTCGCATTTTTTGAAAAAGTCATTCTTTTCATCATCACACATAACAAACACAGTTGTTTTTACTGGCTTTTTTAGATAATCTAGAATCATCTTTTTATCGCTTTCTAGCATCTTATTAAAGCAATCTCTAATTAGGATAAATCTAAACTTACTCATAAAAGGCAAAGTTTGCGCTTCCTCAAGCATTTGTTGGACATTTAGATTTTCATCATTATAGATAGATTCGTTCATTTCTACAAAACTATCCACTGCAAATTGCTTTATTAAATTGATGCTTTTATCCTGCAAAAATCTATCTTGTCCATAAATTATATATACATTTTGCACTTGCCCTTTTAATGACTGTTTTAGCTCGACAAATTTCATTAACTCACCTTTTTTATATTATACCACATATATTTATGTTTTACAAGGACATTTACGCTATGGTGGAATATCCTGCAAAAAATTCATAATCGCTTGAATCGTAGCAAAGCAATTTTGTGTTGTTTGTCAAACAGCTTTTTACATAGTGGGCTTGGTTTTTATCTATATCTAGCACAAAGGCATAGTCTTGTTCGGCTAAATCGAACACAACTACCACTAGGCTGTTTTGATAGTATATTGGATACAAAGTTCCTCCCTTTATATCAACCACATCACTTGTTGGCAATGTCTGCACATTTATATCTTTTAGAGTTTCGAAAGCCGAACTCATTTGATTTGTTACATAAAGCATATTTATTTTGCAAACATCTGCCAAAGCCTCGACATTGGTGCGCTGGGTGTAGGCATCTAGGCCACTGTTTAGCAATATTATGCCATTTAGTTCGTAAATTCTTGAGTTTTGTATTTTATCAATCACCTTGTTCGTATCGTACGAACCACCCACCCCTACTAGATATTTGCCATTATCTTTGGTTGTAAGTATAACGGCACTTTGATATGTATTTAGGTTGGTGGCATTATCTTGCTTAAACTTGTTCGGCAACAAATCTAGCACAAAGTAGATTATCATAGCTATGATAAGTGCAACTGTTATTGGTATTTTTATTTTGTGATTGATAAAAACAAAGCTAGATATAAACACAAGCGCCACATAGTATAGGATTGAAAATGCACCCAAACTAAATACATATAGGTTTGCATATGGCAAATTTACAAATATTGTTGGAAACCAATTTACAAAGCTCATAACTACCGCTGGCACAACAAGTATGAACGACAGAAACGGCAGTATATAGGATATTATTACCGAAGCAAACAACAGTACATAAGCTATCGAAAATATCGGCACTACCACTATGTTCGCTAGAATTGAATAAAGTGAAAAGCTATTAAAATATGATGCCATTATTGGATATATGCCTATTTGCGCTGATACTGTAACGGCTATGGATGATGCCAAAAAATTAGGAAATTTACATTTATCTCTCAAAAATTTTGTGAAAGCGTTACAAAAGAACACTATGCCAATTACGCTGGCAAAACTCAACAAAAATCCGACATCGTAAATTGATAGTGGCCAAATTATGTTTATTATTATAAACGCTAAACCTAAAGACGAAAGTATATCGCCTTGCCTGCCTATGAATTTTGCAAGCAACACCACAAGCGCCATTATTGTAGCCCTAACTACGCTAGGCGTAAAGTCGCACAAATAGCAGTAGCCAACAAGCACAAGTGCTATAATTATAAATTTTAGTAATTTGCGATTTTTTATGAATTTTAGTAAAAACATCAATAGCCCAACGATTATGACAACATTCATTCCACTGACAGCTACAATGTGCGCCACCCCGCTAATCTTAAATGCATCGTTTGTAAAATCACTTAGATATGAGGAATCGCCAAATAAAATAGAAAAAGATAAATGTGCTATGCTTGAGGGCATATTATCAAGTAAGTTTTCAAGGATATTTTGGCGTATGGTATCATCAATCCCAACAGAACCGATATCAAGAATTTGCAAGGAGCTAGAAAACTGTGCCGAATAGCGAACATCATCCTTTATATCGTAGTAATTTAGGTTGCCATCCACTATGGCAGAAACTGGTGTTATACTGCCCACAAAAGAAATTTGGTTGCCAACTTCTACTTCGCTTAAATGCAAATTGCCATCTCTATTAAAAGCTAATTGAGTTTTACCTTTTAATTCAATAGACCCGTTATTGTTTTCAATAAAAACATCTTTAAGGTAGATGATATCGCTAGAATAGTATTCCTCTACATCCACAACCGTGCCGATAACTGTATAATCAACATTTTCAATGCTTGTACTGTAGTAGTTAATTTTGTTAAACGAAAATAGCCCGCCTACTATGTAAAATATCAGGCAAAACAGCCATATGAATCTATTTACTGATATAAATGTAAGTGCCCTTCCGCTAAAACTTTTACTAAATGCAAAAGCGTTTAGTACAAACGAGGCACCTGCTAATATAGTTAGTAGGAGCATTATTCCTATAAACCACCAAAGTGTATCGTCCTCTAGCCCTTTTACCATAAGAAATATGCCAAGGCACATTGTTAGAGCAACAAACACTAGTGGACGCCTAGCAAATATCCTTATCATTTTTTCTACCTTTATAGGGGCATTATATCAAATTTTGATAAAAATAAAAAACATTTTCGACAAATTATGATAACATTCCTATTTTTATAAAATTTTACGCATATAATACTATATAAACTTAAAACTTTTTTTGATTAAATATTGACAGATTGCGCATATAATGATATAATAATATCAAATAAAAGGGGTTATTATGTTAAGTGGTAATGTTCAACATCATTTGCTTGACAGAATAGTTGTTTTAGATTGCTCGTTTAAGCCCATTTATAATTGCGATAAAAAGACTTTTATGAGCTACGCAAGTTTGTTTAATTATAAATTAGCAGACATAAAAAATGCTATTATTGAACAAATTTACATACTAAACAAGCTATACGATAAGCAAATAGATGCTAATAAAAAACAGCTGGATGCCTATGTAGAGGATTTTATTAGTAAGTGCAATATAAACTCTAAAAGCAAGGTTTTTTATAAGACAATGTTAAATAGCAAATACAAACAGCTAAAAAACAACATTCAAACTTTTAGTAAACTAGAAGGCGTTGTAAAAGAGAATATTGAAAAATACTACCAAAGTTTAAGCCAATTTAATTGCTACATAAATGAACAACTTGCAACATTTGAGTTAGATGAAAAATCTCTAGCAAAAATTGCGCCCGATAGTACAAAGTTCAATCAATCTGTTCCGTGCGTACAGTATTGCAAAGATGACCTAAACAAAAAGGTGCGCTACCTAAACAGTTTGTACGGCGAAACCACAAAACAAAAACACCCTACTAATATTGATAAAGGAGATATTACTTATGGAAATTCCTAAAATGCCAGAACCGCGCTATAAAAGTGCGCATGTAAACGACCCTAAATACTTTACTTGTTTTTGCTACTATTTGCCCCCTACCGAGGCAAAGCGCGATGTTTTTGTTTCGCTTGCCGAAACGCTTAAAAACCCAAAACTTGTAAACAAGCAAATTGCGCGCGCAAAAGCGGGCAAAAAGCCTTATAGCAAAACTACAAGGATGCTTATGGATAAGTTTAATAATTTATCTGCAACTATAAACGAAAACACAAGGCATGTTAGAACAAAGGCACACGCCTTTACTGATAAAACAAAAACTGCCTTTAGCGAGAAATTTTTGACTGAAAAAGAACCCGCTAAAGTGGCAGTTGATGAAACTACGGATGATAGTAGTGCAGTAAAACCTAGTAGGACAGCTTCGCTTAAAAAGTTTTTTGATAGAGCTACCGATGCAATCAATGAGTTAAAGGCAAAAATCAAAAACCCTGCCGAATCCACTACAGAGGCGGAAAAAACTGCTGAAACTGGAAAAGCAGTTGGGGCGGGAAAAACTGCAGCCGCTGGTGAAGCAGTTGGTACAGAAAAAACAGCTGGAACTGAAAAAAAATCAACCACAGAAAAAACAAAAGCGTTTTTTGAAAAGGTTAAAGGCAAAATTACTAATAAAGGAAGCGAATCTTCCTTTGGAGCAATTTCTCCCGAGGGGAGCAAAACTGAGACTGGTGACAAGGCTAAGACAGATGCTAAAGTTGCATCCCCTACCAAGGGTACCGCTTCGGCAGTAGCTGATGAGGCATCAACAGCATCTGCACCTGCTTCTAGCGAGGCTACTTCGGCACCCGCATCTAGCGAGGCTACTTCGGCGCCTAGCGAAGCAACTTCTGCATCTAGCACAGAGGCATCATCAAGCGAAACGGCTCCTAGTACTGAGGCAGCAACTGCCGAAACCGCGCCTAGTACGGAGGCAGCCGAAACTGCACCTAGCACAGAAACATCGGAATCTGGCGAGGCAACAGCTAAACATGCAGAGGCGAGCCCTGCTCCTGGTACAGACGCTCCAGCTACCGAAACAGGTAAACCTTCTGCCGAAACATCTGCACCTGCCGATACAAAGGGAAAATCAGAATCTCATGAAGGTGCAAGTACAGAATCTAAAGTAGAGGCTGATACCAAGATTAAAGAAACAACCACTCCTAGTGGCTATAAAAGAATTTATAAATTTGTTGCTCCAGTTAGCGAAAAGTTAGCAAATGCAAAAACTCGAGTAAAAGAGTATTTCGCAGATACCAAAGAAAGCAAAACTTGGCAACGCATGGCGTCCGTTAAGGAAAAATGCAAGCGCTCTGTTTATTCGCTTGCGGGCAAACTTAAACTTGTAACTTTCCACGAAGTCGACTATTCTGCTTATGGTAAAAAAGAATCTAGAATAAAAACAGATGCAGACGAAAAGGATATTACCGAAAGCTTGCGCTACTTCTTTAACGAGTTAGATGGCATATCTGCCCCTCCTGCTGATGGTTCAACAGGCTCGGCTCCTGCTGGTGCTACACCATCAACAGATAAAGAAGCAGAAAGATAATTTTTGGGGTTAAATAAAAATGTATGGAGTTAATATTAAATTAATTAAATCGTAATCGAGCAAAAAACACTCCAAAACCCTACTATTACATAACAAAATTCCACGGGTCAACCCGTGGTTTTTTAGTAATATAAATTGGTTTTATAATATTCGTGGGGTTAGCTAAATATTTAGCAAAATAAGTCTAGCAAATGTATGAGCCTTTAACTTATGTACCTCCATTCATAAAAATGAACCAAAATTTTAAGCTCTTTCAATATATGTTTTATTTATCATTTACGATAGTTTCCACTAGCTTTTTGCATAAAATCATAGAAACATTTTGCTATAATTAATTTCACAAATGGAATTTTTATACAAAACTGTAAATTAATTTTCTATGTTAGTATCACAAATAGATTGCTCGTTTGTGCTTTGTTCAGCTTCGGCAACTTGTTTGCTATTATCCTCGCAAAAATCTTTATTTAATATTTCTATTTTGCCTTTTGCTGTGTTTAATATATCGTAGCACTCTTTGCAATTTTTCATTGCTTGCTCATATAGTTCGATAGATTCATCAAGTCCCACTTGGCCACTTTCAATTTTTTTTGTAGCTTCCTCAATTTTTTTTATTAATTCCTCAAATTTCATTTAACTACCTCTTTTATCTATATTTTTTACATCGGCTACAAATGCGCCATCGTAAACATTAACTTTAATTTCTTGCCCAATGCTGATTTCGTTAACACTTTTTATAGGTCTGTTATCTATGTTTTCGATTAAGGCGTATCCCCTACGCATAAGTGTGAGCGGATTAGATTTTTCTAGAGCTTGCGATAATAAATTAATTTTATTGTACGATTTTAGTATGTGTTCATTTACATATCTATCTAATTTTTGCATATTCAAATTGACATCGCGTTTTGCGCTTTCTATAAAATTTTTAAGAATTGAATTCATTTTTTGAATACACACATCGGCACGCCTTTTGCCTTCGCTACACTCACGCATAATGCCATTTCGCATACGCGCAAGCATATTGTTTACTAACTTTTTATATTCCTCCACATTGGCAACAACAAGTTCTGCCGCTGCAGATGGCGTTGGTGCCCTTTTATCTGCCACAAAATCGATTATAGTAAAATCGGTTTCGTGCCCAACTGCCGATACAATTGGTGTTTGACATTCGTACACTACGCGCGCAAGTGCCTCGCTATTAAAGCAATCTAAATCCTCGCTACTACCCCCACCTCTTGCCACAATTATGACATCAAGGTTCATTTTATCTAGCTCTTTTATAGCTTTTATTATAGTTTCATCCGCCTTTAAGCCCTGCACTCTACAACCGTAGACAAACAAATTGACGCCCGAATTTCTGCGATAAGATACATTTTTTATATCTTGTAGTACTGCGCCTTGCAAACTTGTTGCTACACCTATATTTATTGCGTTATTAGGCACACTCTTTTTATGTTCTTGGTCAAAAAGTCCTTCTTTTTGCAATTTTTCTTTTAATTGTAAAAATTTTAGATACAAGGCACCCTTGCCATAAGCTATCAGATTGCGTACATTAAAATTTAGTTTACCGCCTTTAACATAGTAGTTAGGTGAACCTTTTACAATAACGCTTTCGCCCACTTGTGGCTGAACTTGCAATCTATCGGCACCAAACATAACACAATCTATCATTGCATTTTCATCTTTTAAGGTAAAGTACGCGGTATCGCCTCGATAGAGCTTGTATGCCGAAATTTCGCCAAAAATTGAGATGTTGTGCAACATCTCCTCGCTATCAATTATTCTTTTTATATAGGTACCTAACTGCGATACCGTTATAAAGTTTTGTTCCTCGTTCATCATTCTCCTACAAAATTTGCAAGTATACCATTTATAAATTTAGGGCTTTTATCGGTTGAATACTGCTTTGCCATTTCTATATATTCGTTCAAAATAACTTTAGGTGGTGCCGATTTTAGGTAGTTCATTTCGGCTACAGCCATAAGCAAAAGGCATTTATCTACTTTATATACCCTGTGCCATTCGTACCCTTTTAGCTTTTCGCTTATTTGATTGATAATATCTTGCTTATTATTTATAGCGCTGTTGTATAACGACTTGATAAATTCATTATCTGCGGGTAAAACCTCGCTATTTGTTGCGCTTATAATTTCCTGCAACAAATCTTGCAAGGTGGTAGCATAATCAAAGTTTGCGTTATCTAGTGATGAAAAAACTAGCTTCATCGTAATTTCTCTGCATTCGTGGCGCGTCATACTATTCCCTCTCTAGGTTAGAAAAATCGACATCCACTATGTTTATGTTGACTTCCTTTACTTTTACATTCATCATACTTTGCACTGCGGTGCGGATATTTTCTTGAATACGCCAAGCAATATCTCTTACATTTGCGCTAGATAAAATGTTTATATAAACATCTATAGTAACTTCATCTCCGTTTGTAGAAACTTTAACGCCATTATCATTTTTACCGCGAATTAACTTTATGATAGGGTTTTGGCTGGTTTTACTCATAGAAACAACACCATTAATTTCTTTTGTAGCCAAAGATATAATGGACTTTATTATGTCCTTATTATACATAACCTTGCCAGCCATTCTTTCTTCAACATCTTCTTGAATTTCTGCCATAATTAACTCCTTATTTATTGTATTATATCATATTAATTTTTATTTATCAAATATTTGATAAAATTCTTTTATATTTTGTTGCTTTTTTTACTTGACTTTGCAAACATTATATTTTATGATTTAACTATGAATTATAAATTACTTTTTGTGCTTATATTGCCTGTGCTATTTTTGGCACTAACCTCGTGCTCTACGCCGATTGTACTCAATGATAAATCTGCTGTGCAGGGTGTATGGTGGTGGGATGACTCATTAGACTATTCGTTTTTAGAGTTTGCTCACGAAAACGGCATTGATGAAATTTACTACTGCGATTCTAGCTTTGATGCGGATACCGAAAGCTTTATACAAAAATCAAATGCCTTAGGTATTAATGTTTACTTTTTGTGTGGAGAATATCAGTGGATAGAAAATAGAGATAGTTTTGATAGTTTAATATCCTGCTATATTGAATTTCAAAAAAATCATACCTATATTTTTGAGGGTGTGCATTTAGATGTAGAGCCACACCAACATCCACAGTTCGAACAAAGGCGCACCGAACTAATTATCGAGTACATTAATTTTATTTTGCAAACTACAAGCAACTATCCAAACATAAAATTTGATGCCGATATCCCCTTCTGGCTCGATGATATAATAACAGTTGATGGCCAAACAAAAGAGGCTTACAAATTTTTGATAGATTATTGCAATCGTACTTTTATTATGAGTTATAGAGATACTGCGCAAGGCATATATGATGTTGCAAAGGATGAGTTAGAATATGCAAAAACAGTGAATAAAATGCTGTTTTTAGGAGTAGAAACTGGGGATGAAGAGGATGTTGTTACCTTTGCGCAGGAAAACAAAAAGTATATGTATGACGAGCTTAAAAAATTATACAATTTAGTTGATTATAACTATGGATTAAGCATACACCACATAAAATCGTGGTATGAGTTAAAAAGTGATTGACAAACAGTTAAGAGTTAATAAACTTAATTCATAAATATAAATTCTATTAAGTTTTGAAAAAATAGAACAATAAAAAAAATCTTTATTATTAATGGTGGTATAGTAAGTTATATATTCAGGCTTTGCTAAGCTAACTCTCCTACCCCGACAAAAATTTATTAAAAATTCGTTAGAAATCTTAAATTCCACATAACAAATTCCAGCTAAAACATATAAATACATGTTTTTGCCTAAATTGTGCCTAAAACAAAAAAGAACACCATATATAAGTATTTCGATATTTTCAAACATACTACATATGGTGCTTTTATTTAGTGGTGCCGAAGGTGGGACTTGAACCCACATGAAGTTGCCCTCGCAAGATTTTGAGTCTTGTGCGTCTGCCAATTCCGCCACTTCGGCTTAACAAAGTTAATATTATCATATTTTTTTATAAAAAGCAAGTATTTTTAGAAAAAATGTAAAAAATATACTTAATATTTTATTATTTTTTGTGTGGCTTTATAAATTAGCTATTCTCGTAAACTCAATTACATAGTTGATATTTTTATTAAAAACTTTATTTATTGTAATTGTATTTAGTCAATTTTATGCTATAATACTTTTATAAAGTGAGGATATTGTGGATTTTATTATAATAGATGGCAATTCGCTTGCCAATCGTGCATTCTATGCAATGCCACCTTTGAAAAATAAAAATGGTTTAGTATGCAATGCCATTTTTGGTTTTTGCAACATTTTAGTTAAGTTGATTACCGAAAACAAGCCTAAATACTTTGCCGTTGCTTTTGATGCGCACTCCCCTACTTTTAGGCACAAAAAGTACCCAGATTACAAGGCGGGGCGCAATGCTATGCCAGAGGATTTAGTAACGCAGATGCCACTGCTACAAGATTTACTGAGGCTTATGAACATTGATGTTTTGATAAAAGACGGAATTGAGGCGGATGACATTGTGGGCACGCTTGCAAAGCGCTTTGATTTAGATACTGTTATAGTTTCGGGAGATAAAGATTTACTGCAGTTGATTGATGATAAAACTACCGTTTGGCTTACAAAAAAAGGCATTAGCGAAACTGAAGTATTTGATGCGCAACATTTTAGGGATGTTTATGGGTTTGAACCCAAAAATATGGTGGACTTAAAGGCTATGATGGGCGATTCGAGTGACAACATCCCCGGTATTGTAGGTGTTGGCGAAAAGACGGCGCTTGAATTTATGCACGAATTTGGCTCGCTTGATGGGCTATATTCGCACATAGACCAAATTAAAGGAGCAAAGCAAGCTAAAGTTGTTAATGGCAAAGAGCTTGCATATTTGAGCTACGAGCTTGCTACTATTGATACAAATGCTGATATAGAGTGTACATTAGATGATTTGAAATACGAATTTCCATTTAGTGCAGATGTACAAAAAAAGTTTGCCGAATATGAATTTTCCTCGTTATTAAAAAGGAACATTTTTTCCGAAAACGCTAAATTAGAAAACACTAGCATCGTAAACCGCAAAGTAACCGAGGTTAGCACTTTGGGCGAACTTGAAAACATCATAAAAAGCAACAAGGCACCTAAAAGATTTTGTTGCCACTACGAAAAGTACTATGATGCTTTTCATTTTGCCTTTAACATTGAGCAGGACTATTACTTTATTACGCAAAAGATTGGAGAGCACACAGCCGAATTTATACAAAAACTTAAACCTTATATAGAAAATGACCAAATTGCTAAAACCTACTTTCAGTACAAAAAGCAAAAACGCTATTTGTATGATTGGGGTGTAGACATAAATATGCCTTGCTTTGATGTATCGCTGGCGCAATACCTTGTAGATTCCTCGGTTCGTTTTGATATTATAGATAAAGCATTTGACTACTTGGGGCTAGATATAAAAGCAATGGCTTCTGGCATACTGCAAGCACAAGATATTATTGAACCCCAATTAGATGAAAACCTTAAAAGACTATATAGCGAAATTGAACTTAAACTCGAGGATGTGCTTTTTAGGATGGAAATAGAAGGCATAAAAGTAGATAGAAAAACTTTGGTTGAACTGTCTAATCACTTTTCTAAACAAGTAGATGAAATTGCTGATGCAATTTTTGAGATGGCTGGCGAAAAATTTAATGTAAATTCTACAAAGCAACTGGCAGAGATACTGTTTGATAAACTACAAATACCTATACCTAAAGGTAAAAAACGCTCCACAAATGTAGAAATGTTGCAGGAAATTGAGTACGCGCACCCTATTGTTCCCCTACTAATGCGATACCGCAAAGTATCCAAAATTGTAAGCACATACCTTGATGGATTGATACCGCATTTAGATAAAAATGACATTGTTCACACCGAATTTAATCAAACTATGGCTACTACTGGCAGACTTTCGAGCCTTAACCCCAATTTGCAAAACATTCCTACGCGTGATGAGGAAGGCAGGAGTTTGCGCAAAATGTTTATTTGTAAAAAGCCCGAAAATGTGTTTGTATCTGCCGACTATAGCCAGATAGAACTGCGCTTGCTTGCCCATTATAGCAATGATGAGCATTTAGTAAATGCATTTTTGACTAATCACGATATACATCAATACACTGCAAGCCAAATATTTAATGTGGATATAAATGATGTTACAGATGATATGCGCCGTATTGCTAAAACTGTAAATTTTGGCATTATTTATGGTATTAGTGATTATGGCCTTGCGCAATCTTTAAATATGCCACGCGCGCAAGCAAAGGCTTTTATTGAAAAGTACTTTGATAGATACAATGGCGTAAAAACATATATGGCAGAATGTGTGGAAAAGGCAAAACAAGATGGCTATGTTCTAACTATGTTTGGCAGAAAAAGGTATGTGCCCGAACTGCAATCTAAAAACAAAAACATACAAAAGTTTGGCGAACGCATTGCTATGAACACTCCCCTTCAAGGCACCGAGAGCGACATTATAAAAATTGCTATGATTCAAGTAGATGAACAGTTGCGAAAACGAAATTTGCAAAGCAAAATGATATTGCAAATTCACGATGAACTTATGCTGGAATGCCCTGAAAATGAGGTGACGGAAGTTAGCAAATTGCTAAAGCAAATTATGGAAAATGTTGTGCACCTTAATGTGCCACTAACAGTAAATATTTCTGTAGGCAAAACTTGGTACGATGTTTAGTTT
>CALVJT010000005.1 GCA_944332315.1 uncultured Clostridia bacterium
TTTTTTTTTTTTTTTTTTTTCCTTTTTTATGTTTCCCTTTTTTTTGGTTAAAAAATCTTCCTCCCCCCCCCCCCTACTTTTTTATTTTCAAAAAACATACTATTGTTCTCCTTTTTCTATTGTATTACTCACAATATTTAATCATTGTTAATTTTAGTATATCACAAATATAAAAGTTTTATCAACTATATTTATATCATTTTTACTTTTTTATTTTTAAGATTTTTGCTTGCATTTACGTACAAGTAAATTCTAAAACAATAATACCACTCAAACAATAATACCACTCAAATACAAATTAAGCTACTTATTCGCGGAGGTACCCACTGCTTATCTACAAAAAAATCGCTTGTGTAGCAACAAAGCGATTTTTTAGTTTATGGTTTTAGAATCTATAATTAATGTTGGAATTAATGGATGTTGATAGCTTTTTCTATACTCAAGAACAATCAACCTCAGCATTTTACCTAAATGCATTATTATTTAACCTTAATTTAAGTTTTCCGTATTAAATGTCGAAATAATGTAGTAAGTTTTGCCTGCCTCAACAGCTAGTTCCCCTGCAAACGGAGTGCCATCCTCCAAAGCATAGGTATAATTTTGTGATAGATTTATTTCCACAGTGGAATTTGCAGAAGTTATAATTTCATTTTCTGCACCATACACAATAACAAGCGCATATTCAGTTGCCGGCGTTACGCGCGCGTACAGAACTTGATCGTATGATTTAACCAAAGCATTGGCATCCACTGGCTGGGTATAGTCTTTATCAAAGAACCACTCTACTTGGACAGTATCATTTAATGCCAACAAAGCATCAATAGATTGCAAAGCGGAAGACAACGAGGTGTTGTACTGCATCTGCTCCATATCCATATACTTGCCATTTACATAGTAGGTTGTATATACTCCATAGTTTGTAGTTGGCTCAATACCTTCAAAATCACTTTCATCAAGTGTTTGATAGTACGATGTATTAAAGTTATTGGTTATATCTATTGTATATGTTGTTGACGAATATTCCACATCATTCATTTTTACGGTGCTTGTAGAATTAACAAATGAAATCATTGTATCATTATAGCCAAATTCATAATTGCTTTGCACATCAATGTCCATATTAACATCTTGCGGTAACGAAATAACTACATTGGTTGTATTAGTAACTATCATTTTGTATGAACCATTGTTTTCGGTAAAATCAATATTGGAGTTGCTTTCTACTTGAGGCTCCGAAATTGCTGGAACCATTTCAAGAAAATAAGACAGCATCAATTCGATTGATTGATTTATCATCGCTTCAAACTCAGCCAAAGTTGCTGGGGCCTCTGAATACATCACAGCAATTGGGTTAGCATTACTTCCTTTAAGCAACGCTTGTATGTGGCCTGGAGATACTTCGTTTATACTTTTGTATGTACTATCACTATCAGAATAAAATTGATAGGAATAGAATTTATCTCCTTTTTGTTGAACCCACTCCTCACTTAAATAATTGCCACTATCGGTAGAACTATAGTACCTATTATTTTGGCTATCATAAATTACAAGTGATACAGTTCTATACTGCTTCATTCCCCCTTGACCACCTGTAGAAGTATCCATAGACCAATTTACAGATTCGGCGCGCATGGTGTAATCACCTGTAGGCACATAGGCCCCTGCCGATAAAAATTTTGCATAGTACTCGTCATCCGTAAGAGAAACAGTAGGTTGACCACCTGTCCCCCCATTCCCCCCGTTGCCACCATTGCCACTATTGTCATTGTCGTCGTTTTTATCACCGCAAGCTACAAAGCCGAACGCCATTACGCAACACAAAGCAATAATGCCAAAAATTTGTAAAAATTTATTCATAACTCATCTCCTTTTATAAAAGAATTGTATCACAAAAAATCAAAAAATCAAAGTATATAGGACTATATTATGATAAAAAAATCAACTTTGTGCACAATAGCCACAATAAGAATAACTAAATTAATCACAAAAATTAATATATAATTGTAGCCATAATTTATAATAAAGAATAATAAAACTATAAGGTAAACTCGAATCAATTGTACCATTTTATGCATCAAAAAACTAAAGCATATAAAATATATTATATAATGATTTATTATAAAGGCAAAACCTTTTAGTTGATAAATATCTTTGCTTTTGGGGCAGTATATCGTAGTTTGTTTAATAGTATATCATAATCAAATATAAAACTTTCTAAATAAAAAAAGACTCTATAATCAATATCGGTTTATAAAACAGTTTATGTATGTTTTACATATTATTTAGAACATTAAACACAAACTATAGACATAGAATCATAAAACCTAATCAATTTATGCTTATAAAAAATTGATTAGGTGTATAAAATAATACTTTATATTCATTTTACAAAACAGTAGATTTTATAAACTTTTTATCTTTAATAGCGTTTATATTGCTTGCTTGCCTGATGCGCGTTTTAGAATTTGCCACCGCAAGCCCATACACGCGCTTTGCATTTAGTGTTTTTGCACAGGCATCCATAGTGGCGCCTGTGGTTATGACATCATCTATCAACAGCACGCGCTTGCCACGAAAGAAGTTTTTATCTTTAAGAGCATAGACATTTTCTAGATGCGCCCTTTCGTATTTACTTTTGTGTGTTTGCGTATCGGTATCAATAACTTTAATTAAATGCGTGGTATCTAGTGGCAAATCTGTAAGTTTACAAAACTCCCTTGCAAGCAACTCCGCTTGATTGTATCCGCGCCTGCGCAGTTTATTTTCGTTCATAGGCACGGGCACAACAATATCTACCTCAAAATCACTTTTAACATACTCCTGCACTAGCCAGCGCGCCAAGGTACTTGCAAGATACGGCGCATTGTTATACTTAAAGTTTTTAATTAGCCTTGCAGTGAGTTTAGAGTACAGCATAGGAGCACACGCACGGTCAAAGTGCCTTGGCGTGTTTTTGCAGTTAAAGCAGTAGCTTGCTTGCCCATAAACATTCGCACCGCATCTAGCGCACCTACGCCCGTTGTTAAACTCCAAATCTTTCCTGCAGTTATCGCACACATCAAACATATTTAGTTTGTATAGGTCCTTGCCACAACCCAAACACTTTATGTGTTCAGGAAATAGTGCATTGGTAATTGCCTTGCAGGCTTTGTTGTACAAGATAATCAACTTTTTCATAACTAC
Organism: uncultured Clostridia bacterium; assembly: GCA_944332315.1. Classification (GTDB taxonomy): domain Bacteria; phylum Bacillota; class Clostridia; order Christensenellales; family UBA1242; genus CAKVOD01. The sequence continues at coordinate 3,184 of CALVJT010000005.1, forward strand.
ATTTTAGCACAAGTTTACAAAATAACACAAGCATATAGTATAAAATACTAGCTATCTAGTTTTAGATACTCTAGCAAAAGCTCGCGCTTTTTGTAGGGCAAGCGAGTGATTAGGCGAACAAGTTCTCTATCTTTTTCAAAGGCATCAAAATCTTTGGCAAAGAACCGCTCGGACTCTACTTGGAGTATACCAAAAATTTCTAGCAGTACGCTAGTTGGCAAATTAAAGTCCTTGCTTTCGAGCTTACTGATATATGCCTCGTGCTTACCTAGTTTTAAGCTCAAATCTCGCGCGCTAATGTTTGCGCGATTTCTAAAGTACCAAATTCGGTATACAACATCTTACATTAACATTGCCCACCCCTTATATTAATTTTAATATCACGGCAAAAATTATGCTTGCACTGTATGTAAATTATTGACACAATATTCAATTTGTATTGCATTTTGGCGAAATGTTTGACATCATAAGCAATATGTGTTAAAATAAAAAAGGGTAAACAAATGTATTTGTCTACCTAACCATCCTTAATAAAAGGGGCAAAACTTTTGCCCCTTTAGTAAGTATGGATGTATTTATAATTTATATACGCTAATTGTGGATAATTTTATATGTGCTAGTTTTATATGCAATATTTTATTATATAACACTTATTATACAGTAAAAACATTTGCACTTTATAAATGAACTTAAATGCCAACCTTAAGACTCTTATTAAATTAAACCACTATAAAAAATCCACTAATATCGTATACATTAAAGCAAGTAAAACTAGAATAAAAAAAATATCATAAAAAGATACATTAGGTATATGCTAATGTATCTTTTGTTTTTTATAATGGTTTATGTAAATTATAAAAATTAAAATGATTTTAGCAACAACTCCTCAAAATATTCTCCACTCATAACATATTCGCGCGCCCCATTGATTGTAACCTTTTGCGGAAAATTAAAATTTACAAAATGGTTCATTTTAATTGGATTTACTTTTTTATCTGGAAAAAATGAAGCGTAAAAGCGGTCATCAAATGCTAATAAATTATTGTTCAAAATAGTAATCATACTTTTATTAGTTAATTTTTCAAAACAGACTGCAGGATGCTGTTCAAACATCTTTTCTATCTTTTCTATAACATTCGGTTTATTTTTATATAATGCCTTTATATTATCTGCAATTCTATTGCCCAAGTCAAGTACGCCATTAACGGTTACATTAAAAATAAACAGTGTTAATCTGCTTGCAAAATTTACTAGTTGCACACACTTTTTACCCCCAAAATAAAACATTTTGGCTCCCCACTCCAGTAACTCATTGCCCTTCCCCTCTTTTAGAACTTCTTGCGCAAAAATACGCAAAGGCAAGGATAACTCGTTTACAGTTTGCAAAACTAATCTTTCGCGCGTTTTTTGTGTAGCATATATAATCATAATCACTCCAATTTTTATATCCCTAACATAAGATTGTAAACAAAAAAATGCAAATAAAGATAATTACTCATCATTTGGCATTTCGTTGTCTTTAAGCACAACGGGTATTTTGAAGCGCCTTAGGCAGATATTTAGTATATCAAACCACCAAGTAAACACGCATGCAAAGCCGAAAGCTCCCGCAACTACCCCGCTTAAATAGGCGTGCAGTACCCAAGTTTGGGGTATAGCCACGCAAAATATGCCAATTATAAGGCAAGCAAGCATAGTAAAACCGCGCCCCATACGCCCCACATAGTAGCAGTGCGCACCAGACCATCCCAAAAATATGCACAACAGCAACAGTTTAGTTCGGTTGACATCGTAGGGGACATAAGCAGTTAAAACTACCCTATCGCGCTCTTTGTTTCTTATGGCGCGCTTTGCCTCGTAGTTAGATGCCGATGTAATTTTTTCCACACTCAACTTGCAGTATGCGCAGTGCGTGGCTTCTTTAGGTATTTTATTTCCACAATTAGGACAGACCATATAGTATTTAACTCCAATATACATTTAAGCACAGTTTTTGCTTGTTTACGCAAAATCGCGCTTATTAAATTTATTAATTCCCCATATAAATAGCCCAACCGCTATCACGGCATAAATAATAAACGGATACAAGTTTGCATCAAATGGGGCATCAGCCGTGATATCATAAAATGGCGTAAAAGGTGTTAGGTAGGATAAAAACGGCACTTGCATTGACACCGCATACGCAATGGCGCCCAAAAAGTACAGTACTAACGGCACCGCAATAGCTATGCCATAGCCACCTTTGCGTTTTAGCAAATACAGGGCTAAAGTTATGTTTACAAGAATCAAATTTAGCACTATGCTATATAAAAACAGCGCTAAAATAGGCACAATTTGCACACCATCTATATCTATAATGCACATACAAACAAGTTCTATAATAAGCATAAACACATTAAAAACCGCCGTCATTGTAAGGCAACTAGAATACTTTGTCAACACTATGTCGCTTCTTGAAAGCGCATTTGTGTACAACAGTTCGCTCTGCTTGCCCTTAAAATCGCGCATAATAGTGTTTGCCGAAAAACAGCACAAAAATAAACTGCCACCCAATGCAAGCGTTTGCACACCTTGCATTAATAGGTACGATGTAACTCCCCCAAACTCAAAACTCATACCCGCCTGCTCCATTTGCTCAAGCACATCCTCGGGTATTACGCCCATCATCATATCCACAAGCGGATACATAAGCAGTGTTATAATCATAAGCACGCCAAGCACACCAAGCCACCAAATGGATGACTTTCGTTGCAGTCTAAACTCTGTTTTGTATAAGGCAAATGTTGCTCGCCTCTTTTTTGCTTTTACCATAAAATCTCCCCTAATACCAACGCATAAACTCCTCGTTTAAGTCCACATCCACAATGGATAGGTTCACTATATCTAGTCCCGCCACAAAATCGTTTAGCGCCTTCATATCTCCGTGATAATTAAATTCGTACCTATTGCCATCTACCTTCAAGTTTTCAATGCCATCTAGGTAAATATCAGGTAGCGAGTACTTTGTTTCAAAAACCACATGCTTCATAAGCTTTGCCTTAAACTCGCCTATCTCTTTTATTGCCACAAGGTTGCCATTTTTTATAATGCCCACCCTATCGCAACAGCGCTGAATTTCGTTTAAGTTGTGGCTAGAAAGCAATACGGCAGTGCCTTTCTTTTTTTCTTTTTGCAAAATATCAAAGAACTTTTGTTGCATAATTGGGTCCAGCCCAGTTGTTGCCTCATCCATAATCAGCACTTTAGGGCTACATGCAAGCGCGCACACTATGGCAAGCTTTTTCTTATTGCCAAGCGAAAGTTCGCCCGTTTTGCGATTTGCATTTAGTTCAAAGTATGTGCAAAGCTCATCAATTTTTTCGTATCCCCTGCCCTTTAGGTCCATAATAAACTCAATGTACTTGCGCACAGTCATTGAGTTATAAAAGCTCAATTCGCTAGGCACATAACCCACATTTTCGCGAGCATTTACGCCATCAGTAAAGCAATCGTGCCCCTCTATGTTCATAAGTCCGCTATCAAGTTTTAAGCAACCCATCAGCGCCCTTATTGTGGTGCTCTTGCCCGCCCCGTTGGGCCCGATATAGCCAAATATTTCGCCGTACTTTATATTAAAGGAAACATTCTCTATGCCCACAATTTTATTTAAGTATGTCTTTTTGGCATTCGCCACTTCTATAGCCAGCATTATCTCTCCTTATAGTTTATTATATCATAAATCTGCCGTTTTACAACCACTTTTACTTTATTTATTTTCAATATTTATTTTCAATTTAATAGGTTTATAAAAAATTTTGCGCGTTATATTTACAAGTGCGATTTTTTTTGTTATAATATGCATAAATGTTAATGTATTAAATTGTCAAAATGTAAATATGTAGTGTTGTTGATATTTACATATGTACACTATAGGAGAGATATGAAGTATTCAAGTATTATAGCAAACAAAAGGCAAACATTTATTGCCGATGATATGATGGATGTAGTGCTAAACGGCACCCAAATAAAACATAATGATAAAGACTACCTTGCAATTTTATCTAAAATGCGCAACAACAATATGGATATTAATTTGCAAGAACTTTTAAGAACCCTGCACTACTACAATTTTGCAAACACACAAAAAAGCGGTCTTGTTATAAATATTCCCCTCATTGCAAGCTCGCTAAATAAAAGCCTTACAAGCGATATTTTGATAAAAGATTTTTTTGTATCAGTTGTAAGCCAAATATACATGCTGCTAGATTCGCTAGTTTCGGCAAGCAAGGTGCGCACAACCAGCACCAAAGCCTTTATGGACGATGTAAAACAAATTACAGAAGCAAAACAAAAACTCAACGCCGAATATGTCCGCCTGCTAAAAAATACCCTTACTATGAATAAAAGCCAGTGCATAAATATGCTATCTGCAAAAATAAAGTACGCAGGACAAGAGTACTCAATTTGCAATTTCCCCCTTGAATTTCCTAAAAATAACCCTAACTACGAAAACAACAATATAAAAACAAATGTAAAATTATTAGCAGATATTAATAATATCATCGAAAGGAGCGCACAAAAATGACAGATTTTAAGCAAAACTATGTTGAAAGATTAAAAAAGTACCTCTACATAACCCCTACCATAGAAGTGAACGGACAAACTTATCTTAAAGTGGATATGCTCAAAAATTCTATACTCGATTGCGAAATAAATGCCTCAAACTTAAACAACGAAAACGCAAAAGGTATAGTTCAGTATTCTAACTGCCTAGCCTCACTACTGCCAATATATAACGAAGGCGAACACTATCAAACTATTCTTGAAATTGATAACCTTGTCCGCAGCCCAAAGCACCTGCGCTCGCTACCAGCATTTTCGCGCCAAGAAGTAGATTTTGCGCACCTTACGCACGACTTAAAATTTGCACAAAACGATAAAGCAAAACTAAAAAAAATTGCCCGCACCCTTTCGCGCGATGACTTTATAGTAAAGATATTAAAATTTAACTATAATATAAATGCTATAATATCCTCGTGCATCTACTTTGGCAACGACCAAAGCGTAAACCAAGATAAAATAGATGCAAGATTTCTTGCAAACACCCGCGCAGAGGAAATGATTAAAACCGTGCTTACTACAAACGATATGGTATTTAAGTTTATAGCGCAATCCTCCGAATTTGTGCTAGACGGCACAAGTTGCGATATAGATGGCTACCTAAATGCAGTTTGCGAAAATCTTGAAAAGCAATTCCAAAACATACAGCCACAAAACGCACAACAAATACACGCATCCCTAGATGACCTGCGCCTTAAAGTGGCAAAAACATACACCGATTGTTTTGCCACACTAAAAAGCATAGACCAAAAAGTAACCGAACTTACAAGTATAAAAGAATAAAAACTTTTGCAAAAAAAATAAATGCCTATATATAAATGTTGGATTGTAGATGAGTTTAATTTAGATGCAACAAACACCAATATTTTATAGAATTTTACAAGGTTCTTTATTATTAGTAAATTATAGGTAGACCTTTACTAAAATGTATCCCCCGCGAATATTATAGAACCAATTAATTTAACTAGTTATGTTTATCTGTTTGCCAAATGGGCATTAAAATTTCTATAATGGTAATTTACCATAAAGTTTATAAAAAAGAGCATAGTTTGTATGCTCTTTTTGTTTTATAAATTTTGCTAAGCAATTTATTTTTATACATCCTTATTAAAATGTTTTATCTTTCTATTTTTTATCACTTAATTTAATAGTATTAACTTTATGCTGTTGGGTACACACTATTTAGATTAGCTTTTGTTGTGCCCCAATAGATTGTATAGCTGATAGATACAGATTTGCCTTGATATTGATTTACTTGATTACCAGTTGTATCGCTATTAAAACCATTGTTTACATCGGTAGGCTCTGCCATTGCAACTTGAAATTGCATAACTGCCGCAGGACCATTCTCTAAATCCATTGTAAAATCCAATGGAGCACTTAAATTAATTCTAGATGCATCGGAGGTACCAGCAGCAGCCCAAGTCAAACCGCCAGTTTCCGCTGCGGAAGCACGCAACCTAATCTCTAATCCGTTAGATGTACCCAATGTTAAATAGTTGCTATCTGTACTAGTTGCACAACTTACAGGCACCGTGCTGCCACCAACAGTTATACTATTAATTTTTATTGCTACAAAAACAGGGCCAAGTCCTTCGGTTGTGCCACCACCCGCAACATCATCCGCATTTGCCGAGTTTACAATTCTCATATCATCCGATGTGGCTACCCCGCCCGGATAAATATCCCCAACAATTTCTGCTTGACCTGAAATAGATACATCATAGTCAGCCAAATTAAATGTTACAGTACCAGTTGCTGTTTTTGACGCTTGCAATGCCGAATATGTGCCGACAACAGCCACTGCTACGCATATAAGTAGCGCAAACAGTAATGTCAATACAA
>CALVJT010000006.1 GCA_944332315.1 uncultured Clostridia bacterium
GTTTTTGAAAATATTGCATATAATGTCACCGCTTCTGCTGGCATCTGCAATGAACTCAAAGCGCTTTGTGCGTTGCTATCTGTGTTCCAGCCGACGAATATCCAACCATCCGACTTCGTCGCATAACGGTTTGTTGTACTCAAATCCACTGCTTCACCTTCACCCAATACAACAGTACTTTCGTACCCACTAGCACTACCAAAAGTTCCGCCATTGGTTGTAGCATCGTAAGTTACATCATAGCCAGGATTAAACACTTTCAGTGTTGGATAATTGTTGCCTATGATTTCCCACGTATCAGTAAAGCTCCAAGATGTACTTGATGACCATTCTATTTTTTTAAATTCTTCTTCATTTATTACTTTACTAGGCAAATCAGGATCTTGTATACCAGTACCTCTATATGTAGACCCTGTTGTGTTGTATGTTTGATTATAGTATGAATTAGCTGAAGCACCCCAAGACCCAGCAGTGATTCCACCTATACGTGTCCCGACACCTTCGGAAGTCGCCTCCAATCCATTCCCGCTTTCAAAAACACTAAAACAATCTATAGCTATTGATGTATCACTATCGGAAAATGCTACGCCTAAAATACCTCCAGAATATGCTTCCGTAAAAGAACCCACGCCTTTAGACTCCACTTTGCCTATATGATAGCAATTTTTTATAGTGACATTACTACTTGCTCCACCAACAACACCACCTGCACAATTATAAGAGTCGCCATCTGATTGAGCACTCATAGTTCCGATATGATAACAATTAGTAACTGAAGATTCCCCACCAGTGAGCGTCTGTAAGCTCCCAGCAATTCCTCCAATTAGCGCAAAGGAACCGTCAGTTGATATATCACCTAATGAATAACAACTATCAATCTTAACATCATATCCACCACCAATAATTCCACCAACATCAGCCTGATAATATGTTGATTTTAATCCATTTTCCCAAATAACGCATAAATTTTTAATAGTGGCATCTCGTGCAAAACCTATAAGCCCAGCATAAGATACATTTGTTATAGTTATTGCATTTTCAAATGTAATTTTATGCCCATTCCCATCAAATACTCCATAAAAATAATTACCTTCGTTGGGCCCCTTGCCAATTGTCGTCCAAGTACTCGAAGTTACTGGTATATCGTCAGTTAACAATACATAGACAGGATCTGTAGCCGTCCCCCATTTTGTATCATCATTTGCAAATTCCAATAGCTCCGTTTCATTGCTTATTGTATAATTGGGGCTCTCTGCTGTGCCTATTGCCATTGCAACTTTGTTGTATGATGGGTTTGGCAAACTCAAATAAATCGAAAAAGCTAACACAACTGCCAAAAGCCACACTATTATGTTTAGTGTAGCTAGTTTAGAACTTTTGCTATTTAGTTTTGTAGCTTTGCTTGCGTTCTTTTTTATTGGGTTAGAACTAAATACCCCCCCCCCCCCCCTACTTTTTTACTAAAATTAAACATACTTTGTTCTCCTTTTTCGCTTGTATTGTTATCTTTAGTATAGCACAAATTAAAAATATTTTGCAATTATTTTGGTTTGTTTATTAGCATATTTTGTAATTTTTTATTTATTGTTAAAAAAATTATAATTTTTGTAAATATTTTATTAAACAAATATATTAAGTTAAATATAATATTGACATTTTTGACATTTTGTGCTATACTAAAAACCTAAAAGAGGTTATTTATGAACATCAATGAAAATTTAGAAAAAGAAAAAAGAGATATCCTTAAAGCCGAAGGGTTGCAAAATAAAGTTCGTTCGTCCGCTTGGGATAAGGTGGTAAAATCTAAAGTCGTGCACGTAAGAATAAAGCCTACAGATAGAGCTATTGAACTTACTAAAAAAATGCCTATGCTTTCTGGCTACTCAAACTATAAAGAAAACCTTATTAGTATGCTAGATGAACCTAGCAAAGAACAAGAACTTGCAAATTTTTTTGTAAACTCTACTAATGATGAACTTAAGTTTTTCCTTTCGCAGATGGTAGAGGATGGCGGGACAAGTTGGTTTGTTTTTGACTACTGCTTTAAGCGCCCTAATTTACATTCGGCAATAAACACTATGATGGAACAACAGCAATACGATAAAGTGAGGACAATGTTTGCTTTTGCTTTTGATGATATTTTGGAATTGCGCCTAACAAAGCACACACATCCAAACTCATTTTCTGCTTATGCCGAAAATCGTTGCGGGCAAGAAATATCATCATTCTTAGATACATATCTAAATCAAAACGCAATTATTTTTAATGATTATTTGACAAATGTACAAAACGAGTGTATGGACTACAAAACTCCAAAAGAATTTTTTGATGAAATTGCTACTTACAATGATGTAAAGCAATACGATTATGACAACTTAATCAGCACTCCCAACACTCTTTTTAAGGCATATCTATTATTCAAAAAACTAAATGAGCGCAAAGTTTGGGATACTGATATTATGCTATCTATAAACGAGTTTATTGAAAGAGATAAAAAACGCGCTATGTACGACGATTTTGATAACACTAAAATTAGCGAAGTGCAGAGACTTTATGACGAAATTATTAGATAAAGTGCGTAGCACTTTTTTTGTTTTAATAGTACCTTATTTTAATATATGATTTATTTAATTCTATAATATTCGTGGGGGGTATAGCAGAAAGACTTAGCAAAGGTTTGAATCTAGAGCTCACTATACCATCATTAATTTTTACTAGCCGTTTATTTTACTCCACGACAAAAATCACTCACTCTATTTTTCATAGATAGTAAAATTTTATGCTTTATAATTCTATTATTTTGGGCAAACTATCGCCCCAATTCCACACTTATTTGATAAAAATTTGCGCTATAATGTTGACAAATCTTACCGCGTTTGATATATTATAATATTATAGGTGTTGTATGACAAACAAAAAGTTAAAGTTAAAAAGACAAAAAAAAGACATTAAAAGAAGTTCTCAAATAAATTCTTTGAATAGCAAAAACTCTCAATTAGATACGAATTTAAGTAAAAACGAACCGCAAAATGTCCCTACTCCACAAAGCAACACCAATCTAGATACAAACACTATAGTTAATTCGATAGACCCCCAAATAGATAATGCACAAATAGACGATATAGCTAAAACTAATACAGAACATCCTTTGCATTTACCTATCAGTAATTTTCAAAAAGATGAAACTAGCAATAATTTGCAACTAGGTAGCAAAAATAGCGGTACTTTGCAAAATTCTAATGAAATATTGCCACGACACATCAGCCCACCACAAGAAGCTTTGCAAGAGCACAGTGATATTCAGGCTTTACAAAACGCGGGAAATAGTGATACGCCAACAATTAATAATGCAGACTATAAACACTCCACTCACCTATATATATATAGCCTTATAAAAAGTGCCAAATCACCCGTTATATATAAATCGAATAAACAATTAAAAGGTTCGCACGAAAAAAATAAATTTAAGCTAAATGGTAAACTTATTTATAATGACGAACTTTTTACCACTTGCACTAGTCCCGAGGACTGCAAAAGGCAAATTAAAATTGCCGAGAGCATTGCAGACGAAGCAGAGGAAAGAGCAAAAAAACAAAAATCTAAACGCAGTAAAATGTGGAGCCTATTTTTTCTTATCCTCAATATTGTAATTATAGTTGTAGCCGTTATAATATCTGCCTCACAAGAGGAAGGTATGGTATCTATAGGAGGGATGTTTTCGGTTGCAAACTTTTGGTATCTGCTTGCAGCCTTAGTAGCTTTTATTTGCCTAATGGGATTTGAGGGCTTACGCTATTATATTTTAATATGGCGCTCCACACGACATTCGCGACCATTTTTAAGCTACAAGGTGGCAGCAATTGGTAGATACTACGATAATATCACGCCCCTTTCCTCTGGCGGGCAACCCATGCAAATCTACTACCTAAAAAAACGCGGTATTAAGGCTAGCACTGCCTCCACTATGCCGTTTGCGGTATATGTATTTAATCAACTAATAACACTGATAATTTCAATTTGCGTTCTAATTTTTAGCGAAAAGATTGCTGGGGGGCTATCCACGGCTGTGTTCACTGCAGCGGTGATTGGTGTTATTATAAACACCTGTATGATGTTGTTTGTATTTGTGCTTTCGTTTAGTAAAAAAGTGGGACCCGTTCTTACTATTTGGGTACTAAAGCTACTTTACAAAATGCACATTATTAAAGATTATACTGCTGTGTTTAGAAAGGTTATGAGATTTGTAAGTGAGTATCAAAAGACATTTAGATACTTCGTTTCAAACTTCAAAACATCAATAATGCTTATTGGCTCCACCTTGCTTGTAATTTTGACAAAATTCCTTATTCCAGCCTTTGTGGTGTGTATGTTTAATAAAGATGGATTTACGTGGGAAGTTTATAGTGCGGTATTTATTTGGTGCGTACTAATTGAATCAGTTCTTTCGTACATTCCGTGGCCGGGAGCGGGCGGTGTTGCCGAAGTGACCTACACTACAATGTTTGCGTACTTTTCGCTCTCAACGGGTACCACAATTTGGGCAATGCTTATATACAGACTATTTCAATACTACTTTTTCCTATTGCAAGGCTTAGGCGTACTTTGCTATGATTTCTTTGTAGGCAATAAAAAAATAGAAAAGGTGAACGCACATTTTAAGAGAATTGATGAGCAACGCAAACTGCAAAAAAAGAACTGATATCAATGCAAGCGTATAAAAATTAAAAACTCATAATATAATTTATAAATAACATAAACACACAAGTTGAAATAAATCAAACAAACTAAAAAATACTATAAAGAAAGTCCTTTATAGTATTTTTATATTTTAAGTACATGATTAAAAATATATAACAAACATATCGTTGTTTTAATAGCAAGCACTTTCTATGCAGTCAGAGCGCGCCCAAACAAAGTGGATACTGTAACAGTATTCAAATCTCTTGCCTTATTAAGTTCACTTGCGTATCCGCTGGCAATCTCAGACTGTGTGCTACCCTGATTTATTGCAGAATCGCTTTTTAATGAATAAATTTTAGCATTTGCAAATACAAAAACTTCGCTAGCATAATCTTCCTCGCCTCTTTCAAAGTAAATATTTTCGAGTTTTTCATCATCAAAGTTATACTTTATAGCCATACGTGTTATTATATAGCCTATATCTGCGTTATATTCGCCAGCGGTTGAAGTTGATATTTGATAAAATGTTACATAATTATCATTAACTTCCACCTTCATTAAATGTGTGCCAATATTTTCGCCCATAACATATTGCTTATATGTTTGGTTAGGTGTCATATAATTATCTAGTAGCATTGAAAGTGCTATATTTATAGTTGTCGATAAATATTTAGTTGTATCATAGTTTTGTACTGTCTTTTCCTCAAAATCTACCGAATTAATGCTGTATCCTGTTAACCCTTGGTAGCCCGTCATAGCAAGATTACTGGTGCCTATATCAGCAGTATTATTTTCGTCATAACCATTTGCCACGCGATAAGCATCGGATAAAGCTATTACCGCTTTGTTCCTTGCGTTTAATTGGGTACTCCTATTTGTAGAATCGCACCCCACAAACAAAAAGGCAACAACTAAAATCATTAGTAAACTAAAAGAAACTAAAATGCCCTTGCTAGTTCTACTCTGTATTTTCATAATTCCTCCCTATAATAAAGTTATTATAACATAATGTAAAAGCAAAGTCAAGCATAAGTTGCGTTTATTATTTACCATGCGTTATTGCGTTTGTATTTAATGTAAATTGATAATTTTATATACAAATAAATGGGCAGTAAAATAAAATATTGCCGAAAAATAAAATCTTTAAATAAAACAATACTCTTTTGATTGACTTAGTTAATAATAATTGATAAACTATTGTATATTATATAGAGCAAATTGTGTGATAATTGTAACGTGATAGTTTGCTTTGAGCAATAGGTTTATTTATTTTTGTTTATTTTTTATTAAACTATAAGAATTTAATAATTGCGATTTTTTAATCTAAGTAAAATGAAGGCAATAAAAATAAATTATGATTATTCCATAATAAAGATTAAAAAACAGTATTCCACAAACATTGAATAAAAAGCCAATTTTTTAATATAATATTTTAGGAGAAAAATTTTGTTATTATATATTTTATTGGGAGTGATGATTATCCCTGGAATTATTTTGGGTATTTACGCCCAAAACAAGGTTACAAAAACTTATAAGATTTATAGTCAGGTGGAATCGGAGGGTGGACTTACGGCTAGCCAACTTGCTAGAACTGTACTCGACAACGCGGGACTACAAGATATTGAATTGAGGCGCGAAAAAGGCTTTTTGACCGACCACTATCATCCTAAAAAAAAGTATATTGCTCTTTCCGAGGATGTGTACGATTCAAAATCGGTTGCTGCACTGGGTGTAGCTATGCACGAGGTTGGGCACGCCATTCAAAAAAAGGAAAAATACTTTTTCTTGGGTTTTAGACAAGTGCTTGTACCAGTCACAAACTTCGCTTCAACCCTACTATGGCCATTAATTATTATAGGATTTTTGCTAGGAGCTTTTTCTGCAACTGGTAGCCCTATTGGCGAAATTTTTGTATGGGCGGGCATAGGGTTTTATGGCATAACAGTACTATTAAATCTTATTACCTTGCCTGTGGAGTTTGATGCCTCGAACAGGGCGCTAAAGATGCTAGAAGGCGGAAACTTTTTAACTGAAACTGAGCTTTATGGTGCTAAAAAAGTTTTAGGCGCGGCAGCACTTACTTATGTGGCAACTTTTGTTGTGGCAGTACTTGAACTTTTGAGATTTATCTTATTCATTTTCCTTTCGCGCAATAATTGAGGAAAATACTAAATACAAAAATATTAATAAGTTAAATTATAATAAGTTAATGAAATTTTTGGGTTCTTTATCATTTATGGGGGTATAGTAGTTATAGAATCGAATTTTAACGAAGTCTTTTTGATAAATATTTAACTACCCCCACGAATATTATAGAACTTATTTTTTATGATTTAATAAATTTATAAAAAAGCTCTTGCACAACCATTGCAAGGGCTTCTTTATTTGTTTGCAAAAAGTATTTTGTTTACTATGCTTAAAAATTATTGCGGTATAAGAGCAATATTTTAGCATTATGCCATCAATATTTGCACAAAGATAGTTTTATTTTTTCTAACAAATAAGAATAATCACCAAAAATACGATTTTTATGATTTTATAAAACTACATTTACCGCAAGATTTCAATATATAATATGATGTTAACAGTATAAAATAAATTGCTTAAATGTTGCAAGCCTATGTAATCCATCCTATTGAGGTACGGTTATTAAAACAATTTCGGTTGGGTAGAGTTTGCCCCCATAATAGCGCAAATACATTTTATAATTCGGCGAAATTTTATGTATTAATTGTGGAAGTTCCCACAAATGCACATTATTGTGATATACCGAAACAAACAATGTTGGGGTATCGTTTTTTATATGATTTTTGGCCCCTATAATGGCAGAGGGTTCATCCCCTTCAATATCCATTTTTAGCATAGTAATTTTTTCTTTTATATCGTCATCTAGTGTCACACAATCAATGTCCCCACCCTTTTGTGTGCGATTAGATGAAGCATCGTTTGCGTTAGCTAGCAAACTTATTTTGCCTTTTTTATCTTTTACGGCTTTTTGTTTGCATTGTACATTTGCCAAATTTTTTGTGTTTTGCTTTAGGTAGGCAAAAATTGATGGGGTAATTTCGTACGCGTATATATTGTTATAACAATTTACTCCATAACAATCGATAAAATCTAGTATGGTATCACCCGTGTACGCTCCTAAATCAACAAATACTTCGTTTTCGCATTTTGGCACCAAATCGAGGTCAAAGTAGTGCTTAAATTTTTTGTTGATGCATTTTTCTAGTTCAGCAGTGCTATAAAACACCCAATTGTTTAGTATGCCAAGCAACACTTGTTTAGATGTATAATCACTTAGTTTTTTGTACAACCATTCTATTTTTTGCAAATTATTAAAAATATCTCTAGCTTTTAACTCAAAGTACTCATAATTATGATGTTCTAAATCAATTTTACCCCAAAAATTAAATTTATCAAAGTAATTTTTGTATATTGACTGCAATTCAATAGGTAAAATCTTATAAACGCTTAATATATGTTCGAACAACCCTTTTTGTCCTTTGCTTTTGATAAAGTTTAGTGTCTGCTCAAAATTATTATCTATATAATTCATAAAAACCTCAAAGTATTATATTACTAGCAAATAATATAAGTCACACACATTTTTATATAATTTAATTGTTGATATAAGTTTACAAATAAATAATTGACTTCAAATACCTATAAAACTTTTAGATTCTTTATTATTAACAGAGATTATAGAAATTATAAATTCACATTTTTGTTAAATAATATCTAAATTTTAATTATTCCAAACATTATAGACCCAACTTAAAAAATCTACTTATGCTAGCATAAGTAGACTTTTAGTATAAAAAATCAACAAACCATTTACATCAATCCTCGCTTATAAACGCACTCAAAATAGCACCGACCTCCCTAGGGCAAGAGCAAATGCCTTTGACATGGGGTTGTGGGGAAGTGGCAACTACACAGACAAGAACAAAATTACACATTTTCTGCCAAAAAGAGTTCCTTAAACGATTCATCACTTTCCATAAGCTCATCAAAAGTGCCTTTGTTGGTGATTTGCCCCTCTTGCAAATAGTAAATGCAATCGGCGTTTATAATAGTAGATAGGCGGTGTGCCACTATGATAACCGTTCTATCGCGCATCTGCGAAATACTTTTTTGTACACAGCTTTGCGCTTCGTTATCAAGTGCACTTGTACTTTCATCAAAAATTACAATGGCACTATCGCGCAAAAATGCACGGGCAATGGCAAGGCGCTGTTTTTGTCCACCCGATAGTTTTATGCCGTTTTCACCCACAACGGTATCTATCCCCTTATCTAAACCATCAATAAACTCTTGCATATAGGCCTTTTGGCACACATCCTCAATTTCCTCATCAGTGGCATCAGGTTTTACCATTAGCAGGTTATCCTTTATAGTACCATTAAAGATGTATGTGTTCTGAGATACCATACAAATGTTGTTTCTTAAAGTGTTTTTAGATAGTTCGTTTATGTCTACCCCATCTAAAAGCACTTGTCCACTCTTGCACTGCGAAAATTTGGCAATTAAGTTTAGTATAGTAGTTTTGCCGCTGCCACTCTGCCCGACAAACGCCACAGTTTGCCCCGCTTCAATCTTAAAGCTCAAATCTTTGAACACAGTTTTGTGAATAACTTCTTTTTCCGAATCATCTGCATACAAATCGTATAGTGTAGATTTCTTTCCAAACTCCTGCGCATAAAGAGTTTCGTAATCAGTTTTTATGGCATCGTTGTAGTATTTATACACATAATCAAATGATACATTTCTAAATTCTATATCGCCACGCAACCTTTCTATTTCAACATCGCCATAAGTATCCACAGCAAACTCTTTTTCGTCCATAAACTCATCAATACTATTTAGGTCTACTTTTGCTGCAAGATAATTATCAGTAACAATCATAATTTCATTACCAAGGTTGCGCGCGTATGCCCCATAGTTCGTCAAGAATATTGCCGACGCAATGGCAAGCCCATATTCGCCAATAAGTACGCTCATTACAATAGGAATCAAGCCCATATATGTTTGCCAAACATAGTTGTTGCCACCCAAAACATTGTTGCGATAAATTGCATTTTTGTAGTCCGCAATATCCATAACTTCGTGCGTACTATTTATTTTTTCAAGCAAATATCCATCGCAGTTTAGCGCCTTCATATCTCGCTGACTGTTTATTGCTTCGTTGTTGATAGCTGAATAGTAGGTTCGGGCATTGCGGGCTATGTTTCCGTATTTTACCATTTTTTTGCGCGTTAGCACCAAAACGGTTATTGCTACTGCAAAAAATGCAAACATATATAGTCCAAACATCCAATTTATGCAAAATATGTAAATGCATATTGCCGTATGGTAGATAATATTATTTGCATATATAACAAAACTAGATATCCACCCCATTGCCTGTATTGGGTAAGTTATCATTCGGTTAGTTATTGCACTACTGCTTGAAGCCTCTATGGTATCTGTCTTTAGTTTGCGCGAGTGTTCGATTAGATAGGTAGAATATTGATATTTTACTTTGCTAAGTAAATATTGCAACACGGTATTGCTCATAATATTCATAACACAAACTAGCAAGCCAAAAATAGTACACATAATTAGCAAGTGGACAATTGTTTGTGTAGTATCACTTGCAACAGAAGCTATTAAATTGGCAGAGTAACGCGCCTCAAAAAATGCGAACATACTTATCGATAATCCGCCAATTAAATATAGCGCTATAAGCCACATATTCTTTTTTAGTATAATTTTTAGTTGCTTATCTTTCATAAACATTACCTCCTTACAGTGTAGAGTTCTGCAAAATCAGGACAATTTTTCATAAGTTCCTTAAACTTGCCCTGTGCTTCGACTTTTCCATTTTTTATAAACACAATTCTATCGCAATTTAGTATTGTAGAAAGCCTGTGCGCTACTATAATTACTGTTTTGCCTTTTATAGAATCGATGCTTTCCTGCACGCGTTTTTGCGCAAAGTTATCTAGCGAACTTGTGCTTTCATCAAACACCACAACTTGCGTATCGCGCAAAAATGCTCGCGCAATGGCAACGCGCTGTTTTTGCCCGCCCGATAATTTTACGCCATCCTCACCGAGCAATGTATCCATACCATAAGGCAATTCCGTTATAAATTCAGTAAGGCACGCCTTTTGGCAGGCATTGGCAATTTCCTCATCTGTCGCATCGGGCTTTACCATTCTTAAATTTTCCTTTAGCGAAAGATAGTAGATGTATGGAAATTGATTTACAACTGTTATATTACCGCGTATGCTTTCTTTATCTAGCTCTCCTATCTCCACTCCATCAAGTAATATCTGCCCCTCAGATTGCACAAGCGAGCGCGAAAGCAGGCTTACTAGCGTACTCTTTCCGCATCCACTTTTGCCAACAAATGCCACCTTTTCGCCAGCATTTATTTTTAAGCTAAAGTTATCAAGCACCTTTTTAGGAGGTGTTTTATCATTGTTTTCCTGTTCAACTTGCTTAGACTTTTTCTTTTTATGCTTGCCCTTATCCATATCCGCTTTAAGCCTATTTTTTAAGTCTAAATCGTTGTAAACAAAGCTCACATTCTTAAATTCAAGTTGTCCACTAAAATTTTGCAAATGTTGAGTTCCAAATGTTTCAATAGGCATAAGCTCATCATTAAACAGTTGATTTATCCGCCTACCATGCACACTTGCCCTGTTTTTGCCTGTAAATAACTGCAATAAATCGTAAGCCACAGCATCTACCTGCTTGTAGTTATTTAACATATAAATTAACGCAAAATATGTTATATAATATTGCTCGTACAAAATTATACCATAATACATAAGCCCTGCTAGCATAACTGCAAGCACAATATCAAACAAGCCATCTACAACAATCCACCAATTTTCGGATTTTCGTTGAGATTTTGCGTATTTAGAAATATGCTTATTCATATCTTTGGTAATTTCGTTATCCAAATTTAAGCACTTTATATCCTTGTGGCCACGCACAGTTTCCAATGCTCTGCCGTACATTTTATCAAAATCATCATTTGCCACGCGCATAAGTTTTTCTGATTTACTATTTATACAAAGCCTAAATACCAATACCACTATAATAATTCCAAGTAAAATTAGTCCTATTATGTAGTTTAGGCACATCATATATATAACTACAAACGAATGGTAAATTAGCTGTGAAACTATTTGTACAAGCATAATTATTGCATTGTACAATTGCCTTGGAGAATGATCGACACGCGATGATATAGAACCAGCCGATAATGATTCGTAAACTTCATTTGTAATTTTTACCATTCTCTCGCCAATTTTACTTTCTACTATGCCAAAAGTGTGCAACCTTATTTTGGCATCTAATAAATTTTGCAATATCCTTTTTGTAGCCATTATAAGAGCAAATACAATTAAATAAATACCATACTTTAGCAAGCTTTGGTAATCACCCAGCGTAAGAGCCTCAAGCGCCTTAGCATCAAGCATAATTATAACTATTGTAAGGGTTACATCTATAACAACGCACAATAGCCATAAAATCGTAAGCAGCGGCTTTTGCCAAATAATTTTTAGTATATTTATGCCTTTATTTGTTGCGCTTTTATCTTTATTATTTTTCATATTTTTCTCCTAAGTTATTTTCGACTTTTATCATTTTTGTTTAGTTTTTATAGTATAAAAATGCAATATGATTATAAAAAATGCATCTTATTTAGATTTATAAATTCCTTAAAATTTTTTATTCCTTCAAATAGATTGACTATTTTTGCATAAAAATAAAATGGTTCGCAAATTATTTTTGCGTGTGCTAAATTAATTGCTATTTTATTTAAGCCATTAGCGCTATTTTTAGCACAATACTCCCACTTTATTGATGCTTTACCTTTATTTTAATACACTATAATTTAAATAAATAAAAAATGATGTTTTGCAATAATATAATTTTTTATTCATTATTCATACTCCTTGCCTTTTGTATTGCCACACATAAGGCTATTGATTAAAAGCTTATCATTTATTTTTTTCAAATTCATTATCCTGTGTAGCAACAGTATTTTCAGGAGCTTGCAAAGAATTGCTTTCAGTTTCTCTAACTAATTTAATAGCATTAAATATGCCATCGTACTCACTTTTACTAAAATCATCGGCGCGCTGTTCTAACATTTTATTTAGCGCTTGCCTATCGTATTTAAGCTTACCGTACATAGTGTTTTCGTCCACTTTTATTAAAGTTTCATCCACATCAATATTAAATACTCTACTAATCAACTTTTTCGCATCAAACACTTGTTTTTTGTGTAAATCGTCCTGCTTTTGCATTTGAGCATTGGCCTGCAAAATTCTACTGAATGTTTTATTAATAAAACTTAATTTTTGTGATACTTGTTCGTTCCCCAACGGGTTAGCGTTTTCAAGTTGCGCTAACTGCTTGCCTATTGCTTCTTGTGTAAGGCTTCTAAAAGATTCATAGTAGCGGGCATCATACTCAGGTGCTCGCGAAACCAGCGCCTCAGCAAACGAGTTATTTACTCTAACAACTTCAGAATTCGCAAAATCACTATTTTCAATGTCGCTTAATAGCACATCATACATTAACAAGGGATCATTATTTACTACAGTTTTTAGCAAGTCATAGTTCGGGGTTTGAAGTTCCGTGTTTAGTTTTTCAATATCTGATACAAGTTCTGCATACCTCTTTTTGGTGCCATCCTCGTGATACAAAAAGTTTAGGATAGGAAATTCTTTTAATTTTTGCGGATTATTTTTTATTATGTCATCGCACATTTTTGCGTACTTAAACTGCGCGGTTATAAGCTGATCATCCACCTCTAAATCAATGTGTTTTATCTTATTAGGGTGTTTTACCTCATCCTCCCAAACTTTCGCCTTTTTTATATTGTTTTTATAAAACTTTTCGGCAAGTTCGCCATTAAACTCGCACAAATCTTTGTAGGTTTGCTTAAACGCATTCAAATTTGCATCAGTTTCAAACAAAACATGATTGTAGTTTACGGCATAGTTATTTTCATCTATGGAACTGCCATACAGCTCGCAAAAAGCTCCATAATTCTCGGTAGCAAGAATTTCTTTTGCAAATAAGATGCTATTTGGGTTTATTTTTGAAATTTTATTTGGAGCATTATTAAAATCAACTTGAATTTCACTGCACTGTTGCTTGTGCCTTAACTCATGGTTTAATGTAAACATCAGTGAAACTACACTGCCTAAACCCGTAACATTTGTAGACTCGGCATCAATTTTAGCCTTATTAATTGCATCTGTGTTATAGATAACAGCATCCTCCTCCACATTATATCCCCCTTCTGGAATTTCTTTATCTTTACGAAATATTAAGGGAATATTGTAGTTATGTTTCGCGCACTGCACTACAAAATAACAGTTCAAAAACTCAGTAATATCACTTTTTTGTAAATTTTTATAATTTTGGCAAAAGTCTTTGACTTCCATTTTAGCCATTTGCAAAGTTTTATTTTTATCCGCATCTATCTCATTCATAACTATTTAACACTCCAATACCTAAATATTATGTAAAATTATACCATACCTACCATTTTTTGTAAAGAGTTAACACAAAATCATATATGAATGGCTTTTATTAGATTGTTTTTGTTTAATGAATTTTTACCCCAATTTTTGTTTAGTCTAATATCACAATTTATGATAATCAAATTATGAATAATTACTTAAAGAACAAAAGCATAATAATAATGACAAAGCAATTATTTCTCAAAATATTTACATTTACCTTTCAAGCGTTAAACAAAAATAAACTTATGTGCAATTACATAAGTTTATCTATATTTGTTTGTAGAGTTTTTGAGTCCTGCTTTTGCGACTCAAACATTTTATCAACTTCCTCAGCAGGTTTATAGGTATTGTTAAATTCCTCTTGTTGAATGCCATAAATATCGTTAGGTGCATTTACAACTAGGTATCCACCTTTTTCAATATTCATCTTTTCTCCCCAAGGCGCCATAAACGATATGTCTTCGTTTATTTGTACGGCTTTAACTGGCCCACCTTTTGGCCTATGATAGCCTTCAGCATCCACTTCAACCTCGTATTTTTTACGGAAAGTTTTATCGGGAACAATGTACTGCTCTCCATCCGGATTAGTCACTATCCAATCTGGCTCATCAGTTTCTGGGTCCACTTTAACAACATTTTTAGTTTCTACTAGCCCATTTTTCATTTGGGTTATGACTTCTTGCCCTTCGCGCCCCTGTTCCGCTTTTACTCTTGCAAACTTTTTATAATCCTTAAGTTCAGCACCATTATCAACCATATCGCTTACATAAATATAAGCATCAACATCCTTAAAATCCATACGATATCTCCTATAAATATATTTTTTATGATGAGTAAGTATAACATTTATAACTAAATTTGTCAACAACTCTTAAAAACTTCTTTCAATTGGCAGTTTTGCAATGCGTATACTCTATCGGTTGTAGCATTAATAAAATCTAAATCGTGCGAAATTGTCAATACCGTACCCTTAAAGTTTGCCAATACCTTTTTAAGGAATTCTTTATTGGCAATATCTAAATGATTTGTTGGCTCATCTAATATTATAAAGTTGGCATCACTCAAAATAATTTGGTTCAACTTTATTCGCATACGCTCCCCTAATGATAGATATTTTGTTTTTGTATTAAATCGCGTTTTATCTATGTTCATATTAATCAAATTTGTTATAAAACTTGTTCTAAAATAGGCATCACCACTTTTAGACATTTCATTTATTGTCGTATTTTCGTCTAAATCGTAGATATCTTGTTCTAGATGTGCAATGTTCAGGCTACCCGCCTTTATTATATTGCCTTTTTGGCACTGCAATTTGCCTACAATTAAATTAATAAGAGTGGTTTTGCCTGTGCCGTTATTGCCTATTATTCCCACCTTTTCGCCAGATTTGATTTCAAAATTTAATGACTCGAAAAGTGCCCTTAGAGTTGAATATCCAAACTCGACATCCTCAAACTTTACTGCTACTTTAGATTTTAGTGGGTTAGCATCGAACCTATACTTTATCTCTCTTTCCACTTCTGGCTTATCAGGCGCATTATCAAGTTGATGCTCTAGTCTACTAATTCTGCTTGCAACAGTTTTATTCATTTTTTTTGCGTGCACCATCGCTTTTGTTTTAGTTTGCATATAGCCGCTTCCGTTACCCCTATCTTGCCTGCCAACATCACGCTCTGCTTTATCGGCAAACTTGCGTATAAACTCTATATTTTCTTTTATCTCTTTAACTTTTTTTGTGTAGGTTATATAATCCCGCTCTTTGCTAATTAGCTCTAATTCTTTTTGATGCTTAAAACTATTGTAGTTGCCAGCGTACTCTTTTATTTTTGTGTTACTTATTTCTATAATCTTTTGAGCAAAAGCATTCAAAAAATCTATATCGTGCGAAACCGCAATAACTGTGCCCTCAAATGCGCCTATCAAATTTAATAAAACTTTTTTACCCCCAATATCCAAATGATTAGTTGGTTCATCTAATAGCAAAGTTTGAGGATTTTTTATATACTCGAGTGCAAACGCAAGTTTTGTGCGCTCCCCACAAGATAATTTATCTACATTGTGTATATCCCCTACAAACCCCAACAGTTTAAGATTATATAGCAACCTACCCCTTTGTTCTTTATCCAAAAGCACACTTTTTAGCGTATTAAAATCGGTAAATGATGACTGCCTTAAAAACGCCACAGTGCCATCTATTTTACACAGCCCGCTATAATCATCATCAAAACCAGCAATTATGTTTAGTAAAGTGGTCTTACCTACTCCGTTATCTCCTACAATGCCTACCTTTTCACCATCATATATGGATAGGTCAATGCAATCAAAAATTGTCTTTTCTCCAAAATCTTTACTTAATTTACTTAAATATAGCATAGTTGTACCTCCTTTCCCGCAAGGTACTTTTGTTTTATAATACAATAAAATGCAGTTTTTGCACATTGATGTTATTTTTAGACGATATTTAATTTTGCTTATAAATAACAAATTTTATTTGCTAAACAAGAAAGCCAAAAAATCCCCACAACATTAAAAGCAAAATTATATTTATTGTTTTTACCTATTTAATTTGCATTTTTACAAAATAGTTTTTATCACTATACTTATTATACTGCATACTCTAGTTTGTTTTAGATACAACTAAATTTGATATAAAACAAAAAAACACAAGGCGGATTTATTTTATCAGCCTTTTATAATATTAATTGTTGAAAGGCAAGTTTATATATTACAAAGTAAATAATCTCTAGCATAACATAACAAACATATCTACAAATGCATAAGCTGATACACTACACATTCTACTAATTAAACTAGTATAATATATTTAGATTATTCTATACATAACAAATTACATTTGCTAACATAAAATGACGATATATAAACAATTCCCACAAATAAAATAAGGCTGAACAAGAAATCTTTGTTCGCCCCAAATACTTTATACCTATATTAAATGAAAGGACGACAAAGATATATTAAATACTTAATATAATCATTATCATTCTTTCACCTCCAACCTTTATTTGCGCCATTATAACCCAAAATTTATTACTTGTCAATACTTTTTAAAAATTTTTTATATAAAATTATTAATTTATTAGTTTAATTTGCTGTTTATAGCAAAAAAGAGAATTCATACAAAAAAAAATTAATTGCCAGTTTTTACAAAAAAGAAAGTTTGTTGAGCATTTCCGCCACATAACCCCTATTTGTATTTTACATTTTTATGAGGCTTTTATTGACAATAATTTTTGCGTTTGCTATAATTAATTGAGGTAGTTTTATGGAAAATAATATAGATAAACACTTAAAAATTAAGAAAAAATTAAAAATTATTGGAATAATACTTATTGTAGTTGGTTTGGGATGTGTTATAGCAGGCTTTATAGATATTGCAAGAGCCAATAATAGTTATAGTGCTCCAAAATTGTTCTTTTTGCTCATTATTGGTTTCCCACTACTATTTGGCGGTATTGCTTGCACTTTGTGGGGCTTTGCTAAAGAGATGGCTAGATATGCTAAAAATGAGTCCGTTCCAATTTCTAATGAAGCAGGGCAAGAGATGAGTACAGGTTTACAAGGCATCACGCACGCAGTTAAACAAGGGCTTAAAGATGAGGAAAAAATTATTTGCGAATGTGGACAACAAAATGATAAAGGTAGTAACTTTTGTAGCGCATGTGGTCGTCCGCTTTCAAAAAAATGCCCAAACTGTGGGAATGTTCTAGAGCAGTACGACAAGTTTTGCAGTAAATGCGGAAAAGAAATGGAGTGAAAAGATATTAAATGCCCACTGAAAGAATATCAATACTAAAATCTAAAAAGTTTCTATTGCCTAGTAAATCTAAAACATTTAATAGCATTATGTGGTACACAACAAATGGGCGCGATTATCTTTTTAAGTTTCCACAAAAAAACAATAAATCTTTTAAGCCTTTTATAAATGAGGTGCTAATTTCTGCTATATGCAAGCGCCTTAACTTGCCTTGCCAAAAAGCTACTTTTGCTGTTTTTCACAAAACAATGGGCGTGAAAATAGAGAGTTTTTTAAGTAATGGCGAAGTTGAAATTCCACTTTATGATTTTATTGGCAAACGCTTTCAACAAAGGCTTTACGAAGTAGTAGGCGAAGACTTTTTTGAGGATGCAATTATTCCGATGATAGAAAAACAAGGCACCAAAGGCAAATCGAGAATAGATAAACAGGAACTGCTAAACGATTTTTTTGAACAGGTAACCTTTTTAATAGATTGCAAACTAAAAATTAGAGAATGTGCACCTGCCGTACTAAAAAAAATAGAAAAAAACTATGAACAAATATATTCCCTTTATGATGAATTTGAGCACAAACTTGACGATAAAAGTATTTATAATTATATGAATGAGTATGCGCACGAACAAAATTTGCAGATAAACCCACAATTAAAAGTTAATTATTGTAGGCAAATAATTTTAGATTTACTAACTGGTCAAGAGGATAGGCACCTAAACAACATAAGTTTGCTACAAAATAAAAAAACCATCCGCCTTGCCCCCATGTATGATAATGGTCATTGCCTTTTATATAAAAGATATGACGAATCAAACAAAACACAAATTTCGCTGACCGATTTTACTTACAGTATGCTAACTACAAACTCTATGCTTATGCGAGATTTATACGAAATTCAGAATTTTATAAAAAATAATAGAAACGATTTTATTAATGATTTTATAAAAGAAAATTTCGAAGCATTAAGTAAAATTATACCTACAAAGCAAGAATTAAACGGTACCCAATGGCTTTATGAATATTTGGATAATATTTTTAATTATATGCAAACAAATATGCTAATACTAAATAAAAACATTGAAAAATTTAAGGCAAATGAAGCATCATTATCCCAAAAACCTTAAATTATTTATTTTTATCACTTATAACTTATGCAAAAGTAGTTATTGCATTTAAGTTCATGCATTTTAAGCTATTTTATTGCACTTACAAATACTGTAGAATATTTTTATAATTTGCTTATTTTTACAAAATATAGTTTCCTAAAATAAATGCATTTAGCACTAAATCCCTTTGACTTAATATTTTAGATATGTTAAAATATTGTGCTTATTTATAAAGGGGCTAATTATGACACAAATTATTGCAGTTGTGGGAAAATCTGGAAGTGGCAAAAGCACTTTTTGCGAATTGCTATCTCAAAACTTAAATTGCAACACAATTTACATTGATAAAGTTGGACATTTAATTTACGATAACCCACAGTTTATAGATTTTATTAATGAGCGTTTAGGTTCAATGTATCTAAACGAACACGGCAAAATAGCCGACCGCAAAAAAATTGGGGATTACATATTTTCGCACAAAGGAAGCAAAGTAGTTAAAGATTTTAATGCTCTTACTTGGCAGTTGATGGAAAAAATTATAGATGCAGAATTAGAAAAAAGTGATAAATTTGTTATACTAGATTGGTTTAATTTGCCCAACACTAAATATTTTGAACTTGCCGATTATAAAATACTTGTAAAAGCGCACGACGAGGAAAAGCGCATACTTATGGTGCGCTTGCGAGATAATATTTCCAAAGAGTATTTAGAAAAGCGCGAAAGCAATGGGATAGCTTATAATGAATGTGATTATGATTTCGTTATTGAAAACAACTACGATAATGATGATATTATAGAAAAGGCAAAAATTATCGGCAATATTATACAAAAAAAATGCTAGTCGCTATTTATATTAGTGCTAGCATTTTTATATTATTTAGCATATAAGCAATAAAGAATTTTATACAAAACAATATTAAATGATAAACAATTTATGCCTTTTTTATAATTTTTAGTATTTAACCTACATATATTTGAAACTTTATGTGCTATTTTACTAGGCTTTATGTACTATTTTACTATGTTAAATTAATAATTAGAAATCGTCATCATTATCATCTGGGGTATTTTTATTTGTACTATCGTCGTCATCTAAATCTATATTTAAGTCATCTACACTCAAAGTTTTATTCAAAAAATCATTGAGTTCTGCTGTTTGATCGTGATGTTCGTCATCCTCATCGATATCCCCCTCTTGCTCTAACCCCTCGTCCTCGGTTTCGATATCATCACTCTCATCATCATTAGTAAAATCTTTTAGGTTATCATTTTCCTCAACAGTTTCAAATTGCGCGTTTTCAATCACCTCGCTATCGCTTTCGGTCTCTTTATCAGCTACACCTACACTTACAACTACGTTATCGCCACGCACATTCATAATTTTTACGCCATAGGTCATTCTACCAAATATACCTATTTGCTCGGCGTGCACCCTTATAACTGTCCCGTTTACCGTAACAAGCATAACATCGTCATTTTCTGTAACCCTTTTTAGGCACACCAACTTGCCAGTTTTGGTATTAAATCTACCAGCCTTTACACCTTTGCCTCCGCGCTTTGTTGTGCGAATATCACTTACGCGCATACGCTTACCAATGCCGAGCTCTGATACTACTAGGACAATATCCTCGTCATCAACAATAGTCATATCCACTAGTTTAGCATCGCCAAGCAACTTCATCCCGCGCACACCTTTGGCAGTTCTACCCATTGCGCGCACTTGCGTTTCGCTAAAGTGTATGCATCTGCCGTTATCGCTAGAAAGTATAATTTTTTTAGTGCCGTCGGTTAAAGATACGCCTATAAGTTCGTCATTATCAAGCAGATTTATTGCGTACTTACCGTTTTTGTTTATGCGTTCAAACGCACTCATATGCGTTTTTTTGATAAGCCCGTTTTTAGTAGACATTAAAAGGTAGCCATTAGTTCTATCATTTACAGGTATTATTGTAGTTATTTTTTCGTTAGAGCTCAAGTTTAGCAGGTTTACCATTGCTCTACCTTTAGCAGTTTTTTGCGCTTCTGGCACCTCATATGCTCTAAGGCTATAAACCCTACCAAAGTTAGAAAAGCAGAAAAGGTGATCGTGAGAATTTGTGATGAACATATGTTCCACAAAGTCCTCCTCTTTGGGCTTATGTCCAATTACGCCAACCCCTCCCCTGTTTTGCGATTTATATTCGCTTACAGCAAGGCGCTTGATATAGCCTGCGTGCGTTAAAGATATTACAACTTCCTCCTTAGGTATTAAATCCTCGATATCAATATCTCCGTAATCTATACTAATTTCGGTTTTTCTAGGAGTGTTGTACTTTTCCTTAATCTCCAAAATTTCTTTTCTAATAATAGCATCTATTTTTTGAGGGCTATCTATAATACTCCTCAACTCGGCAATAAGCGCTTTTAGGTCGGCAAGTTCTTTTTTGAGTTTTTCTACTTCAAGGCTAGTTAGCCTTTGCAGGCGCATTTCCAAAATAGCGGTGGTTTGTTTTTCCGAAAGCAAGAACTCCTCGCGCAACCTTTCGCCCGCTTCAACTTTATCTGCCGATTTTTTAATTATAGCAATAACCTCGTCAATGCTTGCGAGTGCAATTACTAGTCCTTCGATGATATGCTCTTTTTCTAGCGCTCTATCAAGTTCAAACTTAGTACGGCGCAAGATAACTTCTCGTTGATGTCGCAGATAGTGGTAGATGATTTCTTGCAAATTTAGCACTTTTGGCACGCCATCTACAAGCGCAAGCATAATAATGCCATCGCTAACTTGTAGGTTACTATGCTTATATAGCGTATTCAAAACTACTTGCGGGTTAGCATCTTTCTTTACATCTATTACAATGCGCATCCCGCTTCTATCCGATTCCTCTTTAATATCTGAGATGCCATCAATGCGCTTAGACTTTACGAGGTCGGCGATCTGCATAATTAGTTTTGCTTTGTTTACTTGATAAGGAATTTCGGTTACAATTATATGACTGCGACCGCCTTCCTCCTCAATTTCGGCTTTTGCGCGAACAACAATGCCCCCGCGCCCTGTTCTATATGCTTGCCTTATGGCGTTGCGCCCCATAATTATGCCCCCAGTTGGGAAATCGGGCGCAGGCATAATTTGGATTAATTCATCTACAGTAATATCGGGATTATCTATCATAGCCACAACGCAATCTATAGCTTCGCCAAGGTTATGTGGCGGTATGTTGGTTGCCATTCCCACAGCTATACCGTCCGAGCCATTTACAAGCAAGTTAGGGAACCTACTAGGCAAAACTGATGGTTGCATGTATGTACCATCAAAGTTAGGAATAAAGTCCACACTATTTTTATCCAAATCACGCAACATCTCGCCCGCAACTTTGGATAGCCTTGCTTCGGTATACCTCATTGCAGCAGCGCCATCTCCATCCACCGAACCAAAGTTACCATGCCCATCTACAAGCGGACAGCGGATAGAAAAATCTTGTGCTAGGCGCACCAAGGCATCGTATACCGCAGAATCGCCATGTGGATGGTACTTACCAAGTACATCCCCGACAATACGCGCACATTTACGATAGGGTTTATCGTTATACAAGTTCAATTCGCTCATTCCATAAAGGATGCGCCTATGCACAGGTTTTAGCCCATCACGCACATCGGGTATGGCGCGCGTGATGTTTACCGCCATAGCATATGACATAAAACTATCTGTCATCTGCTCAACAATTGGCGCATCAAGAATTTTTGAATTGTCTTTATCCATTTTAATATCGTCCATAATATATTCCTTTGTTTTGAATAGTTTATATATCCAAATCCTTTACTTTAGGAGCATTTTCCTCTATAAACTGCCTGCGCAACTCTGGATGCTCACCCATCAATAAATCAAAAATTTCCTCCGCAGCTAAGGCATCCTCCATAGTAACTTTTAGCATAATGCGTCTTTCGGGATCCATAGTAGTTTCCCACAGCTGGTCGGCATTCATTTCGCCAAGCCCTTTATAACGCTGAATCTCTACGCCCTTATTGTCGATTGTTTTAAGGTAGGCATCTTTATCCTCCTCAGTATAAAAGTACTTTTCGTCCTTGCCTTTTGTAACCTTATAAAGTGGAGGTTGAGCAATATATACATGCCCTTGTGATATAAGCGGACGCATAAATCTAAAGAAAAATGTAAGCAATAGTATCCTTATATGACTGCCATCTACATCGGCATCTGTCATACAAATTATTTTATGATACCTCAACTTGCTTTCGTCGTACGCTTCGTGTATGCCACACCCAAAGGCGGTTATCATGCTATTAATTTCGGCATTCTCCAAAATTTTGCTGACACTACCCACTTTTTCGACATTCAATATTTTACCGCGCAGTGGCAATATTGCCTGAAAACGCCTATCGCGCCCTTGCTTTGCAGTACCGCCCGCACTATCACCCTCGACAATGTAAATTTCGCAATTTCTAGGGTCTTTATCGGTGCAATCGCTCAATTTGCCAGGCAAAGTTGTATGCTCAAGTATGCTTTTTCTACGAGTCAAATCACGCGCGTTTCGTGCGGCATCGCGTGCCTTTTGCGCGGTAAGACAGCGGGATACTAGCTCGCGTGCGGTAGTAGGGTTTTCCTCTAAAAACGAGCCAAAGCCATCTACCATTACCTTTTCCACATATCCACGCATCTCGGAGTTGCCAAGTTTGGTTTTGGTCTGCCCCTCGAACTGTGGGTTCGTAAGTTTTACACTTATAACAGCAGTCAAGCCCTCACGCACATCCTCGCCAGAAAGCTTATCACTTTCCTTAATCATCTTGTTGCGGATAGCATAGTCGTTGATAATTTTTGTAAGGCTATTCTTAAAGCCTGTCAAGTGCGTGCCGCCTTCAATAGTATTAATATTGTTGGCGTACGAATGAATATTTTCGGCATAGCCATCATCGTACTGCATGCAAATTTCTACCTCGTAGTTGCTTGCCACCTTTTGCAGATAAAGCACATCACCAAACAGTGTTTGCTTTTTAGATACCAGCTGTTGTACAAACTCTTTTATGCCACCTTCAAAACAAAAAGATACATTTTTATCATCTCTTTCGTCATTAAGTTCGATAGTAAGTCCACGATTTAGAAATGCAATTTCGCGAAATCTAACTTTAAGAGTATCAAAATTAAAGTTTGTAGTTTCAAAGATTTCTGCATCTGGAAAAAAACTAATCTCCGTACCGCGCTCATCAGTATCCCCCACAACAGCTAGTGGCGCTTGCGGAACTCCGCGCTTATATTCTTGGTGATAATGTTTGCCATTTTGATAGATATCTGCCTTTAGCCACACCGAAAGTGCATTGACTACCGAAAGCCCCACTCCATGCAGCCCGCCAGATATCTTATAGCCGTTGCCTCCAAATTTACCGCCAGCATGCAATTTTGTAAGCACTACTTCCACCGCTGATTTATGCTCGGTTTTGTGCATGCCTGTTGGAATACCACGCCCATTATCGCGCACACTTATACTGCCATCTTTGTGTATTGTAACTTTTACCTTAGTACAGTAACCAGCAAGAGCCTCATCTATACTATTATCAACAATTTCTATTATAAGATGATGTAGCCCGCGCTCGTCGGTAGAGCCAATGTACATACCGGGACGCTTTCGTACAGGCTCTAAGCCCTCAAGCACCTGAATATCGCTTTCATCATATTTTTCCGAATGTCTTAATTGATTTTCGAGTTCCTCAACATTTTCATTTTCAATATCGCTCATAACTACTCCTAAGTTAAGACTATTTTATCTAAAATGGCTCGCTTTTTAGGATAATAAATATGTGGAAAACGCACTTTTCCTAAATTTTTAATGAGCCTCCCCAATTGCTTTAATTAACAATTTTTATAGCCTTTTTAAACTTGATTAATTATACCACAAAAAGCATAAAAACACAAGCAATTTTCTTAATTTTTGCCCCTTAAAAACTTAGAAAAATATGACAAAATATTGCATATTTTTGTAAAAAATGTCATAAATATATTTGAAACTAATAAATAGAAAAGGAGTTCATTTTTATGGCTAATCAAAACCAAAATTCTAGCACCGAAAATTTAGTTTCTAACCACAAAATATCTATCGAATCACGCTCAAAAACTACAATATCGGGCATTACTAATGTGGAAAGCGCCAACGAAACAGGACTAGTTATGTACATAGGCAAAACTTGCCTATCTGTGGATGGCGAAAACTTAAAAGTCCAAAAAATAGATGTAGATACCGGCAATGTGGAAGTTATAGGGCTCATAAAAAACATAAAATATAGCGATGCAAAACCTCATCGTAGTATCCTAAAAAAGCTTACAAATAAATAGACAACTTGCATAACTAAGCGCAAATCTTTTAAGTTATCTTGCAAGCCTAAAAATGGGCTTTAAATAAGTAAAACATCAAAAATATAAATAGCAAAGATAAAGTATAATAGTTGTTATGTATGAAGCACCCCACAAAAATATGTTAATAAAAATAAGCCATTTTTACCAACAAAAAACTGTAAAAGAAATTTTCCTTTACAGTTTGTTTTGCTATTAATATTTTAATTAAGAATCTAGGCGTTTTACAGTTAAATAAGCGTCAGCATTATCCCCAATAGTTACAGTCAAACCACCAGTTGGCGAGCCTGTTGAGGCTATTGCCAAGTCTATGCTATCACTTGCGCTCAAATTAACTATAATTGTGGCACTGAGCGTTGCACTATAAGCCGAACCGCCATCCGTTTGCAGAGTGGCTTGGTCTGATGAAACACTCTCTGCTATATTGGTTGTGTTTTGCCTTACTGCCGCCTCGAACCCAACTGCTTCGTTTGTAGTTAAATTTATGCGGTAAGAAATTTCGTACACGCCAGCATCGGTTATTGTTATTGCATTGGAACCCGATGTGACATTTAGCTCTGGCATTGCTGTATTAAGAGTGAGCGGTTGAAATGTGTTAGCAGTTGTCAATGTAGGGGACTGCGTTGCATTATTGTATAAACCGCCGTAAGCAGCTAATCCACCGCCTGTTGCACCAGTTGCGCCAGTCGCGCCCGTTGCGCCAGTTGGGCCAGTCGCGCCCGTTGCGCCAGTTGGGCCAGTCGCGCCCGTTGCGCCAGTTGGGCCTGTATCACCAGTCAAACCTTGTGCACCTGCAGCGCCAGCATCGCCTGTTGGACCTGTTGGACCCGTTGGTCCAGTCGGCCCTGTTGGCCCGGTTGGCCCCGTTGCACCTGTTGGCCCGGTTGCACCAGTATCTCCAGTATCTCCAGTTGGGCCGGTTGGACCAGTAGGACCGGTTGGACCTGTTGGCCCTGTATCGCCCGCTCCTGTAGGACCAGTTGCTCCTGTAGGGCCTGTAGGTCCGGTATCACCAGTCAAGCCTTGTGCGCCCGTAGCTCCAGCATCGCCAGTTGGACCTGTAGGACCGGTTGGACCTGTCGGGCCAGTTACACCAGTTGCCCCGGTTGGGCCTGTCGGACCACTTGCGCCGGTAGCGCCAGTCGGCCCTGTTGGACCTGTCGGGCCAGTTACACCGGTTGCTCCCGTTGGGCCAGTTGCACCGGTTGCACCTTGTGCACCCGTTGCGCCTTGCGCGCCAGTGGCACCAGTAGCGCCGGTAGCGCCTTGAGGAATGCCAAAATCAAATACCGCAAGTTGATCTGTTCCAACATTTGTAACCGTTGGAGTAGAGCCCGCCGGCAAAGTAGTAGCTACGCCAGCAGTGATTGTAGAAGGTCCAGTCGGACCAGTTGCCCCTGTTGCTCCGGTTGGACCCGTCGGGCCGGTTGGACCAGTCGGCCCAGTTGGACCGGTTGGTCCTGTCGGCCCAGTTGGACCCGTTGGGCCACTTGCCCCTGTTGCACCCGTTGCCCCAGTCGAGCCTGTAGAACCACTACCGCCATTTACTATTCGCCTTATATTATTGCATCCACAGCCACAATCGCAACCACAGTTACAACAATAAAATAGCAAACTGCCTTCTCCATTAAGTATCCCAAATTGTTTATTAATAAACATAACATTTTCTCCTTGGAGTTAGTACTCCAATTTCAATGTATGCAAGCAGACAAAAAAATGTCAAAAGTATTTCTTAATAACACTTTGTACTACTAATAAAAATCTTGTACTGTTGTTCCTTTCAACTTGCCGATTTTTGTATTTTTATTATAAGTATTTTGTTTGTACCTTTTATCTATAAAACATTAATGTGAATGATCGAAAAACGCTGATTAACCTAAAAACTCAACACGGTTATAAAAAAATAGTGCGATTTAACATGATGTTTTGTATCGCACTACATTATATATTATTTAGTTTTTGCTTTTTCGCCCAATCTTGCTTTTTGTTTATTGCGTTCGGCTTCGACTTCCTTAAAGCCCTTTTTTACTTCATTGTATTTATTTTGCACGGAATTGTGTAAATTTATAGTTTCCTCTTTAAGAGTTAAAAACTCTTGCACTTTTTGACGCGCTTGTCTATATTCTTTAATAAGTCCAGCACTATCAAATTTTTCCATATATTCATTGTTCAAAAATATTTGCTTCATATTATCAAGGCTTTCCTGCTTAAGGTCAAATATGCCGTTTTCCTTGTATTTTGCAAAAAGCTTATCGGCGTCATCAAACAGTGTTTTAGCCTGATTTGTTATGTCGTTCCATTGTTTATCGGTAGGCACAACCTTATCCGCCTTTATTTTTTGTTTGTTTTCGGCAATCCATTTTTTGTTTTGCTCAAAGTTGCCATCAAGTTTTTGCAAATCTTCTTTAACAAGTTCATAATTAGGCATATTTTCGAATTCGGCATCAAACAAATTCAAAATTTGCTTAAATTGTTCTATTTCCTCTTTGCTAACCTGAACAACTTTTCGTGCCGGTTTTTGGGGTGCCTTTTGTGGCGTCTTTTTTTGTGGCGCCTTTTGTTTATTTTGAACTTCTTTTTTTATCTCTTGCTTTTCCTGTGGTGTCAATTCGTTTACATTTACCGATTCTTGTGGATTAGTATCATAAATGCCACCGATTCCTAAAATGTTTTCTTCTTCCATTTCCATAATACTCAACCTCTCTTATTTTGTAGTAATTTTATCATATTGCAAAGTTTTTGTCAATATTAAATTTTCTGCTGCACATTAAATTTTTTACACTTTTAATTTTTTGCTACGCGTAAAATTTGAACCTTTATCATTTTTTGAACAATTTAAGTAGTATTAAAATACCTGTACCTAAAATTTAACTTTACGCCATTAATATATAAAACATTTTTGCAGTGTATGGTTCGCATTGTTTTACATTCCCACTACCACATAGTTAATTTGCACCCCTACTAAAATATTTATACCGCTTTAAGTTGATTGATTAATAAAAAAGTGTTATAATAAATTAATTGTTTTTTACGGTATTAAACCCGTGCTTTTAATTTATTCTTTAGGATGGATTATGAACTATACTTTTTTTGACATAGAATGTTGCGATGGCGTACATATATGTAGTATTGGCTACATACAAACCTCTTTTAATTTTAGAATGCTATCTAAATGCGATATATTAATAAACCCAGAGATGCGTTTTAGATTAGGCCCACGCAACAATACAGCATTATCACTTTCGTATCCTAATATGACATTTTTTAAGCAACAACCTTTTCCACATTTTTATGACAGAATAAAAAAGTTGTTGCTAAACAAAAATACTTTTTTAATTGGATTTAGCATTAATAACGACTTTAATTTTATTAATCTTGCGTGTGAAAGATATGGCCTTAAGCAATTGAATATGCGCGGATTTGATGTGCAAAAACTACAAATGATTATTTCAAAAGACACGCAGGTGCGTTCGTTAGATAAAGTAGCAGAAATGCACAATATTTTTACAAACAAACTCAAACTACACAAAAGCTGTGATGATGCCGAACTTACTATGCTAATTTTACGCAAAATTTGTAAAGAACAAAACAAAACTATAAATGATATTATTAATGCTTATCCAAGCTGTTTAGTGCAATCTAAACTGTATGTGCGCAAAGTAAAGCCAAAAAGGAACACAGCAAAAACTCATTCTAACTTATTAAATAGTTCCCTACCCAAAATAGATTATAAAAAAACAAATACTAAACCTTTATAAAAAATTGAATACAAAAGGCTCAACCTAAAAATTGGTGAGCCTTGTTTTATTTTATAAATTAGAACAAAAGATAATTTGCCTTTTAGTATGTTTATGCTTGAACCACAATACACAATAAGATATTAATATAAAAATTTAGTGCGCTAAAAAATAATAAAGTTAATATACTTTTAATATTTTTATGCAAACTTTTATAAATTGCAACTCTAATTGCATACCTACTTACCCCCCTTTTTACAAGGTGTTTTTTTTATATATGTTCCGCAAAGGGGTTTATCATTAATATCTAGCACCATTATACCATTTGCAAGGCACCTACCATTTTGATTGAACATACAGTGCTCAATACACTCGATATTAGCTTTTTTGATGTGCCTAAAGTTTTCGTATTCGGGCGTTTTGCTGAACATTATTTTAGATAGATCCTCAACTTGCTTACCTTTATCTAAAATATAACTTTTACACTCCGAACTTTTGCTTATATTAATTACTTTAGCCGTGCAAACGCATTTTTTATTATGTATGCAATTTAGTTTTCTACAATTTATATCCATAGTTATATTATGGACAATTCTTTACTATCTATACTTAATATGTAATAGAACTTACTATGCCCAACATAAAAACAAAAAATACAACTATTATTATGATGTTTATCGCAAAAGCAATAGCCCACCCTTTTATAAAATCATCTTTTTCCTCCTTTCCTTCGCAACTTAGTAAGCCCCAAAGCCCCAATATGCCAAAAAAGAAACCTAAAAGAAATCCCAAACCTTTTTTGTCATAATCTCCTCCTTATTTGTATATAATATAGATTTATAGTCTATATTATATATATAATAGCATACATATTGACATTTGTCAATCTATTAAAACACATTTTAAATGCAATATAATAGATTAAAAGGTGAAAATATGGATAAAGACGAAATTATATTAAGGATTAGTAAATTAAGGCAACGAAATAATTTATCGGCACGCGCTTTGAGCCTTAGAATAGGCAAGCACGAAACATACATCAATAGAATGGAACAAAATAGATTTGAACCATCTTTTAGTACCCTTAAAGAAATACTTGATGTTTGCAATTGTTCCTTTGAGGAGTTTTTTGCTGATGATTTTGAGCATTACAACACAAACATAATTCTACAAAAAACCATTCAAAAACTAACCGCCCCGCAAAGGGAAGCTCTTTTAGATTTTCTTAATAAATTATAAATAAATTGATGAGTGCTTAAAACACTATTAAATTAAATAAGTATAATAAGTATAATGGATTTTGTATAAGTTTATAACTAAAATTTTTGCTTTTCAAACCTAATAGAAAGATAAAACTTAGCTGAGAGCATTTTACTTTACTAAATATTTTTAATTAAGTTTATGATGTTGCTTATAGCCCATCGCTTAATAGCAAAATACTAATAGTAGCTACAATATAAAAAGAATATACATATTGTTAAAAAGGAAATATATGGCAAGACGACCGACGAAAACTGTAGAAATAAATTTACATGGCTTAAAAGAATATGAGGCACGCGCTAAACTCAACGAAGTATTAGAACGCCTACCAAACGATGTAAAAATATTAAAAGTGGTGCATGGATATCACGGTGGACAAGTACTAAAAAATATGGTGCGCTATGAATATGTGCACTACCGCATAGACTACATCCAGCCCCTGTATGGCAATGATGGCGAAACCTGGTACTACCTAAAGCCCGACCCTGATAAAAACTGATTTTTGCACCCCCATCATTGACACAAAGTCAAAAAAAATTCTATAATCCATATTGTTTTGTCTATTCATTACGATAGCCCCCAACATTTTTCATAGAATCGTTAAAAATAAAAAAATCATTCGCCTAACCCCTAGCGAATGATTTTTTTATTATTTCAATTTGAATATTTATTGTTGTATTGTAAATATTGATATATTATACATAGTTTATTATTTAGGTATATATAGTTATATAAAATTTATACTTAAATGCTATATAACCACATTTTACAAAGGCTTTTTTTGTTATCAATGGCCTTTAGTATCAATCAATTCCCTAATTTTATCTCTGCTATGCTTCTTTTTATAAGCTTTAATACTCAAGTAAACTACTAATGCTATAACTGCAAGGCAAAGAATTGCTCCAACAATTATTAGTGGTATTTTTATAAAGTTTTCTATACTTACATTTACAGTTAAATTGCCTTGTATGTTGGATAGACTTTGGTCATAGGCAACCCTATCGCCAAAACCTAGTTCAACTTGAGGCACATCGGTCAAAGTACCACCGTGTTCCACAGTTTTAATAACAGTAGTGCCATCTGGCATTATAAATGTTACAGTGTAGACATTTATTGTATAAACTGCATTAAATACCATATTGCTGGTTATGACAAAATCGTCAAAGTAGATTTTTTCGCCATTAGCATTTTGTAAGTAATACCTAATGTTTCCATCAACAGTTTCTTGGTATACACGCCATGTCACATTGTTGCTATCAACATAGCTATAGTATGGAGCCACTTGCGTGTAGCCAGTTAATGAAGGCAATGTAGGCAATGTAAAGCCCGCCAAAGTTGAACCAAAGGTTGCGTATCTTAATTCAGTTTGTCCATTTATTACAAATGAAATTACCAAATCATTGAGTTCGTACCTACCATAGAGAGAAAGATTTCTATCAATTGTAGTATTAAAGTCGAACACACGAGTAAGATCGCTATCATAGTACCATGAAACTATATGATTGCCCTCTGGCACTTCAATATCGTTAGGTGCAATTACCTTGCCATTATAAGCCACTTGTCTTGTTGCGCGCAACTGACCATCAACATAGAACTCTACAGTAAACACAATTGCTTCGTATTTGCCATAAATATACATATCTTGCGTTACTGTTGTGCCCTCAAAATCAAATGGTTGTTCAAAATTAGCATCTGCATACCAACCAATTAGATTGTAGCCCTCAATATTAACTATATTAGCTTCTGGTAGTGTTACAAATTCGCCATAGTCTCTGTACTGTCTTGTAATAACTCTATTGCCGTTCATAAATCTAATTTCAAACGAATCAGCAATATAGTGCCCATACAACTCTATGTCGCCCGTAACTTGCGAATTAAAGTTATATAATTCGCTTGAGCCATACAAACACCAACCCCAGAAATTATAGCCTTCCATATAAGGATCGGTAGGTCTTGTTGCAGTATCCATATAAGCAACATACTGCACTTGCCCGTACTGTTGAGGGTTTTCCTCGCTGAGATAGAATGTTACAGTGTAAGTTGCCCTTGTGTACTCGGCATACAAAGTGATATCCTCATATATGCGCTCGGTTGCAAAATCAAATTCTTGTGTAAGAGCGCTATCCTTATACCAAGCCACAAAATCGTAGTGCAATAGCGTAGGATCCTCTGGCGGTTCTATCAAACTGCCGTAAGGAACGCTTGTATAAGGCGCTACATACGAGCCATCTATGGAGTTAAATGTTACAACATAGGTGTTTATTGTAAGCCCTTCTACCCTAACCATAATATTATCGGCAACTCTATTAATATAGTATACACCATTGATGTTTAGTATTGGAGTATCGTTAGCATATACTTGAAGTACACTTTCGTTATACGCTTCCTTAACCTCGATGCTAAATGCAAAGTCGTTGTTATAGTAAACTTCATTAGGGTCGTACCCCTCTACTACATTTATTATAGCAGCATTAGAATCAAGTTGAGGTAAAGTTATAGTATACTTTTCAATTACCCAATATGCAACAAGTGTTAAATCATTTGTATAGTTGAACGGAGTACTTGGAGTAATTTCGTCACCCTGAGGTTCGCCATCAATAATTGCGGTGTACCATCCAGAGAATATATACCCCTCGCGCGTTGCGGTAGGCCAATCTGTAGCAAGTGCACCAAATGTACTACCATATTGCGCTTGCGTTGCGATTGGACGCGCAGTACCGTTGTTTGCATCGTAGTAAACATTATATATTGCACCTGACCACTGTGCTGTCAACTTAAACTCTTGCCCTTGTACTGTAGTCAAATTTTGTACAAGTGCTTTATCATCGTAGAATCTACCTTGCGTATCTACCCAACGATCAAACACATACCCTTCTCTTGTAAAGGTGTTTGTCGAAAGCACTTTTGCAACATCGTATGTAAATACTTGTGGCTCCATTGTACCTTCACCACCACCAGCATCAAATACAATGGTATATGTAATTGCTTTCCAACTTGCAATTAAGGTATAGTTACCAGCACCAATTGTAAATTGTCCATCTACCAAAGAGCCTTGCCCTTCAACACTGGCAACCTCTGTCCAGCCTTCAAATGTGTATCCTTCTCGGATAGGATCAGATACTGTATAAGGTTCTCCGCCGTAAGGTAAAGATTTCTCGACTGCTGTGCTAGAACCTTCGTAAGTTCCACCATTAGGGTCTATTACAAGCGTAAAGTTAGAGCTCCTAAAGTCTGCAACCAAGGTTTGAGCTGTAAGCCACTCTATTTGATAGGTATTTGTGTACTGTTGATCATCTATAAACCAACCGCTAAATTCGTAGCCGTTTAGCGTTACGGTTGGCAAGATACCGAGCGTACCACCATACTGATATGTCCTTGATAAGGTTTTGTTACCTGAATTATAGTCCCACTCATCTTCATTGTAGGTACCAAAAGTACCGCCATTAGCATCAAGTGTTACTACAATATTTATAGCTTCAAATACGCATCTAATTACAGCATTGCCTTCGCCCATAGTAAATGTCCATTGGCTACCATCGCCACCATTAGGGTCGAGAGTTCCACCACCAGATTCTACTACTTCGTATTCGATAAAGTCATATCCAGCTTTATGAGGCAACGAATCATCATCAAACTCTAAAGTAATTTGATTTGTAGCCGATGCTTGCACTGAGTAGCGAGTCAGCTCCTGCCCGTCAACGGTGATAGCCCCGCCATCTAGCTCAAGCGTGAGCAAGTAGGTGCTAGTGCCCCAGTGTGCATAAACAATTGTATCATTCTCTATTTTTACTGTTACAATAGAAGTTATTTGATCGGCACCATCATCCTGTCCCAAGAACCAACCTAGGAACACGCTATTGCCATCTTTAGGCAATGCAGGCAATGCGCCGTATGGACTATCGTATGTTACAGTTTTTGTAGCCGTATTGCCATTAACTGTCCATCCATCAGAACCAGTAGAAGCAGGAATATCTACATCGTGACCATTCAAATCAAAGGTCAAGGTAAATTCTCTAGCTTCATATATAGCCTCTACAGAGGCATTGGAATCTGTAAATATAAACTTCCAAACACCATCTTCATTTGTAATTTGACCAGAGCCTGAAGTAATCCTAAATTCAATAAAATCATATCCTGTTTTTTGCGGGTCTGCACTAAATGTATATGACTGCCCTATTTGCATTTGTTGAGGTGCAATAGTGCTTTGCCCACCAATTGTACCGCCATTTAGGTCAATAGTTAAAGTATATGTTATAGGAGTATATTTAGCGGTTAGCGTATGATCCTGAGAAATACTTACTGTTGTTGCACCAACAACAATGTTGCCATCGGATGTTTGCCAGCCATCAAATGTGTAGCCCGCTTTATAGGCAGTAGGTAGAGTGCCATCTATGGCATCATATCTATCGCCAAAGTAAACGCTAATTTGTACAGTTTCGCCCAAATCACCTTCGGCGCCTTGAATAGTTCCGCCATCGGCATCCAAAGTAACCTTCAAGGTTTGTGCTCTATATGTTGCAGTGATGACTGCATCAGTTGAGCCAAATGTAAATGTATAAATTCTATTTGCGCCCTCGCCAGTCGATGTCAACTCGCCATCATCGCTGAGTAAGGTATATGTATCAAACTCATAGCCTTCCTTAGTAGGCACACCAAATTGAATTGTAGAACCAAAAGGTCTTTCCCATTGAGTTAGCCCGCCTTCGGTAGCAAGCGTACCGCCATCCAAAATCAAAGTTAGGGTGGAGGTTTTTTCGCGCCAATCAGCATAAAGAGTGTGATTGCCCTCTACATTTACTGTGGTAGACGATATGATGTAATCTTGATCGCTAGGATTTTGTTTCCAACCAGCAAAGTTGTAGCCATCTCTTGTAGGAGTAGGCAATGCCCCATAGGATAGTCCATAGGTTACATTTATTGTAGTTGTATTTAATCCACTTTCAAACATACCTAAACCAGCATCAAGGGTAACTACGCCCTGTTTAGCAAGCCAATTTGTAACAAGTACTACATCGGTATCGCCAAGCACGAAGCTAACAATACCACCTTGAATAGAGTATGTACCCTCTCCGCTTTGGTCAAAGCCATCAAAATCGTATCCATACCTTGTAGGCTGATTGAATTCTATAGTTTGCCCAAACTCGCCTGAGTATTCTTTATATGCAACATTATCGCCTTCATCAATGGAGCCACCGTTAAGGATAACACGAAGCGTCCATTTTTGAATTTCCCAATGAGCATACAATGTGTGCGCTTCGGCACGCGATACAAGTTGTGTAGAGTAGACAATATCGCCGTCCACGCTTTGAGTATACCAACCTGTAAAGTCATAACCAGTTCTTGTAGGTGTTGGCAATGTACCATATGGCATACCATAAATTATATCCTTAGATGCCACGGTGTTGCCACCATCAGCGCCTTGATAATCGAAAGTTAGCAAGTAGGTTTCGGCTTTCCAACTAGCAGTTATTGTGCCGTTGCTTGAGCCAAAGGTGTAGATGAACGCATCGCCATCCTCTTCAATATTTCCGCCACCGGTTAGTACCCAGCCTTCAAACTCGTAGCCCGTTCTTGTAGGCATAGCAATAGGCTGTGTGGCATCTATACTGCCTGTATATTGCGTGATATCCGAAGTTCCGTTAAATGTTCCGTTGTTAGGGTTTACAAACAAAGTGTACTCTATTTTTTCATACTGAGCATAAAGTCTGAAATCTTCATCCATTTCAACTCTACTGCTTGTATTCATTTGCACTCCGCCATTGCCCGAAACAGTGAACCAGCCCTTAAAGCGGTAGCCATCTAATTGAGCAACTGGCAAATCGCCATAAGTTGCGCCAAAGTCGTAGGCCTTTGTACCGGTTTTTCTATCCTCGCTTACAGATATACCTGTGCTTGTTATGATACCTTCAACAGCATCAAATGTTACAACTATTAGTTTAGGTGACCACTGAGCTACTATTGTTGTAGTGCCCTCGCCAAAGATAAACGCAAAGCCTTCCTCAACGCTTCCTTCAACGGAGCCATAGGTTGTAGTGTTGTTCCAGCCCGTAAATTCATAGCCATAACGCTCAGGAATTAGCAAGTCAATTCTTGAGCCATAACTGTTTGTAAAGGTAGTTGTGCCACTTTCGCCATCATATGTACCCCCGTTAGGGTTGATTATAAGGTTATAATTGATATCCGAAAATTTAGCAGTTACGGTAAAGTTTTCAAGCAAAGATACATCCAATGTATCGTAAATTCGATTGCCATTTTCCATATACCAGCCATCGAACATCTGCCCTATTTTGTACATATTTGGCAAAATGCCAAATGGTTCGCCGTAGAATACTGTAAGGGTTGCTGAATCGTCATACACATCGCCCTCAAAGCCTACAGTATCAACATAACTTGCACCAGCAAAGTTAAATGTAACTTGTACCGAAATTGGGTTCCAGCGCGCAACAAGTGTATGATCCTCGGCACGCGTCACAATAGTTTCCTCGGTAATTTTTTCGTCTAGCAAATACCATCCATCAAACTCATAGCCAACGCGCTCTACTTCTGGCAACTCATAAGGATAGCCAACAAACAATCTTATCTGCGAATACTCCAAAACGCCACCTTGCGCGTTAAAGGTTACATTGATGTATTCGGTATCGTAGCGAGCATACAAAGTTTGATCGTCTGCAAGTGTTAAAAGCGAATCACTAAACACTTGTGTACCA
The DNA here is from genome assembly GCA_944332315.1 of uncultured Clostridia bacterium. Taxonomy (GTDB): domain Bacteria; phylum Bacillota; class Clostridia; order Christensenellales; family UBA1242; genus CAKVOD01. The sequence continues at coordinate 37,142 of CALVJT010000006.1, forward strand.
ACTTGTGGTGATGTAAACCAGCCAAGGAATGCCATTGACCCGTGCGAAACGCTAGGCAATGCCCCATACTGCTCGCCATAAGTAACTTGCTTTGTGGTTGTATGTCCGCCAACCTCGCCCTCAAAGCCTTCGTTGGCAATAATAGTACCCTCGCCAGCATCAAATGTGATGGTGTACGAATTGGCTTTCCAATGAGCATAGAGCGTCATATTAGATGAAACTTGATAATCACTCTCAATTTTTTCGCCTTCCTCTAGCTCAGTATACCAACCAAGGAACTCGTATCCAGCGCGAGTAGCGGTAGGCATAGTTTCGAAAGTATTGCCATACCTAATTTCCATTACGCTGATGTTAGTAGAACCTAAGTTAGCATCAAAGTTTACAGTAAATGTCAAGACATTCCACCTAGCATAAAGTGTAATTTGCCCATTAACCTCATCAGTTAGATTTGTTACGCTAGCGCCATCACTATAACTTTGACCAGTGCCATCAGCCCTACTGTTCCAACCAGCAAACTCATAGCCTAAACGAGTAAATGTGTTAGCTGGCAATATAACTTGGCTTCCGTATGTTGTTTTAACAGAGTCCATTGTGCCATTGCCACCATTGCTACTAAAGTAGATAGTGTATTCATTAGGCGCCCATTGAGCCGAGATAACAGCATCTTGAGACCCAAAGGTAAAGCTGTTTCTATTCGCCGTTCCGTTGCCAGATGTTATATTCCACCCAGTAAAGGAGTGTCCTACACGGTCTGGGGTCAATAAATCTATAGTTCCGCCAGCTTCTCCAGTAAACTCTACTACATCAGTAGAATTATTATAGCTACCGCCATTAGGATTTATAGTAAGCCTATATAATTGTGGAGCATATTTAGCTGTTAGGGTGATGTTCTCTTCCCAAGAAACAGTGCTGGTGCTATAAACTTCTGAGCCATTAGGGTCTACCCACGCCTCAAAAGTGTAGCCTGCTTTTACTAGGTTAGCCGCTGTTGGCAAATTGCCAAACGTTCCATCCGATTGAACTTGCAAATCAATTGTATTATCCTCTTGCACCTCTCCAAAAGCATCAACGTTTTGCCATGTTCCTTCGTTAGGATCAAGCGTCACAGTTATGGTTATTCTCTCCCACCCAGCTGTTAATGTTATATTTGTATCAGGGAAAAGGAATGTATATCCATTTTCCTCATCACCAACAAGCGAAACTTCGATAGGAGTTTGCGTGCCTGTGATAGTTGCAGTGTAGCCAGTAAATGCATAACCAAACCTTGTAGGTGCTTGTACTGGTACAGTAGAACCATAATCTCTAATTATTGCAGTTACATTGTTAGAACCATTATAAAGTCCACCATTAGGGTCTATTGTGAGTGTGAGCGACATTATTTGCCACTGAGCAAATAGTGTAACCTCGCCATTGTTTTCGAGCGTAAGATCTACAACACTAGTCCCATTACGGTAAGCAGTGCCGTTGCCATCTTTATCGGTATTCCAACCAGTAAAGTTGTAGCCTGTTCTATCAAAACCATTTTCTGTTAAATCAATGTATGTGCCAACTTGCGCATCCAAACTACTCATAGTCCCACTTGTAGCGCCGTTGCCATCAAAGTGAATTGTGTAGTTATTGGCGTTCCAAATAGCTATAATGCTACCATTGCCATTACCAAAAGTAAATACATAGGAGCCCGTGCTATCATCAACACTGCCTTTATAGTAATCGTTTTGTTGTACATTCCAGCCACCAAAATCGTAGCCTGCACGCTTAGGAAGTGGAAGTGTGATAGTTGTAGGGTTTTCTACATCATAAGAACCTGTGTAGGTGCCTGTAAACTCCTCGTCATCTACAGTACCGCCATCTAGGTTTACAGATAATGTATATATTTTTTGAGTCCAATTAGCATAGAAAGTAGTGCCAGCCGTATCTATAACAGTATCGGTAGCAACAACTACATTTTCAAAAGTTGCTTCCCTAAACCATCCGGCAAAGGTATAGCCTTCATATACATCATTTGAAAGTACAGGCAAGCTCGAATACTTTTGCCCCACATAAACAATAATTTCTGCAGGTTCCTGAGCGCCCGCAGGGCCGTAGTTAAGCGTGATAGTTATAGGCTGTGCCTCCCAATTAGCTTGAATGCTTGCGTTGTCGTTGCCGAACAAATATCCATAACCATTAATAGGGTCATTTACAAGTTGTCCAGCACTTTCTGGGCCGACATTAAAACCAGTTAGTTGATACCCTGGGCGCGTTATATCCGCAAACCAAATAGTTTGACCATAGTCGCCCCTAATTGTTATTGTACCTGTTTGAGGCCCATCCTCGCCATCGTATGTACCACCATTAAGGTCTATCCAAAGAGTGTAGTTGCTTGCTCTCCACGCAGCATATAAATAGAAGTTTGTAACAGAATTTACAGTGGAAGCTGCCGTGATTTCCTCGCCTTCACCATTAGGTTGAGTAAACCAGCCCAAGAATGTAAATCCTTGTCGTGTAGGCGTTGGCAATTCCTCATACACAGTTTCGTAGCCAAACGAAAGTGTCAAAACATTTTGAGTTTGCCCTTCAACATCAATGCTACCGCCTCGTGCATCAAATGTAACAACAACATATACAGGAGCATACTCTACATAAACTGTAATTGTATCCTCTTCCGACCTTACAACTCTCATTTCTCCAACAGGAGTTTCATCGTCAAGCAAATATTGATTTACAGTATATCCGGTTAATGTAGCAGTAGGCAACGTTCCATATGTATCACCATAATCTTTTTCTATGGTAGCAGTTTTATAATCGTTCGAAAGCTCGTAGCCAAAACTTTCGTTTTCAGTATCAAATGTACCATCGCCAGCATCAAAAACAACTGTAATTGTTCTTGGAGTAAATATTGGTTCCAAGGACATATTCTCTGTTACATATGTACTATAATCTACAGGTTCATCTGTATCAACATCTTTATAGCCATCAAATGTATAGCCCTCGAGTTCAATTTCTGGCAAAGTGCCAAGCTGATCGCCGTGATAGTAGGTTTTTCTTGCCGATGTGCCGCTTTGCTCAAATTCGTACAACACTGTAAATGTCCCGCCCAATGAAGCAATAGATACGGTATATTCATATTGTTGCCACAAAGCATAAAGCACTACAGTACTGCCGTTTGCAATAGATAAATCTACCACATTTTGACCATCTAGGTAAATAGTACCAGAGCCATCGCTATATTGCGTCCAACCTATAAAATCTGCTGTAGGGCTAGAAAATAGGTTTTGTGGTAATACAACGCTTACGCCGTACTGAGCAGTGATAGGCTCCATTGGCCCGCCAACTGCATCATCGCGGTTAGCATCAAACTCAATTGTGTATGTTATAGGTGCCCAGCATGCATATAACACCATACTTTCAATAACTGGGTCATACTCGCTAACATATGTAGTACCATTATATTCTTTAGCCCACCCAAGCAAAGTGTAGCCCTCGCGGGTAGTTGATGGCAAGTAGCCCAAAACTTCGTTATAATTATAAGTTCTTTCGGAAATAGAGCAGAAGCCACCATTTGCATTGAATGTAACGGTATACTTTTCAGGGCTAAACACGGCATAGAGCGTGATGTTTTCGGTAATTTTTACCGTACTATTTGGCAAATACTGATTGCCATCTCCATAGCGATCGTCAAACCACCCTAAAAAGCTTGCACCCGCTTGCGATACGCTCGGGAATACTCCATACTCGCTATCATAGTACACACTTTTGGTTGCTCTATTGTTTTGGATGCTTTCGGTTGGAAAGTTTTCATCCGCAACCAAAGTACCTGTGTTGCCATCAAAAGTGATAGTTATTGCTGCTGGATCCCATTGCGCTACCAAAGTGATATCGGATGTAACAGTATCATCCTCGTTTGCTACACGGCTTGTATCGGTGTTATATACCCAGTGCTTAAAGGTAAAGCCACCGCGCGTAGGCTCAGGTAATTCGCCTATAACACTGCCATAATCGCGCGAAACTGTTGGAGTACTAACCTCGCCACCGTTTGCATCAAACACTACCATAAGTCTGTTTACATTGTAGTGCGCATAAATTTCTAAATTGTAAACATATGTATATAAACTTGTAGATACAAATTGATCTGTTTTATCTATTGGATCTCCAAACCATCCAACAAAGTTTGAACCAACAAGTTTAGGAGTAGGCAAAGTGCCTAAAGTCGAATTATAATCTATAGTTCTAGATGCAGATAGGTTATCTTCACTATAATCCCAACCATCTACCTGCGAAAGCGTTCCGCCTTGCCCATATAAAGTTACGGTAAACTGCATTGGAGCATAGTGAGCATAGAATGTTGCCCCAGCGGTGACAACATAACCTTGCTCGATTTGTTCATCATCACTAGTAAACCACCCAAGGAAAGTATAGCCTGTGTACCGAACATCAGGTAGCACCTCAATGCGAGAATTGTACTGATAGGATACAGTAGATGTCGACCTACCCGTAACGCCATCAAATCCGCCAGTTTCTTGAATTATACCGCCCACTGCATCGTAGATGACATCGTACATTATGCTTTGCCATACGGCATACAAAGTTATTACAGTGCCATTAGTGGATGTTAGATTTAGTACATTGCTACCATCACCATAAATGGTACCACTGCCCATTGCATCTAAACTCCAACCACTAAACCTAAAACCACTGCGCTCATAAGTATTGGTTTTTAATTGACTTAATTGCCCGTACTTAAACTCAGATCGAGTCATTTCGGTGCCACCAGTAGCCCCGTTGCCATCGTAATTTACATAGTATGTGATAGGGTCCCACTTCGCCTGAATTATGGTGTTGCCACTATCAAAAGTAAAGATACCACCCTTATAAGTTCCAGGACCAGATGTTATTTCCCAAGTATTTAAGGTATAACCTTCTCTGTGCGGAGTTGGCAAAGTAAATGTATTACCTGGTTGGCCCTCCTCGGTTTGGAGTGGGTCTCCATTAACTTTATTTATTGTTAGCACATATGTATTTTCGGCGTAGTGAGCGTACAGCGCCATATCGTCTGAGTTTTTATAAATAGTAGATTCATTGTACTGCGTTCCGCCAGTGCCACTTGTGTACCAACCAGTAGGGTTATAGCCTATTTTGCCTACAGTTGGCATAGGCCCTATTGCCTGATCGTATGTTACAGTTTTAGTGTAGTATACGGAGTTGCCAGAACCTACTTGCGTAAAGCCCTCTACACTTACCCATTTTGCATCATCATCATTTTTGTAGAACGAAAGTGTATAGGTTCTAGCTGTCCAATTGGCTGTAACTGAGCCATTGCCCGCACCAAATGTGTATCTTGTGCCGTTTACGCTACCAGCCCCGCTAGAGTTAGACCAGCTTGCAAATTGGTATCCCACACGCGTGGTAGTTGGCAAGGTTATTTGCTCGTTGATATTGCCAACAATAGTTATACTGTTAGTGCTGTTGTTATATGTACCGCCATTAAAGTTTATAGTTAGTGTATAATCTATTTCTCGCCAATGCGCATATAGCGTAGTTGCGCTAGGAAAACGCACTAAACTGCCCACATCGTAGCGCGTGCCACCAGAACTGCTTGTGTACCAACCATCAAACTCGTAGCCCGAGCGCGTTGGCGTAGGCATACTGCTTATGATATCTCCATAATCAAAGTGCTGATATGCCGTTTTGTTGGAAGCCGTCCAACCATTCATCCCCGTCCACTGCGAAGCATCAAAATCGGCCTCGTTTGCCTGCAAGGTTAAATTATAACTTAATGTTTTCCACTCGGCATATAGTGTTATAGAATTTGCCGTGGATGGTAGCATTGATACTCTTAAAACGGTAGAACTTGTAACAACGCTAGATGACGAAAGTGAACTATCATAGTGCCAGTTTACGAACCCCCAGCCCTCTCTAGCCGGCTTTGTAAGAGAGCCAAATGTGCTATCCAATCTAACCGTTGTTGGCGCAACATAACTACCGCCGTTGGTATTAAACGATACTGTTATGTTTGCTGGGGTCCAATTAGCATAAAGGGTATCGCTAGCAACATCCTCTCCCCATGATTGATAGGATGTTCCAGATGAATTGTAGTACTTTGTTCCACTACCATTCCTTCCTGTATAGTACCCCTCAAAGGTGTAGTGCGTACGGCTAGGCACATTAATCCTTGGCATTGAACTGCCATAGGTTGCTTCTGTAGATTTCGTACCGCCAGAGCCCTCTCCAGGGTCAAAATAGATATTTGATGTTTTAGCAGTCCATTCGGCATATAACGTTGTATCGTTATAAAATACAGTACTAGAATATACTCGACTGCCCGAACCAGTCATCCAGTATTCAAAATAGTACCCCTCTCTACTTGGTTCTGGTAGAGAATATCCATTTTGAGATAGCGTTGAACTATCGTCAATATCTGCACTAGCAGTCTTACCGCTGTAGTCCCAACCAGAAATATAATTCCAATACCGAGCATTTTCATCTGCCTCTGGTGCACGCAATGTTATGGTGATTGATGGTATTCCCCACACAGCGTATAGGGTAATTACATCATCAGCTTCAGTAGTCAAATTTTTTACTGACTGGCCATTTGTATATCTAACTGTATTGCTATATGAACTAGTAGCCCAACCTAAAAATTCATACCCACTACGAGTAAATCGATTGGCAGAAAGTCCTTGTGAACGTCCGTAAGTAAATGTTTGGTCGGACATGCTACCACTTCCGCCATTACGATTGAACCTTACTTGATATTGGTTTGCCTCCCAATGGGCATACCAAATATCATTGGCATTCATATCGTAATTTCTATTACCAACCCCGTTCGCGTTTATATATTGATCCCCACTACTAGCTGAAGTATAGTATCCGGTAAATGTATAACCTGTTCTAGTAGGGATGGTTACTGTTGGAGCCACTTTGCCATATGTTACTTGTATTGTTTTATCGCTACCGCTACCGCCGTTAGGC
>CALVJT010000007.1 GCA_944332315.1 uncultured Clostridia bacterium
ATTATAAATCTAAACCACATATAGGAAGCGATAATTTGCCTAGCGTACTCAAAAGTTTAAGACAAAAAATCATAAAAAATGGCGGAAAAATTCTTTTTAATACTAAATTAACGGATATTTTAACACAAAATGGCAAAGTTGTAGGCGCAAAAATACAAAATGTTTTGACATCCAAAATTGATGCTATTAAAACAAATCATTTAGTGCTAGCATTAGGTCATAGTGCTATAGACACTTTTGAAATGCTACATAGTAAAGGCATAAAAATGGAGCCAAAACCATTTGCGATGGGTGTACGCATCGAACAAAATCAAAAATTAATTAATCAATCGCAGTACGGTGAAAGCGCAAAGTATCTTGGCAGTGCAGATTATAAACTTGTAACTCATTTAGATAATGGTAGAAGTGTTTTTACATTTTGTATGTGTCCTGGGGGAGAAGTAATTGCGTCCAGCAGTGAGGAAGGCACGATTGTAACTAACGGAATGAGTAATTTTAAGCGAGATTTAGATAATGCAAACTCTGCGGTACTAGTAAATGTTAGGCCTGATGATTTTATAAAGAACAGCGCGCTGGATGGGCTATACTACCAGCGCCGTTATGAAAAGTTAGCATTTGAAATTGCAGGGAAAAACTACAATGCGCCTTGCATGAGAGTTAAAAATTTTATGCTAAAAATTAATAAAAATATTAAAAAAATACTAAAAAAGGCTATTTTTTTACAAAAAAACACACTTTTTTTAAGTTTTTTACCAAAATTTTGGTTTGATAGAAAAATTAATAAGGTACCAATTTTTCCAACCTACAAGCCAAATGTTACTTTTTGCGATATAACAAAATGTTTGCCAAATTTTGTAGTGGATGCAATAAGACAGGCATTACCTATATTCAATAAAAAGATACCTCATTTTGCAGATGGCAATTGTATTTTGACTGCTATTGAAAGTCGCACAAGTTGTCCAATACAAATTACACGCGATGAAAGCGGGCAATGTAATATTGCAGGAATTTACCCTATAGGTGAAGGAGCAGGCTTTGCTGGAGGTATTATGACAAGCGCTATTGATGGCATTGTTTGCGCTGAAAAAATATATTTACATCTTTAGATTAATTGAAAAAAATTAAATTATTGCAACTTAAACCAAATTTTTTGCACAAATTTTATATTTTAGTTTTACCAGCAAATGAATAGTACTATATAGCAAGTGATGTTTGATTCTATACCCCCTTGAAGTTACCTACATACTTGACTTTTAGGGATAAAAGCAGTATAATTATTTTAAGGAAATATAGGGCAAAATTATGGAAATGAATATATCAAAAAAATGGGAAAATGTACTTACCAAAGTAGCTACAAATATGTCAGCGGTAAGTTTTGATTTATGGCTAAAACCACTCGAAATTGTGGATATAAAGGACAGCAGTTTAATTTTAGGAGCGCCGAGCTTGGTTTCAAAAAATCAAATACTTAAAAATTTTAAGGATGCTCTTAAAAATGCTATTACATCCGAGTTTGATTACATTATGGACTTTGAAGTATTTTCGCCAGAGGAAAAGGAAGAGTACCTAAAGTACAATAAACCTTTTGAGGAGGAGGATCTTACTCAAGTAAACAACAAAACTGACCTAGAATCTTTTAATTCAAAATACACCTTTGATAATTTCGTGGTAGGCAAAAGCAACCAATTTGTATATACCGCGTGTAGAGCAGTAGCAGAAAATCCTGCAACGCGATTTAATCCTCTATTCATATATGGGGGAGTAGGGCTAGGTAAAACACACCTATTGCATGCTATAGGCAATTACATAAAAGAGTACTCAAAAGATAAAAAGATTGTTTATGTGACATGCGAAAACTTTATAAATGACTATGTTTATGCATTAAAATTTAATTCCACAAATGATACAATTATAACCAACTTTAGAGATAAGTACCGCAATGTAGATGTTCTTATGATAGACGATATACAGTTTATTTCCGAAAAAAAAGCATTGCAAGAGGAATTTTTTCATACTTTTAACGACCTTTATCAAAAAAATAAGCAGATTATTATATCCAGTGATAGACCACCAAGAGAAATTTCGGCACTAGAGGAACGCCTTAAATCGAGGTTTACAAGCGGGCTTATACAGGATATTCAAAAACCAGACCTAGAAACCAGAATTGCTATATTAGAGAAAAAGGCTTCTATAGAAAAATATTCAATTGAAAGTGATGCTATTCGCTTTATAGCGGAGCGAATAGATACAAATATTCGTGAAATGGAAGGCTTTTTGTCGAAAGTTATCTTTTATTCAAGTTTGCTTGGTAATAGCACTGCAACACTTTCGGATGCGCAAGAAGCATTGAAAAATTATTTAGAAACTAACAAGGAATCATTGAGTACCGAAAGAATTATTAATGTTGTGTGCGATTACTTTAATGTCACCAAAAGCGATTTAATTGGAAAGCGCAAAAACAAAGAAATTGCAAATGCAAGACAAATATGCATCTACCTTATCACCGAAATGATGGACCTACCGCTAACCGCTATCGGAGAAATTTTTGGCGGACGCGACCATACAACGATAATACACTCACGCGATAAAATTGAGGAACTTGCAAAAACTAAATCTAGTGTAAGCGTAGCCGTGAATGACCTTAAAGCTATGCTAAGCGAATAATTTATTCTTACTTGTGCTGTGCACAAGTTTTTTTTACCATATATGAAAATTATATTGTAGAAACCTATATACTTTACGCATCATTACACTAAAAACTAAGTTTACAAATGATATTTGCCAAAAAAGTAAGAGGCTTTTAATTTTTATATGACAATATGTAAGTACATTTTTAAGTTATCCACATTTACACAATTTGTTTTGTGGAATTATCAACAATTACACATCTTAAAATTTTTAAGTTTGTGAAAAGTATACAAAATTTTGAGCAAAAGATTTGATACCATAAATACGATAAATGTAGTTATACACATACTATAACATATAGATGTTTACAAAAAGTGCATAAATCGACAACTTATTAACATAGTTATCCACAATATGTAAATCTACATATTGTGTCATAAATATTCAAAATTGTACTAAATATACTATATCTTGAATAAAATAAAAAGTTATCCACATTTGCACACACAATAATATTACCGATTAATATACAAAAAAATAAAAATTTTAATTCTTGATATCGCGCTCGGAAATGTAAAAAAATGTCGAAAAAAATGTGTGAATTCGCTTTACACAAAAGTTAAAGTGTGCTAAAATGTTGGTACAAAAAGCGAGGACTACTATGAAACTAGTGTGTGATGGGTTAGACCTTGCTGATGCAGTTCTTAAGGTTATTAAGGCTACAGCAACTAAAACAACTAACCCTATTTTGGAAGGAATTAAACTTGTAGCAGAAAACGAAAGCTTGCGTTTAAGTGCTACAGATTTGGAACTTATGATTGAAACTACCATTAAAGCTGATGTAAAGCTTGAGGGTATGGTAGTGGTTCCTGGAAAGTTCTTTAGTGAGTATGTGCGCAAACTTACTAACGAGCAAATAACATTGGAAACAAATGAGAATAATCAGCTTAAACTTTCATATACTGATAGTGAAGGTTTTATGCAGTGCCTTAACCCAGACGAGTTCCCTAATATACAAAAAATTAGCAACGACCAGTACTTTGAAATTGACAAGGCGCAGTTTGTAGATGCCATAAACAAAACAATATTCTCAGTTTCGCTAGACGATGCACGCCCACTGTTTAAGGGGTGTTACTTTGAGGTCGGCGAACAAAATTTGACAGTGGTTGCACTGGATGGCTATAGAATGAGCGTTGTAAAAAAAGATATAATTCACTCCACCGAAGTCACAAATTTTGTTGTACCTGCAAAAAGTTTGAGCGAAATTACAAAGGTATTGGACGATAAAGAGGAATCTATAAAAGTTTACTTTCAAAAGCAGTTTGTGATGATTGAGCAGGATGAAGCTGTTATAATTTCAAGATTACTAGATGGTGAGTTTATAAATTACAAAAATTTAATTACTCAAGGTGATTTTACTACAGTTGCTACTGTAAACAAACGTCAGCTAGAGGAAGCACTAGATAGAACTAGTCTGCTTGCTAGAGTGGAAAGGAATAATATTGCAAAATTTGAAATTAAAGATAAAACTTTAGGTATATCCAGCAACAGTGAAATAGGAAATATTCACGAAAATGTCACAATTTCTTTGAATGGAGCTGACTTAGTAACGGCATTTAATTCGAGATATTTTATCGAGTGCTTAAAAGTGATAAATGACGAGTTTATAAACTTGAACTTTACCACAGCTATTGCACCTTGCATAGTGCGTCCGTGTGAAGGTGATGAATTTTTGTTCCTCATTCTCCCTGTGAGAATTATAAATTAAATTTGATAAGTATAAAGTATTACATCAAAAAATTTATTGAGTAAATATTTTGTACAAAGTGTGTTTTTAGATATACTGGTAAAGTTTTGGATGTAATTATTAACTTACATTCTTGACCGCAAGTTTTTTAACAGAGGTATAGATTGTTATTAATCTAAACTCTACTTACTTAAAAATCTCTCAAACTTGTTGTTTGAGTTTTAGGCTGTAGACAAACTATAAATAGAAGACGCAATAAAATTTGTAATTTACTTTTTGCGAAAGCAAAAAGCAAAATATTATTGTGTTTTGTACACAAAAACATATTTTTTGTTGTTTTTTGATCACGAGTCAAGGGCGAGAGCCCTTGGACTAGGGTTCTAGGGGATGGAATATCCCCTAGAATTTAATTTGTCTACAATCTGAAACTCAAACTTTTTGTTTGAGTTTTTTTGTATAAAAAATTATTTGTTGGTTTATTTATAGTAGAAAACATCTATAGCATTAATGTATTATGCTATGCTTATTTGAAATGATTGCACAATAAAAATTTTGCCTAAAAATTTTATTGATTTTTTTATTAATGTGTAGCATATTTACATAATTGTTTGATGCTTAAAAATTATGTTGTGAGTAAATGCAAACAATAAAAATGTGCAAATAAGATGTGGAAATGTGGATAAGTACTTATAAAAATTTAGGATACATTTATCCTTAAAAACACTGCCTAAAAGTATTTTTTTTATTTTTGGTAGTTTTTAGCATTGTTTACTAAAAAATGCATATAACTATTATTTTTATATAATATAACTAACTATTTTTGCATTTTAGCATTATATTTTTGTTGTAGTTAGGCATATTCTTTTATTTTGTGATTAACCGAGTATTTGCACAATGTTATATTTATTTTAGGTATATATTTACTTTGCGTTTATGTGAGAATGCTCAAACTTTTTTTGAGTTTTTACTTTATAATTGCTTTGTCTTTACCTTGCAAAAGGTAGCATAGCATTTTTTGATAAATTTCCCTTTAATAAGAATATATTTTGTGGTTAAATAAACAAGGCGTTTTAAGAATGAGTTTATAATACAAATAGGTCTGTGATTTATCTTAATCAAATAAGATTTAGCAAATATTACATTTTGTACAAATATAATAAATACAATTAGATATTTATAATAAATAGGTAGAAAATTTAAAAAGATAAGTAAATACCTTGACAAAAATATCAATTTACTATATAATATAAGAACTTAAAAATTATATAATTTGTAAAAGGAGAGTTTGTTATGAAAAGAACTTATCAACCTAAAAAGAAACATAGAAATAAAGTTCACGGTTTCCGTCAAAGAATGCAGACTACAGCAGGTAGACGCGTATTAAAAAGACGCAGAGCGCGTGGCAGAGCAAAACTAACTGTATAATAAATTGCTCATTATATTAATAGTGAGCATTTTTTATTAAAAGACGAGGGTATCTGTATGTTGAAAAAGAGATACAGAATTAAAAAGATTAAAGAATTTAATTATATGTTTCGCAACGGCAAGCGCTACAGCAATAGGTGTTTGACTTTAATTGCTACTAAGGCATATTTACCTTACAGCCGATTTGGTATAAGCATAAGCAATAAAATTGGTAGTGCTGTTATAAGGAATAAAGTTAAGCGCCGTATTCGCAGTGCTATATATGATTACACAGTTTGCAATACGCTAGAAAAAAAGAATTATATTTTTGTGGCGCGCCCCAATATAGAACATATGAGTTATACCGAGTTAAAGGATAGCGTTTTTGCATTGTTTAATAAGGTGAAAGAATGAATTTTTTAGATATAATTTTGTTGCCTTTCAAGTGGATTGCAGAAGGTTTGATATATTTTTATAAGTACTGTATATCTCCACTGTTGCCACATGCGTGCATATATCTACCCACTTGTTCGACATACACTCTAAAAGCAATCAAATCATTTGGCGTAATAAAGGGGTCATACTTGGGGCTTAGGCGAATTTTGCGTTGTACACCAAAGCATGCCAGTTGCGTGGATCCTGTGCCGGACAATATTAAAGGAGATTGTAAATGGTTAATATAGTAAATAGTCTACTTGCTTCAGCCTTACAAATTCCACAAGGCCTTGGCGTGTGGGAGGATATAATAAGGTGGTTCTATGGTTTTATAGGTGATTATGGATGGACAGTTGTTCTTATAACTGTAATTATAAAATTGCTTATGTTGCCTTTAGATTATTTTCAAAGGCGCTCCACTGCAAAAATGCAAGCTCAACAAGAAAGAATAAGACCTCAACTAGAAAAATTGCAAGAAAAGTACAAAGATGATAAAAATACATTGAACCAAAAAACTATGGAACTTTATAAACGCGAAAATGTTGGGATGTTTGGTTCATGTGGAATAATGCTACTATATATGGCTATCACGGTATTTGTATTTATAACACTGTTTTTTGGAATGAATAATATATCAAGAAACGCTGTGGAACAACAGTATAATGAACTTAAAGCCACATACGATAGTGTCCAGCAAGTTGATGGTCAAACACAAGAGGAATTTGAACTTGCAAGAAATCAGGCTGTTTTAGATAAATATAATGAAATTAAAACAAGTTTTTTATGGATAGAAAACATATGGCGTCCTGATAGAACGGTCAGCCCTATTGCCACTTTTGAGGAGTATGCTAATGCGGAGGGCATAAGTTCGAATGATGAAAACTATGAGCAGTTAAAAGCTGAATACGAACAGGTTATGACGCCACTGCGAGAGAGTGTAGGCAATAATAACGGCTACTATGTTTTAATCATACTTTCTGCTGTAGTAACATTTATATCACTGTGGCTAAGCAATCATGTTGCTAAAAAAGGTAAAAAAGATAAAAAGCCTGAGGATCAAGGGCGTATTGTATCTGCTAAAGGTGAACGCGAAAAGCCGAGTACTCAACCACAAGGTGCTATTGCTCAAAAAGTTTTGATGTGGGTTTTACCAATAGTTATGCTATTTATTACATGGGGTTACAGTGCAGCTTTTGCCTTGTATGTTGTAACGACATCTGCGTGCGGTGCTATAATCAACTTTGTAATAGGGTTGATTTTGAATAAGAAAAAAGATGATTTTGCAAAACCCGATAACAACAAAAAAACTCAGGTCAAAAAGCCTGATTATGTAAGACAATAAATTTAATTTGTAGAGGCGGTTATGGAAAGAGAAGTGGAAGCAGTAGGCAAGAGTGTCGAGGAAGCGGTAAACAATGCGTTGCTCGATTTGAATTCTAGCATAGACAAAGTAAATGTAGAAATACTTTGTGAGGGGGGAATGTTCAAAAAAGCCAAAGTGCGTGTAAAACTTATCGAACCTATTTTAGAAGGGACAGATGAAAGTTTACCAACGGCAAGTATTCAAGGCGAAGTAGATAACACAAGTACAAACTTAGTTGAAAGTGCAGTAGAACCCAGCAACCAAAGTGCGATAGTAAATGGCGAGTACAGGACATACGTTGCATACTTTTTGAAAAGGGCGCTGGATAAGTATATTAATAATCTTGAAATACAAGAGCGTGAGCAAAAAAAAGTTTTTGTACTACAAATAAAGGGTGATGGCAGTGAAAAATTAGGCAAAACTGAAATTGTAAATGCACTGCAAACCTTGCTGAATGCCATCGAACATCAGCACAATAGGGAGTTTGATAAGCGCCTTATAGTAAATGTTGGAAACTACGAGGAGCGCAGAAAAGAGCAACTTTTTAAGGAGGCCACCCGTTGTGCTGACCAGGCTATAGGTGAGGGGCGTACCATAAGAATGGAACCCATGAATTCTTACGAAAGGCACCTTATTCATGATTTTTTACAGGATAGACCTGAAGTTATTGCCGAATCTTTTGGTGTGGAACCTTATAGGTATTTGACTATCCGCCCAAATGATAAGCAACAGTAAAAAGCACAATATTTGTGCTTTTTTATTTTATATAGATTAATAAAGGGTAGAATAAATATTTAATGCACAAATAAATTGCATAAATTTATTTTAGTTTTTATTTTCAACATTTTAATTTGGTTTGTGGATAAGTTGCAAATATGTATGAATTTTTAATTATCTAACACCACACTTTTTTTATAAAATTCAAAAAAAAGACAATTAAAAATAATTGTCTAAATCTTAAAATAGAATAATACTGCTTAAAAGTCCGCCTACAAAGGTTACGCCAAAACACAAATATGCCATACAGCTACACGGGTACGGGAACTTTTTTACACAGGGCTTAAAGTACGCACACTTGCCCCAATCTACACAACCTAAGTCAAGGCCGTTGCCAACCTTAAATTCATTGCAGGGGTCGCAACGGTTGGCTTCTGCCTCTGCCTTTGCTTCCTCCTCGGTATTTTTTTGTGCTCTAAACTTAAACTTATTTAATAGTGCTTTTGTGGTATCGTACTTACCGCCTTTATCAACTTCTTTGTTAGAACTTGAACTGCCAGAGCTTGAAGTACTACTAGAGCTCCCCGCTGTGCTTCCACCGCCTGATTTACCACCGTTTGCGGATGCGCCACTAGCTTTTTTACCTCCACCAGCCTTTTTTGAACCTTTGCCACCACTGCGACCTGACTTGTTTGTCATAGGGTTATTTTTCATCTTTTGAACTTCGTTTTGTCCTTCGCCCTGCTTAGAATTGCCAAGTCCTTTCGCATTTTCGTAAAAATTGGCATACATGTTGTCTAAATCTATGCCATTAAAATTCATTGTATGCCTCCTACCGTAATTGTGCTTTCGTTAAAAATAGTTTTTGTATGGGTTGAGTTATCAAAGCTATTCACAAGTGCAATAAATATATCGGCAAATACGCTTGCTGGGTGCGCCTGCAATACTCCACGGAAAAAATTGATGCACTTGTTATTGTAAGTTTCGTCCAAAGCATTAAAGTGTATACTTTCGTTGGTGGTTTGATAACTTCCATCGCTCAGCGTTATTATATCATAGTTTAGGTTAATATACAACCTATTGGGCAGTGCCTCTCCAAAATTGCCTAGTTCTTGTTTTAATTGGGCAGTGTTTAGACTAAATAGAATGTTGTGGGATGTTTGCGATATTAAACTAAAGTTTAGTACGCTGATATCTATCAGTTCATTTTGTTCGGTATTGGCATCTGCAAACAATGATTGAAATAAAAGTGAATTAAAATATGCGTACTGTTTTGATGTAAATTGCATTGGGTTTAGTATAGTAGTATTATTTTCAATATCCAATGCTCCTATATTTATGTATCCGTTTTCGTAAAATAGTGTGGAGCCATCTTGTAGTTCTATGTTTGTGTTTAGTTGGTTGGTTACATATTCTATATCTGATTCTAAATAGGTATCTTGATAAAATGGTGTTTCATCAAATGGCCTATTCATTATATCTACAAAGTCATTATACTCTGCTTCGTTGCTAAAACCAAGCTCTTGTAGCAAAGATTCTTGCAGTGCATCATTAAGTGCGCGTACACCTAGTACTATACCAACAATGGCTATAATAATAAATACAATAAGCATACCGCCACAAGTTAAAAAACTTTTTTTCATACGCTACCACAATGTTACAACTAAATAAACAATTAATCCTACAAAAAGCGCCCCTACTATAATCTTAAAAATACAACCCATTTTTGCACCTCTATATAAAATTAAGTATACTAAAATTGTTAAACAGTGTCAAGTCATTTACTTGATTTTGTTGTAATTGTGTGTATGCATTTGCAAAAAATTACAATTTATGATACAATATAACATAAAATTATTTACTATAACAAAATTTGCTAAAATATGACAATTTTCGATATTTTTTTACTAAATTCGACACTAATATTATTAAAAATATTAGGTATAATATTCATAGGAGGGAAGTGTGGAATACAAAGAGGAGTTTTTGCAAAATTGCAGTATTTATCAATTAAGAATGATTGCTCATCAAGTAGGCGTAAAGGCTCCTACTAGCAAAAAAAAAGAAGAACTTATAAATCATATTTTAGCTATACAAAATGGTGATGAAGCATCGTATTTTCCGCAAATAAGAATGGGTAGACCGGTTAAAGATGTATTAAATAAACCTTTTGGCTCGATTAGATGCTTGACTTCCAGTTTTAATAGTAGCCTTGTGTTTAATGATTCTCAGTTTGAAGGTAAAGCTCCGCAAACATCATATGTAAAGGGCTATCTTGTAGAAACACAAGAAAACGATTTTTACATTGTAAGGTACGATAACCCCGTTGCAGTGGAGTGTATAGCGTGGACGCCATCTAAATTTGTAAACAAAAAAAATGTGCGCTCAGGAAATTATGTAAAAGCCGAAGTACTTGTCCGCAATCAAAACGAATTACCTATTGTAACAAATTTTGTAGAAGTGGAAGGGCAAACAACCAAAAATAGTAATGTTGAACAATTTGAAAATAAAAAAGTTTGCTTTGATAAATCAAGATATTTTAGTTGTGCTAATGGAACTGTGTTTTATGGCGATAGAGTGTTGTTTTGCGGAGAAAAATTCAAAATTCTCAAAAATGTACTAGGTAACCTCACAAATATACACAACTACTGCGAAAGCATAGTTTTGCTCGCATTAAATCTTACTCCTGATATAGTAAATAAGCTTAATGAATATAAAAACATAGAACTTTTCTTTAGTTTATTTTCGGATAATTATGATACTCAATTCTTTACTTATAAGCTAGCTGTTGATCATAGTAAACGATTGGCGGAACTCGGTAAGCGCGTGATATTTGTTGTTTTTGACCTTGACCACTTGTATGATAATCTTAATATGAACGAGAGTGATAAGTGTGAATCTATCAAAAATTTATATGGGCTTTCGCGAAACTTTGAGGATGCTGGTTCGTTTACAGTTATAACAACTTGTTCTAATGAGTTTTACGAATCAAATGCATACCTTAAAAATTTTTTAGATGTTGCATTTGTCGAAATTGATAGTAATGTGCTGAATGCCGAAAACTTGCGTTCTTTAAGGGATAGCCTTTAGTAAAAGATATTTGTTTAATTACATTGTGCACAATATGGGTGTGGTCACGGTTTTTCAATTTTTATAATTCATATTTGATATAATTATAAAATATTAAATAAAATTATCTATAAAACACAGTATAACTGCTAGAATTATTAATATAAGTATTAAATTTATCAAGTATTGGTGTAAAAATGTTAAAAGTTTTTGGAATAGAGCACTTTGTCTTTTTGGCTGTTATTATAGTGATGTCTATAATAAGCATAATTTTAATAAAAAAGTATGTGAAAAGTGAAAAGGG
The DNA here is from genome assembly GCA_944332315.1 of uncultured Clostridia bacterium. Lineage (GTDB taxonomy): Bacteria > Bacillota > Clostridia > Christensenellales > UBA1242 > CAKVOD01. The sequence goes on from CALVJT010000007.1 coordinate 11,668, forward strand.
TAAAGATATTACAATTAAAGTAGTGGCAGGCTTACTATTAGCGCTTGTTGTTTGGAATAGAATTACTAAAATTGTGATTGAAGGAGATTGGACTGAAGTTTTTCTTGATTCATTTTGCTGTGTAAGCTCATTTGCTTTGGCGCTAGTTTGTTTATTTGGAAAAAAGGATAATGCAGTGATGCATTTTGCGTTTTATATAAATATTGTTGGTGGAGTATTGACACTTATTTATCCTAATTTTATAGAATATAGTACAACTATTTTTGATACAAAATCGCTATCAGCACTGCTATTCCATAGTGTTGGAATTTATATTTGCATCCTGTTGCTGATGTTTGGATATTTTAAGCCAGATTATAAAAGATGGGGCAGTTTAGTTATAAGTTTTATGGCATGTATAACTCTAGGCACATTTGAAATATTTGTATTAGATTCCTATGATGCATTTTTTATAATTTATCCCGTAATCTCTGGTACTCCACTGACAGTGTGGTTGCTGGCAGTATTGTTCGCGGTGTTGTACATCATCTTTTTTGTTATATACGAGTTTTGCAAACGGAAAAAGTCTAAAAGAAATGAAAATGATAAAAAAATTGAAAATTAGTTAAACCATAATTTATTTAATTAAAATCACAACTAATGTCTTAGCCGGTAGTTTTTCTGCCCGTTGGAGTATTTTGTATGATGGATTATCATAGTAAATGCAACACCCAAAATAAAAAAGAGATGAACCGTAATCAATCTGTGGTATAATTGTTTTGTCTAAAAACTATAAAGGAGATTGATTATGATTCATCACAAACATTTTACCATATATGATAGAATTTGTATAGCAGATTTACTCAATAAATCAAATTCTATTAGACAAATTGCTAAAATTTTAGGAAAATCACCTTCTAGCGTTAGCAGGGAAATTAAAAGAAATAGTAATGGTGGGGTTTATTCACCTGTTAAAGCTCAAACCTATGCCACTTTTAGAAAAACTAATAGACCAACCAATAACAAGTTTCACAATTCTATCTTGCTTAATGTGTTAAACAGCTGCTTACAACGCAAATGGTCACCGGAACAAATTGTGAATAGATGTAAGATAAAGAATATTCCAATTGATATGGTATCAGTAACTACCACTTATAGGTGGATAAATAAGGGGCTGTTAAAAATGCTACCGGAAGAATTAAGAC
>CALVJT010000008.1 GCA_944332315.1 uncultured Clostridia bacterium
CAATCTCTGCCAAGGCAGCCTTTATCTCATCAATACTAACTTCCAGTTCTTCCATTTATATTTTCTCCTTAATAAAATTTTCTATATTATAGCACACTTTATCTAAAAACAAAACTATTTGAGCAACTTTATTTTTTTATTATTTGTAATTTTGTAAAATTTATTACACTCAAGCAAATACAGTGCCCCACCGTAACTATTCAAGAGCATTATAGATTTTGCTTAAGACAAGAATTGTTTTAAGTCCTAAACAAAACTTTAGCGTATAGCCCAAAGGCTTATATTGGTGCTCCCTGCAAAAATAGGCTAAGGATAAAAAAATTCTATGTACACCTGCTCCTACCCAATACATAAACTATAACTTTACAAAGAATTTAGTGCACCATCTCCCCTATGGGGTTGTAGGTGATCGTACATTTCTTACATGAAATAAAGTACCCTAATCGGATAAACCGAAAATTCCTCCCAGCAAATAATCTATTCGCTTTTTAGTTGTGCAAACACTGTTACTTCTTGCCTGTTATGAAAAAGTTTTTTTACGCTCATTATGCTAAATTTAGTATTTAATACGCGCAAGGCATTTAGTATTTGCTTATAGATATCAACTTTTGCAAGTTTTATCGTCATAATTAAATAGGCAGATTTATTGAGCAAATTTGCACAGTTGCAGACTATGTGTGCGGACTTATCCCCAAACATTTTCATATCGTTTACTACTAAATCGTATCTATTTTTTGCAACCTTAATATAATCTTGCGATGACATTTTGTAGTGTTTGATATTAGTTAATTTTAGTACCCTTTCATCTAAATTTGCGGGGTCAACTGCATCTACTTTAAGCCCCATAGTAGCAAGTGCTTGAGTCCATCCCCCAGGGCTTGCGCCCAAATCAAGGGCAGTTTTTATATTAGATGTTTTAATATTAAATCTTTCTATGGCCTCATACAGTTTGAACTCGGCTCTTGATATCTCATCATTTTGCGCATAATGAGGGGCGCCTGCCCTATAGTTAGATTGCAAATTTTCTTTTGCATCAAAAGCCCCATAAATCTTATCTTTTGCAAAAATTGAAAGGACTATTTGTGGCTGTTTTACATCACTATAGTACCCCAAACTTTCAATATAGCTTACAATTTCTTGCGTTAGCCCCTTAAATTTACTATTTTTGCCGTATACAACCCGTACGGCAACTTTTGTGCCAATTTTATAACTTTGCAAATATTTTTTTAATAAATCGTATTCAATAGCATTGCATCCAAAATCTACTCTATGATAAAACCTAGTAAAAATTGAATTTTTAATCACGCCTTCTATATCACTATCTTGTTTATTTATTAAATCAAGAAAAGATAAAAAAATTTTATTTAAGTTTTGCGTGATATTAGAAGTATTCGCACATATATCACAAGTTTGCGTATCGTAAAGCCCAACCCCATCGTCGAGCACGCAAAATTTGCCCAGTTCGTACTTTACTAAATCTAAATAATTAGAGTCATAATACAAAATGTATTTCATAAATTCTATTCCTTACTATAATAACCTTTTTCTTTTGCGCAAGCTTACAGAAAGTGCCCTTACATCCACATATGGCTTTTCAACGCACATAAATAAGTATGTGCTTGCACACCCCTATAAATGACTGTATTTGCTTTGATCATAATTAATTTATTTTGTATACTAATTTATTGCTTAAAAAGGCGCATTATGTGCACTCAAAATCATTAATCAAATGCGTGTAGCTTACCTTATCATTGTACTGACAATTTTTATATACAGGCAACTACTCCACACAATAAAAGCCAATAAATTTAAGCCTTTTGAATATCGAATTTTTTAAGTTCCTCATTCTTTTTTTGAGTGACCTGTGCGGGTATTTGAAATTGATATACCTTATCTAATATAACTAGTGCAAGCGGGCGTTGCAATGTTAAATACCTTTTATCCATTAGTATTGGCATATTATTTTTTGTTGGATTAAAGAACTCTACGCTTGCATCTAATATATCCTCAAGCATAATTCTGGATGCTATAATTCTAGCATTTCCAGAAATTGCTATATTTTGTTCCGCACCTATAACGCTGTTTTGAATATATAAATCTCCACTTAATGTCACATATTTTAACGCAGAATCTAAAATATCAACGCTTGAGTTTGAGCTTATTTTAACGCCTTTTAATATAGAATTATAAGTTTTAACCTCACCTTCCAAATATGATTGATTTTTGATATGCGTATTAGCAAGCACTTTAACCCCGCTACCTATCCAACAATTTTGTTCCATCCTTGCATTCAAAGAGATATATCCGCCCTTTTCGCCCTTTTTGACACCGTTATAATCCTCGGTAGCCTCAATTCTATACAATTTATCCTCATAATTTTGCAATTTAACAATTAAATAATCATCATCCAATATTTTATACATTCTTTACCTCTCTTGAAAAATATCAAATTTAATAAAAGTATAACAAATTTATCAAAAGTTGTCAAATTCGCTTTTGTTGTTTTTGTTAACCACTTATAAAAATAAACTTAATTATAAAATTCCATTTGAATTGAAAAATTTTAATACAAATACATTAAAAAGTTAGCATTGTAAACATAACATTTATATTTTAAAAATTTTTGTACAATTAAATTAAATAAATAAAAGAAAAAGGCTATTAAATGATTATACATTTATAGCCTTTTATAATTTTTCTATAATTTAGTTCAAGTTAGTTTACTCAAAAATCTCGATATATTTAGGGAAATAATTAATTAGATTCGGCAAAAGCACTAAGCTTTTATTTAGCCTAATCGGCTAAGCCTACAAAAGCAATTTGCTTGATTTTTTATCCTATTGACACATAAATACATCAAAATTTTGTTTATAATAGCCCCATTTTTTGATAAAAACAATAAAAATTTAATCTATTTTAATTGTTTTGGCATACTCGTACGCATTAGTTGCCGCAATCGCTCCATCGGCAGAAGCCGTTACAAGTTGGCGCAATTTGGTGTTTGTGCAATCGCCACCAGCATATATGCCTGCCACATTGGTTCGCTTGCGCTCATCAACAACAATATAGCCATTTTTATCAGTTTCCACAAGCCCTTGTAGCCAACCGGTATCGGCAAATCTGCCAACAGCAATAAAAATGCCATCGACATCCAGTACCGTGTTTTCGCCCGACATTTTATTTAGCATAGTAATTTTTTCAACTTTGCTAGTTCCATCAATATGCACTACCTCGCAATTACTGTGGAGTTCTATCTTGCCACTCTTTTCGGCATCCAATATCTGCTCAAAAAGGAACTCCTGCGCTTTCATACTGCCACTGCGATAAATTAGATGCACTTTACTAGCTAAGTGCGATAGATATAAAGCATCCTCGGCTGCAGCATTGCCCCCGCCAATTACAGCCACAGTTTTGCCACGATAAAACGCACCATCGCACACAGCGCAATAGCTTATCCCGCGCCCAAGCAACTTATCCTCGTTAGGTAGCCCCAAGTTCTTTGGACTTGCGCCCAAACAAAGAATTATTGCCTTGCAGTGATACTCAGTATCCTTAGTTTTTACAGTTTTAATGTATCCATCCTGTATTTCTAGCACTTTTGCATACCTAATCTCGACGCCCAACGCCAACACCTGCTGTTGTATTGTGGTGACAAGCTCTATGCCACTTATATTCTTAAAGCCAGGGTAGTTGCCAATTTCGTAAGTAAGTGCAGCTTGCCCACCTACAGCGCCCTTTTCTAAAATCAACACTTCGGCACCCGCACGCCTAGCATAGATGCCAGCTGTCATGCCGGATATGCCCTCGCCTATAATAATTATATCGTAAAGTTTATCCATAATTCGCTCCTTTCACTTATTATAGGTTTTTTGAAAACCAATGTCAAATAATTTATAAAAGAATGTTACTTTTTGTGTATTGACTTTTTATTATAATTTTAATTATAACCTATTCCTGCTACATAAATAGATTATTCAATAAGTGCAAACCAGCCGTTCTACATTTTTAAGCACACATTTATAGATTTATTATTTCTAAATTTTTAACATTCCAACTATTTTACAAAGTCACCCAAAACTCTATCATTCAACACCTATTGCATCCGCATCTAAGTCATCAGTTTTTCTAACAGTGTTAGATTTATCTATCATTTTACGCATCAGAGCCTTTCTTTCTCCACTTGTAAACAAAATTATCCCGTTGCCAACATAACCTCTCTCGTTAAAAGATGTTCCATTTTCGCACATTTTCCAATTTGTTACGATATCTTTGATTTTTCTATCAATATACCTTTTAACTCCAGTTTTGTATGTTGATGGCAAATCAACCTTTCTGCCACCCTCTTTAATAGTTCTTTCTACATTTATAACGCCATCAAATCTTTGAAGCAACGCAATGTAGTCATCTAACGAGGCATATTTTGCAAAACCTACTGCAAATTCTTTATCTGCAAGCGATGCATACGATTTTTCAATGCGCTTAATCTCATTTTCGGGGATATCAAACATAGAGGTCAAGGGTGTCAAATCAAACAGCGCACCTGTTGGCTTATAAGTTTCAAGCAAGTATTCAAGGAACTTTAGGTAGTAATACCTATCATATAAATCCCTGCCAAACTCACCAAAAGCTTTTTCCATTCTCTGTCTTTCAATATTTTGATACCCTAAATCCCAAGCGTTTTTCATAGGTATTAATTTATTGTTTTGTTTTGGATCACGATAGTTCATTCGTTTTCTAAGCTCATACATACGGTTGTACAACTCAAGCTTTTCCTGCACGCCAGAATAGTACATTCTATCTGCATAAGTACCCATACTGCCCGACCTATATTTGCGCCTTTCCTCACCCGTCAAAGCATTGACTTTTGTTGAAGTCAGCTTATAAAGCGAAAGTGCTGGGTCTTCAGCTTTTAGTTCATTAAAAAAGCGCTCGGTATCCTCATCAATATTGCCACTTTCGCTCAACTGAGTTTGTTGCTTTTGACAAATACTAATCAAATTTTGCGTAGCAGACATTGACGGCAAAAACAAAAGTGTATCTATAGGGTATGCATTGCCAAATGCAAATAGTTTTTCGTAGTCATTTAGTAAATATTCTCTATTAAAATGACAATCCCCTATCAAACAAAAACTACTTGTGTTAGTTTTAGAAATGTATGCTTGCCTTTCTTTAGTAACTTGCCCCATAATACTGCCATCTGCATTTAGCAGTTTATAACTATCACAGGCATTTTTAACTTGATCTAAATCTAGCCTTACCGAATTGATTAGTTCATCTACAAACTTCGAATAACTTATGCGCGTGTTTGACGCCCTTTTCAATTTCCAAGCATCTGCAAAAGCGGGAGTTACTTCCATATAAATATAAAAGTTGTTGCCATCTGTTTTTCGTACAAGATTTACTAAAGACGAGTTTTTTTGACGCGCAGTTATAAAGCATTTCATAAATGTCTTTTTATCTATCTCGCTATCTTTAAGAGTACCCTGAGCTACGGGTATCTTGTTCATCTTTTGCAAAACATCATTGCTATCTACAAATACAATATGATTTACCATATCCAAATATTCTTTTTCCAGCTTGCCAGTACTTTGCTTACGGCTATTGTACCCACCCGTTGCAACATTGTACTCTATCCAAGTGTTAAATTTAGCAATAGTCTTTATTGTTTTATATGGATCAGAATTTTGTGCATCGACTTCGTCTTTTTTTATAAAGTAGAATAGGTAAGATTGCCCATCATATCTAAAAATTGCAGTTTTAGTGTAGTCCTCTGGCTTAATCCCCATTTTAGAAAAATTGACAGCACTATCTATCTGCCTTTTTATATAATCTACATTCTTTGCATTAGTAACATAGCAAAGTTTATAATCTTTTAGTTCAGGTACCGATTTTGATTGTTCAAGCACCCTTAAAATATACTCCTCATTATAAGGTATTTCCATACTTGCCATAATGTTTAATCTCCTAAAAAAATTATACTAAAATTTTGTGCTTTTGTCAATAAAACAATAAAAATTGACATCCGAAGGTAGATATTGAGTATATCCCCACGCTCCATAAAAACAAATAACGGTCATTGGATTGCGAGGCTAATGATATGCGACTTTATTTGCCACCCCAACGATTGTGTATCTCATTTTTGCTCTTAATCGTTTTTATTATTTTTTCTTGCAAATAATAAAAACATTTAAGTTTGTAAGCACAATAATATTTTGCCCCTAATTTAACATTTCAATTAGTGAATAAGTAAAATTTTGCTATTTTTTAATAATTAAACAAACTATTTGCTATAAAAAAGCAGATAACAAAATTTGCTATCCACTTTAGGAGTAAGTACAATTTATATTGCAAAAACTCTATATTTAATATTATAGTGCTAAACTCTTTAATAAGCTTATTGCTTTAGCCTTTATTTTTGCACCTATTATTTCAAGCGAAAAGGAGTGATGCTTAATTTTAGGTATTAATCTATTATAGTTTTTACAATAGATATGTTTTTGCAAAAGAAGTATGTTTTTTAATTTTTATTATGTTTAATCGTTTTATAAATATGTTTTTTCGTTTTTATTTTATCTATTTATATTTAATGAGCCAAAATCAATAAATCTCAAATTGTTTAGCACCAATAATATTAACAAATTTAATTTTTGCCACCGTGTGGCAAGTTTGGTTTAATTTAACACAAGTGTTATGTTGTAAGTACGCACTTAAGTTTGCTACATTCAATTACTTATATATTTGCATAGAAACTTTTCGTACTGCAATCTACCACTTACGGTATTATATTACTATGGAATTATTAAACCCTGTATTTACATTTGGCGCAGTCACCATATAAGTGATAGTGATAGTATCGTTGTTTGTTATACTTGACATATCCAATACAAACCTATTGCCCTCTTGCTGTCCATCATCACCCGTAAGTGTTATGTTTGTCATATATCCGCCCGTCACTATAACGGATACTTGCGCCGTTGGCTCCGCTGTAGCACTGAATGTCGCACCATTATTTAGTATACCCTGTTGTAAAATTACATCGTCTGCTAATATATATACAAATATGTTGCCTACACTACTAGCCGTATCGCTACTATTAAATTGAATTGTAAATTCCACCGGCAAAATTTCCCAAACTGGATAAAGTGTAATGCTTTCGGTGACTGATATTTCTTGAGATACTGCATAGGTGAGGTTGCTACCATTTGTCCACTGCGAGTAGGAGTAACCCTCCTGCGCAAACAAATCATCACCCTCTAAAGTAAGAGTATAAGGTGCCGAACCATCAAACAAAGTTTGAAAGTTTTTTACAACATTGGGCTGGTCAGCATTTTCTCCAGTACTATCATACTGATATGTTACAGAATAATCTACAGGATAAAATACCCTTAAAACAGGCAAGCCATCGTTTATATCGGCATTTATGCCCCAAGTGTTGTCAAAATCCCAAGCATAGTCAGCACCAGTGTTCCAAGAATATATAGTACCTTCCACCGAGAAATTGCCATTTGCACTTGTAAAACTTGATTTATCTTTCATAGCAGATAGTAAAGATTCCCCATTGCTACCCGCTACAAGCGTACCAAAAGTATTATTCGCATTTGTTGGAGCTATGTTATAAAAACAATTGCTAACATTTACAACGCTATTACCATCAATACCTACTATGCCACCTATACTTGTCATTTCTTGACCGGTTCTATCAGCAGTTATCGATTTCTCATTTTCTAATATATTAAAGCAATTTATCACTGTTCCGCCATCATAATACCCAACTATACCGCCAATTAAAATTTGTAGAATATATGGACCAGTAGAACAATCAATACTTCCAGTATTATAGCAATTAAAAATATTGCCTTGGGGTGAATAACCAGTTATCCCGCCTACTTCTGCTGTATCTGCGGCATAACAATTTACACTACCTTCGTTATAGCAATTGCTTATATCGCTAGTGCCATCTGAACCAGCTATTCCACCCGCATAAACCCAGAACGCTGAAGCGCTAACACTTCCCTCATTGTAGCAGTTACTAACTAAATCTGACTGAATTCCAACTATACCACCAACATTAGAAGTCGAATCATCCGCATTTATAGTATATATATTCCCTTCTATAACATAAATATTCCCTTCATTATAACAATTTTTTATCAATCCACCACTTCCAGCAATTCCTCCTGCAGTGTTGTTAGTTTGTGACGCTACTCTGACTGTGCCCATATTGTAGCAATTACTGATTTCGCCATATACTTCTCCAGCAATTCCCCCTACTGTAGTAAGGCCATATTCAGCTTGGACTACCAAGCCAACTTGCCAATTTACACCTAAATTTTGTATTATGGAGCCTTCAGCGACATAACCAAATACTCCACCTAGTATGTCGTCATATTCATCCTCAGCACTTAAAGTAATCTGATTTGCAAATGTTATTCTATGCCCATTGCCATCAAAAACACCGTAAAATGCGTTCGAACCTGAACCAGTGCCGATTGGTGACCATGAATCTTTGTACTCTATGTCATCCATAAGTTCGACATAAACGAGAGAACCACTTGTGCCCCACATAGATTGTGTGTTTGCAAAGTACTTTAAGTCCTGCGCATTATTTATTTTGTATGGATCCGATTGTGTGCCAGAGCCTGTTAAAGTAGCAGGCTTGCCAGCAGTTATATCATAGTACTCATAAAAAGCTGTCAAAATAGGAAAGCCATTATTTATGCCATCTACAACTGTCCACACTGTTGAATCTGTTATTGCATCCTTTTTAGATACAATTGTCCCCCAGTTTAGGGTATTAGATAAATAGGTTATAGCACTTTCACCCGAAACTTTGCTTGCTAAATCTGTATCATTGCGAGTCCCTCCATCTGCAGGATAATCATAGTAGCAATTAGATGTATTATCACGATAGGTTTTATCAACTATTCCCCCGATTGTATCGCCATTAGAGAACATTGCATCTGCTGAACCCACAGCATTAAAACAATTGCTTGTTCCCCCAGATATTATTGCAACAATACCCCCTACAAAAACTCTATTTAATGCCGATTCTGCAGAAATTGAACCAATGTTGTAGCAATTGCTAATATCTCCCTCAAGAACATATCCAGCAATCCCACCTACATCCATACTAGATGCGTCCGTTGCGCAGTTTAGTGCGCCCGCGTTATAACAGTTACTTATTAATCCGCGATCATGGAACCCAGCAATTCCTCCAACGATGGCGTACCCTACTACATTGATTTCACTTATACTATAACAACTATTTATACTTACTTCACCTGCCTCACCGCCCCCCAATATCCCACCTACATGAACACGATCTGCTACATCAACATTTATATCGCAAGAAGTATAGCAATTTTCTATTGTTAAAGAGTTATCTCCCTCATGAATACCAACTATGCCTCCCACACCCTCATTTGTATTTTCCCCACTTAAATTGCCTGTACAGTAGCAATTTATAATATTTCCCCCGCACGAATTAGCTACTATACCTCCAATAGCTATAGAATCGTCTCCAGTATCAAATAAAACTTCATTTATTTGCAGTCCACCTTGCCAATTGACCCCTAAATTTTTAATAGTTCCACCATTCAACCACCCAAAAAGTCCTCCGACATGATAGGGGATGCTTCTAATTCCATTTAATGCCACTATTCCTGTATTTATTATTTCTTTTTCGAATGTAATTTGAAAACCATTACCATCAAATGTTCCAGAAAAAGCATATTCTTCTATAAATTCATACACATCAGTGTTCACAGGATCATCTATCACTTCAGCAGGAATACCTCCAATGGGCATCCAAAAATCGGTAGTTATGGTAATATCGTTCATTAATATGTATGAGGAACTCCAATCCATACCATGATCGCTTAAAGTTCTCAATTGCATTGGAGTACTGATTTGGTATGGATTTTCCGCACTGCCATCACCTATTGTAATAGCCTCAGAGCCGCCTGTATCTACTACTGTTTCTACGGCTGTTGCTGTGTTTAATTTGTTGCTATTTGTATTGCTAGGTAGCATTATTAGCATAGTTAAGCCCAAGCAAACTGCCAAAAGCCACATTAGTATAGATAATGTAGCATGTTTATGTTGTATAGTGCTTTTATATGTAGCAAGTGCTTTATTGTTTATTTTATTTGTAACTCGGTTTTTTAGATTCATATACATCGCTCCTTTAGCTATGCACTTGGCGCCTGCAAGTCTAGTTAAAGTAGTTTGTGCATATTTCTCTTTTTTATTATTTTTTTTATTTGTATGTTTTTGTAGGGATGTCACATTTTGTAATCTAGCATTTTCGGCATCCCCTATATTTAGTAGTTGGTTCTTGACGCAAATTTCCTCGCTAGCATCACATTCGTTTTTAGCAGTTTTAATATAAGTTTGCGCGTTATTTGAAAAATCATATATATGCGCATCACTTTTGGCACTATTAACCGCGTTTTTGTTATCATTTATGTAAGATTGCTCATTGTTTTTGCACTTAAATGCAATATTTTGAGGATTATTATTACAAAATTGTGCGGTATTTAATGCGCTATTTTTGCATGATTTTATGGTGTTATCAGTTTGTGCGTTTGCGCCTATATTATTTATATTTTGGTCAGATTCTTTAGTTCTAGATGAACTATCTACCCCCCCCCCCCTACCTTTTTATTAAAATTAAACATACTTTGTTCTCCTTTTTCTCTCGTATTACTCACAATATTTATCCATTGTTGATTTTAGTATACCACAAATATCAAAATTTTATCAACTGTTTTTATATCATTTTTATTTTTTCTTAATTTGTCTTTATTTTTTATCTATTTCAAGGACAGGCGTCCTTGACCCGTGGTTTTAGCTAGTACTAAAAGTAATGTTATTTTTCTTTTTGCGTGCATTGCAAACATATACTTGCATTTGCTATCCATATTGTGGACATTTCAATAAAACAAATAAATCTTACCCAAAACAAAAAAATACTTTTGCTGTTAAAAGTATTTTTTATGTTTTATTATTAAACTAAGTTTGTGGTTACTTTATAAAGCACAAATCAATTAATCTACATTTTTGATGTGATTATCCACAAATTTGACGACTTCGACAATAGGCAAAATCATAACAGCGCCACCAAGCACTATGAGCCACTGCACCCAAGTTAGTTGCACTAAGCCAAACACTGTTGCAATTGGAGGCACTAGTGCCACAAACAATGTGAGTGCTATGCCCACAAAGATGGCAAGGATAAACCATTTATTTGTAAAGGGGTTACTCCTAAATATAGACCTATGCGATTTTACATTTAGCATATGTAGCATTTGCATTAGGCATATAGTTAAAAACACCATAGTGTTGGCAACTTCTGCCGAAAAATAGATATGCGCTATGATAAACACTATCATAGAAATGACAATTTGTGTTGTTGATTGATAAATAATTGCCTTGCCCACGCCATCGCTGAACACTGAGGCTTCGAGCTTACGCGGTTTTTTGTTCATAATGCCACTTTCGGCGGGTTCAAAGCCAAGTGCGATAGCTGGCAAAATATCGGTTGCAAGATTTATGAACAGTATTTGCAGTGGTAGCAGAAAAATTGAGTTAGGAAAGAATATTGTTGCAAGCACAAGTGCTACAACTTCGGTTATATTAGTGCTAAACAAAAATTGTATAGTTTTTTGAATATTGGCAAAAACCCTTCTACCTTCCTCCACAGCTATCACGATAGTTGCAAAGTTATCATCGGCAAGCACAACATCGGCAACATCCTTTGTAACATCGGTGCCAGTTATGCCCATACCAATGCCTATATGCGCAGATTTTAGGCTTGGCGCATCGTTAACGCCATCCCCCGTCATAGCCACAACCTTGCCAAGTTTTTTCCATGTATTGACGATTCTCACTTTATTTTGCGGACTTACTCTTGCGTACACGCGAATTTTGGATATCTTTTTAGCAAATTCATCATCGTTCATAGCGTCGAGTTCCGCACCTGTGATTACCTGAGCTTCATTTTTAGCAATGCCGAGTTCTTTAGCAATAGCAAAAGCGGTATCCTTATGGTCACCGGTAATCATAACAGGTATCATACCCGCTTTTAGGCAAGTTTTAACCGCGTTGCGCGCTTGCGGTCTAGGTGGGTCCTGCATGCCTACAAGCCCCAAGAAAACTAAATCGCTCTCAATCTCATTCGGCACAATTTTTTTGACAATCTTTTTAGCAAAGCCCAGCACGCGCAAGGCTTGCGCGCCCATATCGCGCACGGCATCAAAGATAACCATTCTATAGTGCGTAGTCATAGGCTCGATTTTACCATTTATTAAAATGCGTGAACATTTATCTATTAAATTATCTATTGCGCCCTTTGTGTAGACAACTTGATTCGTCCCCTGCGAGTGTATAGTTGACATCAATTTGCGGTTGCTATCAAAAGGAATTTCACCCACACGCATAAGGCTAACACCACTATCCTGCCTGTGATAGTTGAGTTTATCGGCATATTCGACTAGCGCAGTTTCGGTAGGGTCGCCTTTAATGCGGTTGCCCATTATAACGCTATCGTTGCAGAGTATCATACAGTTTAGCAGTTCGCGTTGCCCAACTGTTAAATCCACATTGTTGTTTTCGTAGTGGTCCCCTACAAAAACTGAGGTTACTACCATATTATTTTGGGTGAGTGTGCCTGTTTTATCGGTACAGATAACTTCGCAGGCACCCAAGGTTTCTACAGCGTGCAGGCGCTTGACAATTGCGTTGCGCTTGCTCATACGCGTTACGCCCACTGCCATTATTATTGTGACAACCGCGGGCAAGCTTTCGGGTATTGCTGCTACGGCAATTGCTACCGCCGTCATAAAACTATCCATTATAGATGTATCCGTAAGCAGTAGGTCTAGGAAAAATATCAGCGCCGCAACTGCAAGCACTATAAAGGTTATCACCTTGCCAAGTTGCGCCAAATTTTTTTGTAATAGCGTTTGCTCATCATCCGTGGTTTTTAATAGGTCGGCAATTTTACCAAGCTCTGTATTTGCGCCTGTGGCAACAACTATGCCTGCGCCTCTACCGTTCACCACCACTGCGCTAGAGTACGCCATATTACGGCGATCGCCGAGCGGGAGTTTTTCGGGCAGGCACTGCTCTGCAAGCTTATCGACAGCGCTAGATTCTCCCGTTAAAGATGATTCGTTTATTTTTAGGCTAGCGGTTTCGATTAGATATAAATCGGCAGGAATTATATCGCCTGCTTCAAACACGACTTTATCCCCTACAACTAGGTCCTCGGCGGGGATGATAGTTTGTTTGCCATCGCGGATGACTTTAGCAGTTTTTTGAGATAATTTTTTAAGTTCCTCGATAGCATTTTCCGCCTTTTGCTCCTGCACATAGCCAATTATTGCGTTAAATATTACAATACACACAATTATAATGGCATCTATGTAGTCATCGGTATGCTCAACTAAACTTACTACTAAAGAAGCAAGCGAAGCAATAATAAGCACTATTATCATAGGGTCCAAAAACTGCGCCATTATTTTAGAAAAGGCAGATTTCTTTTTGCCTTTTGGTAGCACATTTTTGCCATCTTTAATTAGCCTTTCGTTAGCACTTGCAGTGCTTATGCCGTTGCAGGAGGAGTTACACTTTTTGTACAATTCCTCTCTAGATAGAGTGTGAAATTCGTCCATACAGTTTTCCTTTAATAATATTATATAAAATTATAACAATTTTTAGCAAGCAAATATAAAACTAAATTACAAAAGCTGTGATTATAGCAAGAATCAATAAATACAGTGCAAACCACTTTAGTTGCACGCGCTTTACAATGTTCATCATAAGTTTTATGCCCAATAAGGCAAAAATAAATGCAGTAACGCCCCCAACCAGAATTTGCGCCACACTGACATCGGCTAGCACCGAATTAAAGTCCGCGCCAATTAATTCATACACTAAAGAGGCTATAATTATAGGTATACTCATTAAAAATGAGTAGTCTAGCGCGTCTTTTTTTTCGATGCCCATAATGAGCCCTGCGCAAAGAGTTGTGCCACTGCGCGATATCCCTGGCAAAACAGCGAGCCCCTGAAAAAGCCCTAAAAGCACACTTTCCTTTGCCCCTACTCGGATATAATTGTAGTTTTGCCTTTCGTAGGACTTTGCTATATGTTCGGTAACAAT
Organism: uncultured Clostridia bacterium; assembly: GCA_944332315.1. Classification (GTDB taxonomy): domain Bacteria; phylum Bacillota; class Clostridia; order Christensenellales; family UBA1242; genus CAKVOD01. The sequence goes on from CALVJT010000008.1 coordinate 14,167, forward strand.
CAAAAAGATTGCTGATAGTAAGAAACCCCACGCAAGCCAAGCCCCGCTAAACGAACTTTCGAAAAAGTCGCTAAACAAAAGCACTATGGCACAAGTTATTACGGTAGATATTATTAAGTACAAATTGAGGGGTTGAAATGGCTTTTTTATCATATTAAACAGTTGCTTACGGTAGTATATTAGTACTGCAAGTAGTGTTGCTATATGCAAAACTACATTCAAAAACAGCGAACCCTGTTGAATGCCAAATATATTTTCGAACAACACTAAATGCCCACTGCTAGATACAGGCAAAAATTCTGTTAGCCCCTGCACCATACCTAGCACAATTACGATAAATATATCCATACCATCCCCTTGTCCATATTTTAGTGTATTCAAATATTGCTACATTTATGCAATATGTCATATTATACTATGGGTTGTATGCGCAAGTATTTATAAACACTAGCACAAATATTATGATGTATTTATTTTGAAAAATGATAACCTTTTACTTGCCAAATACTTTTTTTTATATTATAATACCAACAGAGGAGTAAAAATGAAATTAGGTGTTGTTGGGCTACCCAATGTAGGCAAAAGTACACTATTTAATGCAATTACAAAGGCTGGTGCAATGAGCGCAAACTATCCGTTTTGCACAATTGAACCAAATGTTGGCATTGTGGCAGTTCCAGATAAAAGATTGGATGAACTCGAAAAACTCTATAACTCTAAACGCAAGGTTCCTGCAAACATTGAGTTTGTGGACATTGCAGGGCTTGTTAAAGGCGCAAGTCTTGGCGAGGGTTTAGGCAACAAATTTTTGAGCCACATACGAGAGGTAGATGCCATTGTGCATTGCGTACGCTGTTTTGATGATGCCAATGTAATACATGTAGAAGGTAGAGTGGACCCTAAAAGCGATATTGAAATTATCAATTTAGAGCTAATTCTTGCAGATATCGAAAGTGTGGAAAAACGCCTTGAAAGAGTAGCAAAGAGCGTGAAAGCGGGCGATAAAGAAGCAAAGGCAGAGCTGGATGTGCTAAATATTATAAAAGATACATTGGCAAAAAATTTGCCGGCACGCCTTGCCCCTCTTGATGATGAGCAGAAAAAAATTGCAAAAGGCTTCTTTTTACTTACAACTAAACCCGTCATCTACGCTGCAAATGTTAGCGAAAATGATATAGGTAAGCCCGATAATGCCTATGTTAGCGCCGTAAAGGAAATTGCTAAAAGCGAAAATGCCGAGGTGATTACCATTTGCGCTAAAATTGAGGAGGAGTTATCCGCTCTATCGCAAGAGGAAAAGGATGAAATGCTACGCGAGCTTGGCATTGAAACTAGTGGGCTTGACCAGTTGATTACTGCTTGCTATAGGTTGCTGAACTTGATGTCGTTCTTAACAGCAGGCGAGGATGAGGTGCGTGCTTGGACTATTTCTATTGGCACAAAAGCGCCTCAGGCAGCAGGCAAAATTCATACCGATTTTGAAAAGGGCTTTATTAAGGCAGAGGTTGTAAATTATAAAGACCTTATTGAACTAGGTGGATTTAATCAGGCAAAAGAAAAAGGAAAAGTTAGACTTGAGGGCAAGGACTATGTTGTGCAGGATGGCGATGTTATGCTCTTTAAGTTTAATGTGTAGGAGTTTATTATGGATACAAAGGACAGAATGATAGAAATATTAAACAAAACTTTTAATGAAATTACCGATAAAGTGGAAATAGATGCTACTGAGGCAGAGCCCATTACTAACGCTAAACACAAAGAACTTGTGGAGCGCTACGCCAAAGTGCTATCGCACCACTATGTAGGCAAACTAGCGCACATGTGCACTACCCTACTTACAATTGACTTTCGTGATAACGATAAAACAGATAAAATATTTAATAAGTTCGAAAATAGGATGAACGAGATTGCTGAGAATTTTCCTAACGATTTTAATGCGACATTAAAATCTGTAAAAAAGTATTTTGGACATGTTTACTCTAATGATAGCATCTACCAATCTGTGGCACAATCTTTTTTAGATGATATTAAAATCGAAAAAGATACTTTTATGGATTGGACAACTAACCTAGATATGACACCTAATCTTGAGCATATTAATGATAACGAAAAAGCATCCGCTTAATAAGGATGCTTTTTGTTTTTTGTTGGGTATCTCCTACATAAACACAAACTCCGTACGCATATCATAGTGTTTTTGGCTACCAAGTTTATTTTTGTACTAACTAAAAATTGTTTGCGTGGTAACGCACATCAATTCTTTTTTTTGCTTTAGTACTAAACTCGACTTGTTTGCCTTATAGACCATATAATGGCACTGCCCTCGCCTAAGGTGTTATAGTGGAACGGGTAATTAACCTACACTACAAAACAAAAAAGGAACAGCAAAGTGTTCCTTTTTTATTGTATTTGATTATCTAGTTTGGTAATCTAGTTCAACAGCTTGTTCTGCGGATGCAGTACCTGTGCCAATTGTTTTAACAAGTGTAGCAGTACCAGTGTTTTCATTAAATGCAACATCGCTTACATCTGTATCACTGCTTGATGATTCAATAATCATACCAGCAAATTTACCTACATTAAATAACGAATCGTCACCCGCGGTTATGGTATACGCCATATCTACATCGCAGTTTTCAACAACAATATCGTACTGTGGTTTTAGCGAACCGCCAAATATCCCGCCAGTAGCTACAATTGAACCTACGCCATATTTTACATAAGTTCCTAAATCGGTGCCGTGATTTACAATATTAAAATCGCCTTCCACACTACAATTTGTGTAGTTTACATGCTCCCAGTTAACCTGTCCAGCAACACCGCCAACCAAAACTGGTCCGCCTTGTAAATCTACATTTACATCAAAGTTTGTAACTTTAATATTATCGCGCACAGCAATATCGCCTTCAGCTGCCAAGTTTTCGCCATAATTTGTTGTATCTGCATCTAGCCCAATCAAAGAACCTATTGCAAAACAAAATCCATTAGCTAGCGATGGTGTGGAACTTGTTACATTAACTTCCATATTAGTAATTTTAATATCTTTATATGTCGAAGTTTTTACATTGCTATTCTCGTTTTCTTTTGCCCCGCTAGATTTTGAGTACCCTACTATACCTATTTGCACTGCATATTGGCTTGAGGACATATCATAGTTAGTTAAATCAATTGTGACATCCTTAAATTCTATGTCACATATCTCTCCACCCTCTGAGCGTGGGAAAAGAGCTAGCACATTAAATACTCCTTGGTTAGTTCCTGGAGATGTGCTTACACTTCTAATCGAGGTTTCATTGAGTTTGAAGTTCGAAATTGTGTGGCCACCACCATCAAACTTAAAATCTAACCCGTGGTCATCTTGCGTCAACAGCGGTGTTAGAACCTCACCCCCACAATCAATATCCGCTGTTAAAAGCACAAACTTATCATCTTGAACTTCGCTCACAATTCTATCATCCGAAGCGTAGGTATCCAAAAATGTTTTTAGTTCTTGATAGTTAGATATTGTAATTGCATTTTCTGGTATTTTTTCTTTATCATCGCAAGCGCTAAATACAAAAAAGCAACCTATAGTCAAAGCAATTATTGCAATAAATTTAACTATCAAACTGATTTTAGATTTAGTTGTTTCCATAATTCCTCCTAATTATTGATAACTAAGTTTATATTACCATATATTATAAAATTATACAAATGTTTTGGCAAATTTAATGGATATTTTTTATAGATTTTATTTAAAGGTTTAAGTTTTATCATTTTATAGTTGTAGCTATATATCAACTTAAGCGCAACCTAAAAATAAACATATTTGAGCTTAATAATTTAATTTTGAATACTGTATTTTAATGTTATAAATAATAACTTAAAAAATTAGTGTATGATTGTTTATTAATCCACAAAAAAGGTGTTATTATTTATCTCAAAAATTTCTATATTTTGATTGATTATTTAAACAAATTAAACATTACGGTAGATAAACTTATCCTCGCTCCACATTTTATCAAAATCAAAACTAGATTCAAAAATTACCATTGTATCACGATAGGTACTTACATTGCCATATCTAACGCCGTAGTTTACCCCATCAATGCGGTATGTCAACTGGTCTAGATATTCGTTTGTATAATCAAATGTATATTGCGTATCTAGGTACTTAAACACTTGATAGGAAGGTTTTTGCTCATGAGTTTCGGTAAGTACACCAAAGTTACATCCGCCACCATCACCTGAGGCATCTACCATTCTATAATATATAAAGGCATCCACACATTCCATAGACATACACTTGTAGTATGCATATGCTATTCCCGCTGCTTGACTCAATAAATTGCGTTCGGCAATTGGCGAATCGTATGACCCGCTGGAAACACCACCTTCGGTTAAGTACACTCTGCGCATTTGTCCATTATACAATAGTTCCTCTCTTGCAAGATATAAATCTAATATTTCAAAATTAGTCCAAGTCATATAGATGCTGTTATCCACATCCCCGCTAATCGAGTTCGCCTGCGACTCACTTGTCAAATATCTTGCATCACTCAAATCGATAGGATATGGGTGCGCCGCCATCCCCCAATTAAAGTTGCCTTGATAGCTTATTTTTGCATTTAGGTAGTCGTATAACTGCTTAGAGCCATATACGCCTACTCCCGTTCTTGTACCTGCCCAATAGTGGCAAGTGGATACAAGAACCATACTATCCGCATAGTACTTTTTAGTAACCTGCTCCGCTAGCCTCAACAAACGGGTGTACTCCTCAACATAATCATTAAGCGCCAATGCCTCGGTTCTGTGATAATTATATATTGGGTTCCAGTTCCAACTGATATCTATCTCATTGCCTATTACAAACCTATGAGCATATCCATATGTGCCATCCTCTTGCGAATATCGCTCAGCCAAAAATTCTAGTACCGCTTTGTAATAATTAAAACCAATTTCGGTTGAGGTATCAGATGCCCAAATAGAACATTGGTCATAATCGCGCGCATCTGGATAACTCATAAAATACGGCGAATAATATTGGTCGTTCATTTTTTCGCAATACAAAATTAGTACCGCTCTTATGTTGTTATCACGACAAAATGTTAAATTGCTATCAATTTCCTCTATCGCACTACGCCTAAAATAATAGGTAGTGCCGTTAGAAATGTATGTTATAGCATCAGCATCTGTTAAATTGCTGTTATCTAGTGCAACAACCTCGCCTTGCTCGTTTACTATTTCATTAGGATAAACCAGCATATTCATACGCACATTGTACTCTGTGTATCCACAACCTAGGTCGAGTAGTGTATCATTTCCTTGTGCCAATATGCCTTTTTTAGTTGTAAATGGCGTCTTTTGCTCGTAGTTGCGCAAAGACTCTATATTGTTTACATAAAACGGCCCAGCAACCATTTTGCCATCAAGCGCCAATATAAATTTGTTATATAGATTATCGGATGTACCTAAAGTATCATTATCAATAGTTTCGTATCTATCAATCTCAATAGTCTTTTCTGTGCCCACTACATATTGCCCCACTGTTTCGCCCTGTGCAGTGGTGGTATCCAAATAGTGTACACCTCTGTCGCGTTCACCGTTGTAGTACTCATATGGCTTTAGCATAACCACATCAAGCGCCTGACCATCCTCGTAATCACTCTCGGTATTTGTGATATCTAAAGAAATAGTGTTTGCATCTGCACTGCCCGCTATGTTAAATCCATATTCCGCCTCATACACCATCGATTCCCCCTTCTTTAACGAAAACGAGCATCCGCTAAAAAGTAGTGTGGCAGATAACATTGCTACAAATGCTAAACAAATTAATCGTTTTAACATAAATCCTCCATAAATATGTTTTGTTATTAAGTAAAATATATACAACTTAATATAGCATACAAAACATCTAAAAGTCAATTGGTATGCAAACTTAAAGGCACAATAGAAAAATTAAATTGTTATCTTTAACTATCAAAAATGTAAAAAATTGTATGTAAAATTTGAAAAAGGCAAACACTTCAGCGTCCGTACCAATTATCCCACCTTAAAAAAAATTGTATGATATTTAGCAACTTTACTATGTAAACCACATATTTTTTGATATAACACTAAAATATCAACCTAAAGGCTTGTATTTTGGCACAGAATGATGTATAATATCGTTAACTGCAAGCAAAAAACAATAGCAGGAGTGGCGGAATGGCAGACGCGCTAGTTTCAGGAGCTAGTGACGCAAGTCGTAAGGGTTCAAGTCCCTTTTCCTGCACCAAACAAAAACAAACGAACCTTAAAATAACAGCAAGGTTCGTTTTATTTTAATAGGTTCTATAGTATTCGTGGGGGTTAGTTAAATATTTGCAGAAAGAGCTTAGCAAAAAATCTAAATCTATAATTTACTACCAGCATCAAATAAATAACCAATATTAGCGTTAAAGCAAATTATATAACAAAATTCATGCAAAGCTATTTAATT
>CALVJT010000009.1 GCA_944332315.1 uncultured Clostridia bacterium
CTTTTTCTTTTTTTTCTCTTTTTTTTCGATCAGCGCAACTTTTTTCTATTTGCGAAGTTTGAGTATTTGTTTTTATCGAACTAAATACCCCCCCCCCCCCCTACCTTTTTACATTTTCTAAAATTCATACTCTTGTACTCCTTTTTCTTGTGTAATTTTATTGTAGTATAACAAAATTACAATTATTTATCAACTAATTTTATATGCAAAATAGAACTTTTTTATGGTATGCAAAAAAATTAACTTTATCCAACACTTTGCTAAAATTAATGCATAAGCCTAATAAAATATGGTTATCTATATATTTTCAATTAAATCTACTTTTATAGATTTTTTTAGAAATATTGGCTAAGATTTTTGCTTTACAGTTCTATTCGTAAAACAAACTGGTTATAAAATATACATTCATAGTAGCTTATCCCCAAAATTAAACATATAATTCTTAATTATAAATCAAAAAAACTATATTGGGTAAGTGGCGCGCGCCCAATATAGCGCAATGAGTATTGGCATAATATATTTTTATTTTATTATAAAAAATTATGATAAAAAGCCTTTTATAATAAAGTCCTCGGCTTGCTTTTCGTTTAACCCCATTGTTAAAAGCTTATCCAGCTGGGCGCCAGCAATCTTGCCGATTGTTGCCTCGTGTATGAGGTGCGCATCCGCTGATAGCGCCGATATTTGCGGTATGGCTATAATTTTTGCTTGATTCATTAAAATTGTATCACATTCTATATGTCCAAGACTTTCGCAAAGACCTGTTACATTGCGATGAAACTCTTGGTTAGATTTATCCTTTGCAACTGCTCGGCTTGTAATTTTTGTTGAGGCGCCCACTCCGTTGAGTTTTACATCAAAGATAGAATCTGCAAACTGTTCGTTTTGAGTCAAAATTTTTTCAGTCACTACAAAAGTAGATTTAGAATCTAATTCTCCATTTGTGGTGCGCACGGCGTAGTCTACACCCTCCATTTGCACACTGTTCATTGTCATACTAGCACCAGACTTTAGGTAGACATTTGTAACTGGGCTCAAAGTCTTTTTACCGGAACCTTGTCCATGCCCGTAGTGCTTTTCAATATAAGTGACATTGGCGTTTTCCTCTAGATAAAATGAGTGTATGCCATTATGTTCAGAGTTATGGTCGGTGTGGTTATGTATGCCACAGCCTGCAACAATAGTAACTTGGCTATCTTTACCTATATGAAAATCGTTATACACAACATCATTGATGCCCCCTTGCATAATCAACACAGGTATATAAACAAGCTCCTTTTTAGCGCCTGCTTTTACATATATATCAATGCCACTGCCATCTGCTTTAGGCACTATTTGGCAATTTTCGGAATTGACGCGCTCCACACCCACGCCATTTACGCGCAAATTGTGTGCCCCTTTAGGAAATTCATCAATATCCGCCACTTTTTTTAACATAAATTTAGTTAAATCGGTTTGGTTTTCCATATAACCCCCTTATATATTTAAAGTAGGCAAAACTGTTTTAGCACTGCCACTTTTTATAATTTGACCATCTTTCATTACAATAATGATATCGGCAAGCTTCATAACACGCTCTTGGTGACTGATTATAATTGTAGTTCTGTTTTGGTTTTGAAACTCGCTAAAAACATTGATAAGATTATTAAAGCTCCACAAATCAATACCTGCCTCGGGCTCATCAAATATGCCAATCTCTATTTTTCTAGAAAGCACGCTTGCTAGTTCAATTCGCTTTAGCTCTCCGCCAGATAGTGTGTTGTTCAACTCGCGGAACAGGTAGTCTTTGGGTTCTAGGCCCACTTTTTTTAATATAGCCTCGTATTCGTTAAAATCTCCCCCACCTACTTTTAGCAAATCAATAACTCTAATGCCCTTAAATGTAATGGGCTGTTGAAAGGCAAAGCCCATACCAAGATTTGCGCGTTCATCTACACTTTTATCTTGAATTTCCTCGCCGTTCAATATAATTTTCCCACTAGATTTATAAAGCCCCATAAGGCACTTTGCAAGGGTTGATTTACCCGCCCCATTGTGCCCGGTTATGACATAAAATTTGCCATTTTCAAATTCATAGTTTATGCCCTGCAAAATTTGTTCATTGCCAGTTTTGTATGCTAAATTCTCTATTTTTAACACTTAAATACCTTCTTTTTATAGTATAATCATAAATATTTATAGGCCTAAAAAGACAAATTGATTAATAAAATTTTGTACATGTGCAATTGATTAATGCAAACTATATTATAATTAGATAAATTATTTACATTTTATACACAAAGTAAATATGCATTTATATATTGTTTTTATAAAAATATTTTTTGCTAAATATGTCGATTCCTTAAACAAATTGATATTTTAGGTTAGAAGTTTTGATTGCTATTTTGCTTAACATCTTTCAACATTTTATATAGAACCAATATATTTATCTACACGATATTATAACAAAAAAGTAGCGATAAGGCAAATTATAATCGCTACTTTTTTGTTTTTATTTAATTTACTAAACAACATAAATATAAATATTAAAGTATCTGTATTACCATTTTGAATTTACAAAGTATACACTTACTTTTATTTATATAACATTGCTTCCTAAACTGCTAATTAAGGAGTTGCCCCGAACCAATAGTCCTCCTCGGTATAAGAACTGTTCCATTTTGCGTAGAGTGTTATGTTTTTATCTGGCATTATGCCATTAAATGCGATGGTACAATCTGCATCGGTATACCACCCAGCAAATGTATAGGTGGTTATTCCCCAAGTATCTATAATAATGCCATCATCTACCATAACGCACACTCTATCCCTTGTAGGCACAAAAGCACTTAAATCAATCGTGGAGCCTGCCATAAATTTTTGTGGTGCTATTGTTGCTCCGCCGTTGCTATTATTACACTCAAATGTGATAGTTCTTGTATAGATAGATTTTACATATTCCCATTTAGCGTACAATGTGGTATCGCCACGAGGCATTGTTGTTTGCGCAAACTGCGTGCCAGCATCGAATGTTGATGTTGTATACCAACCTGCAAAGCTGTAGATATAGCGTATATCACCATCATCCACATATTTATCACTCAATGTAGGAACATTTATTGGCGTGTTTGCCCCTTGTGTGATGCTTGCAACAGTTGTTCCGCCATTGCTTTCGAAACTTAGTGTATATGTTATAGCACTAGAAAGTGCCCAAGTTCCGTTGCTTGCCTCCCATTGCTCATCCTCGTTATAGGTATAATTATTTATATAGTTATATAAATCGGTAAAATCAAGAGGTGTGCCTATATCAACAAGTTGCATATCATCTGTTGCTAAGTCCATCGATATACTATCAGTAAACGGCATATGCATATTAAAGTTTAGGTTTGTAGTGTATTCTTTGCCCGCACTCTCTACCATAGTGGTTTTAATTCCGACAGTCATTTCGCCCAGCATTGGATTGTTTGCAATTTCCTCTAAATTAAGTGTGAGGTTGTAGTAATCATTTTCGTAGCCAAAACCTAGTAGCACATTGCCAAGGTCGATTGGCTGTTCGCGATTGTTTGCTAGTTCCATTGCTTTCTCAATTTCGGTCATAATAAGATCGCTAAAGCCTAAACCGTATTCTAGCACATAGCCCATAGGGTCGGCTAGCACTTGGTCAACGGCAACTTTGAGTTTTTTCTCGTAAGTTCTATACCCTATACCACCAAGACCAAGTGGTATTTTTTCGGTTCTATAAAAGTACACATAGCCATCCATATAGTAAATAGTCAAAGTTCTATCTACACCACAGTATATTCCATTCTCTGTTCCATCGCCAAATTGATAAGGCACATCATTGTTTACCGGCGCCACAGCAGGCATTGGGCCTATTACTGCTTTAATTTGTGGTTTACCTTCAATTAGTTTTACTTGTATATCGTACGGAATTGTCCAATTTATATTGCCAAGGCTTAAAATCAACTTTGCATTGCCTGAAATATGATAATCTTTTAGTTCTGAGGTGTTCACTATGCCTCTTAAAAGTGAACTTGCCGAGGATATATCTATATAGTTGCCCTCAACAGCACTTATGCCTGCAAACTCGCTAAAATTAACTTGCAAATCAAAGTACTCAACACTGCTTGTATAAATTTGGTTTAGGTTTATAGATTGCAGTTGCTCATTTTGTGTTACTATAGATAAGTTCATTATTTTAGAGTTCTCATCTCCAGTTATATACGAGCCATTTAGCGCGATGTTAAATGTTCCGTTTGCATAACTCAAAGAGTTTATCACTTTTAGCAATGAGAGTGGATTGCCAAAATCTATATTAGGCATTATTTGTTGGAAATTTTCTAAATTAAAGTCTAAGTCAATATCCTCAAAAATACCTAACCCACTTATATCTATTCCAAATACTGATAGCGCTATGCCTGCAATTTCAAGCAAGTTATCCTTGTTTATTTTTAGTTTTAAGCCATCGTAGTTGATATATATGTAGGCATTGTCGTAATTAAGGTCAACCTCAATATCGCTTTCGCCAGTAAGGCGGGCACTGCCACTAAAGTAGATGCCGTTTTGTACGCTTAAGTTAGCATTTATTCCAGCATCAAAGCGCAAAGCCCCATTATTATAAACTTGTGCATCTGCTTTTATTCCGTACTCTTTAGTCTGCAAGGTATTTACAACTGCCTGTACGGCATTCAAAATTTCTTGCGCAGAAACATATTGGCTAGATTGAATTTCTGCCATAATCACTGCCGAGCCATATGCAAATACATCGGCATACAACGAGGTATCATTGTAATTTGCATTTATTGTAAGCAACTTGCTTGTATCCAAGCTTATTGTAGCCCCGTTGCCTAAATTCCAATTTAGCACGGTTTCTGAATAGCTAAAATTGCCCAATTTGCTCAAATCAAACTCTGTGTTCAAGTTCAAGTTAAAGTTTTTGTTTATAAAATCTAGTAAAATTTCGCCATCTTTGCCCGAGGTTATAGATGGAGCCACCAATCTCGCATCAAAGTTTTTGTTGGCAAACTCAACTATGGCTGAGATATCTTGTTCGGTCAACTTTATTTTTAATCCGTAAATATCTAAATATAAGGTGTTGCCTCGCAAATGTAGCCCAATATTTACGCCTTCCAAGGTTGCGTACAGATCAACTTTTAGCCCACTTTCAAAGTCCACATTTATGCTTGCCTCTATTGTTTGTAGGCTACCTAGCAACATAGTTTGCAATTTTATATCTGCAGACATTTTATTTGCTTTGTAAATAGTTGCGCCCTTTTCCAAAACAGGCAATATATCAACAAGATTGCTGTAGTTGTTTTGCAGTTCAATAGCAACAAATTCATCAACTAATTCTATATTGCAGTTTACACTTTCGTTTGCAAAATTGATACTTTGTAGATTATCGTTTACAAAGTTTAGTGCTAAATCACCTATTCCGTTTAGAGATACTTGTATGCTTTGTTCGTTTGCAACTATGCTATTTATTAGCGTGTTGATATCTATATCTACTTTTGGCATTTCAAATTCTACAATGTTTTGATTTATAAATGATATTATACCTTCGATATCATCAATACCTAATTTTACATTCAGTCCATCAAGGCTTATATAAATTGTACCATTTATAAGTTTTACATCAATGATTTTATCAAAAGCATAAACTTTTGCATCAACCTCTAAATCGTTTATGTCTTTAGTATTTAGAATATTTCCAAAATTAATGGTAGCTAGAACATTTATGTCGTTGCCATTCAAGGCAGTACTTAAACTTAAGTTTACTGTTCCTTTTTGCGCTAGATTGTAAACAGTACTAATTTTATTTAGCAAGCTATTTATGTGTAGATATCCGCTTTGTAATTCATTAAAAGTATTTAGCCCTTTGTTTACCACAACTTGTGCATCAACATTGCCATAATCTAACGAAACTTGTATGTTTTTATCTATGGTTATATAAAGCGCTATATCGCGATATCCTATTTTTAACTCGTTTTGATTTAGCACTTCTATTTTTAGGTCTGCAAAACTGAAATCTGCCAAATCAATATTAGTACTATCAAGAGCAACTCCAAATTGCTGATTGATAAACGCTACTATTTCGTCAATTTCATCAATTCTTATGTAGTACTTAACCCCATCTACTTTTATAAACACTTGCGAATTGTTTATATCTACTTCTACCAATTTATTAAACAAAGTGGTGCTTAAATTTGCCCTTATGCCATTTATAAAGTTTACCTTGTAATTTACAACAACTCTGCCAACCAAGCTTTCAAGCTCTGCCGAATTAAGAGTTACCTGACCGCTTATTCCATTAGATAGATATGTATCTATAAACGCATCTACAAATGGTAGCAATCTAATTATATCAAGATACCCACTGGTATTATTATCTATTGCTAGTGCACTACCATTCAATACAACATCTATTGAAGCAATCGAATCTATTTTTAAGCTTACAGAGTTGAGCGCGTTGCCCTGCCCATCAATTAAAACTTCCAAAGTATTTGTTTGTAGGGCTTGCAAATCTATGCCTAAAGCGCTTAAATCAAACAAAGTTAGGTCTATGCCAAAATCGGCAAGATTATAGTTGATTTTTGCTTGTAAATTTGTGCCATCGTAGGATAGGTACATATTTTTAAGTATATTTGTAATTGCGGTACTTTCTACTTTAATAAAGTTACCTTGTTCTATTAAGTTGTGTTTATATAGTAAATCTAAAACTTTATCTGTATCATTAATATCAAATTTAATTTTTAGTCCATCAAAGTTGATGTAAACAACATTCTCTATTAATCTTATATCCACAACTTTGCCTAATACCTTAGTACTCAATTGCGCAGATACTGTGCCGTTTTGATAATTTACGGCGCCAACTATATCCAGCCCAAATATATTTGCATTTATTTGCGCGTAGATATCTCCGCTCAAGGCACTTATAGCATTGCTAACTAATTGATATAAATTAGATACTTGTACATATTCTCCCTGTCTAACAGGTGCTTTGTACTCGCCAGCTTTAGTAATAGAAACTGTTGCATCTATAATACTGCTAGATATCATTATGTTGGATACTAATTTATTATTTGTTGCAAGTTGCATCACAATATTAGGGTCAGCAAATGCCCCTATTAGCGCATTATTTTTATATGATAAACTCAAGCCTTTAATTATAGATATTATTGTTGTTTCTACATCATCGCTTGAACTTGCGCTAGGTAAATACCCCAAAAGGTCTACAACATTTGCGCACACTTTTATGCCTTGATAATCTAAGTACAAAACATCTTGCTCAAGTTCTAGTTGTAAAGTACTGCCAAAGAGTTCTGTGGATAGATTAAATGCTATTTTGCCATCTCTATACTCATAGTTAAATGGCAAAGTCAATTGATTTACCTCCAAAGCACTTGCAATATCATGCTTTATATCTACAACAATTTGCCCTTGTAGGGTATTTTTATAAGTGTTTAGTAAACTATCGACAACATTAAGTAGGTCATTTATATCTATAAATTCGCCATTTGGCTTAGAGATAGGTTGAGAAATTTTATCTATTGTAGCTTCCAAAACTATACCATCTATGGCAACTTCGCCTACACTCATTTGGGTTAAATTTACATTTAAGTAATTAATTGTATCAGTAAATTCAATAGCTACATTGCTATTATTTAGTTGCATCGAAAGGCTATTGTTTGTAGCAACAATTGTGTTTATAAAGCTTAGGTCATCGATATTTAATGCGTTTAGTAATGCATTTACAATAAATTGCATATCGGCACATTCGCTACCTATCTGAGATGTAGCGTATTTTATAACTTTATCTAAATCGTTTATATTTGCTTTGATTTTTATATTTTGTAATGATAAATAAACTACATCATTGACATAGTAAAGTTGCAATGTAATATCTTTATATGCAAACTCTGCCCACGCACGAATATCATTTGCAAAATCTACTGCATATTTTACATCTACATTATAAACTGTGTTGTTATAGTTTAAGTTCAACACCATAGTGCCACTTATACCGCCTAATTTGTAGGTGTTGTAGACGCTTTCAATAAACGGCAAAAGCAAAGTAATATCCAAATACTCGCTGGAATTTACACTTAAATCAAGTGTGTGCTCAACAATTTGCAAATCAAAATTTGCATCAAAATACTGTATATTTGCGCCTACTATACTGTTATTTTGAGTGTTTACATTAACTAAAAGGTCACCTAGTGTCAATTTAAGCGTACCTTGATAGTACTCAATATAAGACTGCGCAAGTATAGATAAAACATCATTTATTTGTATGTTCATTGCATTAAAATTTTCAATATCTAAAATGCCCATTCTATTAAGAGATTCTAGCACTTTATCAATATCCGCAAAATTAAACTTGATTTTTGCCCCTAATGCATTTACATATACTACATTATCTACTACTATTATATCTGCACTTATTTCTTTGTAGTTAACAGTTAATTGTGCTAAAATAGTAGAATTTTTGTATTCTATAGTGCCCGAAACAGTTAGATCTTGGTACTCACCTTGTACTTTAAGTGCAACACCATTGTTTACATAGGATATTGTATTTTCTACTAACTCAACAATATCCTCAGCTTGTGTATATTGCTCATCGTCAATGTTATTTTTTTCAAAACTATTGTATGTAAAGTTTGCCGAAACAATTGCTTGCCCTATTTTTGCAGAGATAAATGATATCTTTTCGTCCTGCATTTTAAGTAGCACATTGAATTGATTGTTTAGCAAAATAACAGTATTTTCGCTCGCATTTAATGTTATAGAAGTTAGCCAATCTACAACCGCAAGTACAACATCCTTTATTGCAGATTCGTCTACACCATTTGGCAATTTATCTAAGAGCGTTTCCAAAGTATTTCTATCTGCTTTTACTTTAAGCCCTTGATATGTAAAATATAGTTTGCTATCTATAAAAGCTATGTTAAGTTTTAGTTCACCCAAACTAATTTCGCTATCAAAGTAGATATCGCCATTATTGTACGAATAATTTGCAATTATATTTACAATATAATCTTGGTATTCAACTTCTGCCTTCAAGTTCACGCTTTGGCTGGTTAATGTATTTATAACTGCTTCCACTTGCTCTATAATTTGCGAAAGTGGTATGTAATTGCCCTCTGGCGCTACAATTGAGCAATCTTGATATTCAAAGATAAGCAACAAAGGTTGGTTGTTTATGCTTGTGCTAATTTGACTTACTTTATTATCTACCAATTTAACTTCAATATCAAAACCATCAATTACTATATGAAAGTTGTTTGCTTCATCTACAAATATGTACTCTGTTATTTTAGATAAATCAATTCCACTTAAGTTAAGCGACTTAAACTCATCTAAAAGTATATAAATAATACTTTCTAAATCAATTTCACTGCTTGCACTATCAAATGATGCAAAATAATTTATAAGTTCATTAATATCCTCTGCGCCCGCTTTAACTTTGATGTTGCCAAATGTCAGATATCCAACACTTTCGTAGTATTTAAGACTTAAAGCATAATCTTGATAATTCAATGCTAAATCTACATTGCTACCCGATTTTACAGCATTTAGCTCAAAGCCTGAATATTCTCCGCTTGCCCTAAAATCACCCAAAAGTGAGTTAGAAACTGCTTTAAGCAATGTAATTTCCTCGCTGATATTTGAATATTCGTTTGCATCGCTTGGCTCATCAATTTGTTGATATTCATCTAAAGTGGCAAGTGATAAATTAGGTTTTAATTCTACATTACCCAATTTTATATTAGGTATCACAAGGCTTTTTATTTTATAATCTAAATCTGTAATAATTTTAATATCACCAAGGTCAGTTTTTAGCGTTAAAACAATTTCGTTTTCGCCCTGCTCCTCTGTGATATTCATTAAAAGCGCTGTCAAAGACGATACATCTATGGCACTGCTGAGGTCAAAATCTGGCACAACCATTTTAATCACGGAGGATATAAGCCCCATCAAATCGCCCATATCACTTGTGCTAACTGCCATTTTTGCACCCAAAAACGAAAGGTAGACTTTATTTTCTATATAAACAAACTCAAGTTTACTAGTTTCGGCGCCTTTTATTATATTTACATTGCCTTTTACGGATAATTCATCAAATCCATCTAGCATATTTAGATCTACATCAAGCGCAATTGTAGCTAAATTAGCCCCTTCCTGCACGATATCAAAACTGCCCGATACCCCTATAGATTTTGATGCCGAGAGTGACTCAACTAATTTATCCATAGCGGTAGGCTCGCTAGGCGTGATTACCGCCTGCGTAGGTGACGACCTATCTGTAAACAAAAATACCCCGCCAATACCTATAAAAATCATAAGTATATATGTGGATATATATGCCAAAAATTTGCTCATTTTTTAACCCCTAATTATCAACTCAAAAATAATCTATAGCTTTATTATATAATGACATATTATATAAACCACTCATTTGTATAAAATAAACTTAATATTCAAATAAAATATGTAGTGTTTGCATTTGTTGTACTATAAAATTTATGATGTACCAAGTAAACTTTATTTACCTAGTATAGATAAGCATGATAAACATTAGGCAACTTCGGTTTCTGGAATAATATCAGTAAGCCCATATTCAAAAGTTTCAAGCAAGGTACCCGTACATCCCACATTGAATCCATAATAAACTGTATAGTGTTCCAAGGTTTCTATACTTATAAACTTAAATTCCTCATCCACAACAACAGTAAGCGTTACATCATTAAACGCAGGCAGTTGTGATAGTTGCGAAAGGTTTTGCATTTGATACACATAATTCAAAACGCTAAATACAGGGTGTAGTTCCAGTGTAAATCTATATCCTGTTTGCCCGTTTTCGAGAGTAATTCTTTCGGCTGTATCGTTTTGGTTAAGTACTGTTTTGCTAGACACTATATATGCTACAAACGAATCAATGGGCACTCCATTTATCTCAGAATATTCCTCGTATGTACGAGTAAAAGATTCATTGTAGCTTGCCACCATGCTGTTGCTAACACGGTTTGCAGAGTAGCAAGTTAGTATGTCATCACCTTGCGTGTAGTAGGTACGCTCACCTACATTTTTTATACCCTTGCTTATATTCTCCTTAAAGTATCTACCATTTTCGTACGCTTTAACACCAACTATTTGCTGATTTGTTATTGAAGCATCTACATTGCCAGATGATGCAACTCGCACACTTCCATGCGTAAACAATCTATACTCCGCTATTTCAAAAATTTCATAAGGCTTATACTGTGATGGCGATTTGCCTGTTGCCCCATCCGAAAGTGCTTGAGCATCATCTCGCAAACCAAGTTCGTCATAGCTAGAATAGTCTGGAACATTGGACCCCACAAAAAAACCACCAACAAAGTATCCTGTAAGGATGCCCGCTAAAGATATAATAATTAGCAAAATTATGCTTTTACGATTAAATTCAAAAGGTTTTGAAACCCTTTTTGCCTTTTTCCCCATAACACTTCCTTAAAATCCCCCTGCCCCCCGCTATATACATTGCTCATAAACACAAAATCTTGCGCTTTAAGCATAAAGTTCTACGAATATTTAATATAGTATAGATTTATATATACTATGTTAGTTTATTATATAAAATTCTACAATTAATGTCAATATATTTGTGTCGAAAAAATAAACTTTGTTATATATGACAATTATATTTTTGCACCACTAATATATAACCTAAAACAAAATTAATTTGCCCGTGTCCCCACAATTAACTCAAATTAACAAGAATAAAACAAATTAGTTGTTTTTAGTTTGAATTAAATATATTATTATATTAAATTTTACAACAAAGATAAAAACAACATAAAACTAAAAAAGATTGACCTAGATAAGTCAATCTTTTATAGGGCTAAAACTCTAATACTTAAATTGCTGATAGTTTTGCAATTGCAAAAAAATATCATTTCATAAAATTTTTTGCTTTTTAATAAACAGACACAAAAGTATGTGTACAGCTACATTACTGATGCTATGCTTTAGTAGAAGCCACAACATTCTTTTTGCGCTTTTTATTTAGGTGCACAATTTTGTAAATAAGACCTGATTTTATTTTTATCACTCCAAATGGGCAAAGCTCTTGACAACAAAAGCATCTAATGCACTTATCGTAATCAATTTGTGCAACTTTTTTGCCATTTCTATCTACCATAGAAATGGCTTTTACAGGACAATGTTCAAAGCACTTTCTACATC
>CALVJT010000010.1 GCA_944332315.1 uncultured Clostridia bacterium
AAAAATTTGTCCAACTTTTGGGGTTCACATCAAAATATTTAATTAAATTTTTATATAATTTTTGAGGCTTACCCCATTGCCACTAAGTGTTGCTTTTTATTGTTTTTAGTTTATTAATAAGGAATACATAAATTTAACTTTTGCAAATTTTCATCCTGCCACACAAGCATATATACTTTTTATTATATAACTTTTTTATATTGCCCTTTTAATAAATTATAAATAACACTTATTTGCATTTATATAAAAAATTATTATGCAACATTCTTTTAATGCATTTACCTATATAATATATAGCATTTTACCTATATAATAATACCGCCAAGATTTGGTGTGCTTATGCTAAAGTTTATTATTGTTGGTGTGCTTGAATTAAATGTAGATATTGTGTATATTCTATCATTATTAACATCTTGCTCAATATTATCGCCAGTTGCCGATACGCTTGAGTAGTATCCACAAACAAATTGTATGCTATATTTGTTGCTTGCGTAATCTAGATATGGCAATGCAAAACTTGTTGTTTCAGTTGGTGCAATTTGCAAAATAAGCTCATCTCCACTATATACATATATCATAAAATGCTGATTTGCGTAGTTTATGCAGTTTATAGTTACATTCATATTTAATGCATTAAAATGCGCATAGTATGTTTTATTGCCCGAACTGCCCACATTTATGCTAGGTGCAGTTTGCGTGATTTGCCCATTTTGCGTAGTGCTCCAACCCGCAAAAGCGTATCCTTGCGGAGCGGTTGGTGCAGTAAAACTTATAACACTATCCTCTACGGTGTATGTTTTAGTATTTGTGTTGCTAGAATCTGCCCACTCGGTTACCACGCCATCGGTTACTATGTAGTATGTGATTGTATATGGTACAGCAGTCCACTTTGCATACAAGGTGATATTGCTTGTGTAGCCCGTGCCTGATAGCGTTGTTAAAGCATTGCCAGTGCAAGTGGAGTTATCGAACCAACCGCCAAATGTGTAATAGTTTTTTGTAGGCTTAATAAGAGTTGTGGCAGTGTTATAGGTGTGTGTTGTTGGCGAATTTGCGCCCAAAACCCCGCTAAATTCGGCATTGCCTTGGTCGCGATATGTGATAGTGTACTGCGCAGGCGCCCATTGTGCAGTTAGGGTTAAATTATCACTTAAATTTACAGTTTGTCCATCACTGTAAGTTACGCCATCCGAGCCAAGCCAGCCAGCAAAGGTGTGCCCCACGCAACTAAAACCTAACGATTGTAGCGTACTCAAATTAAAATCTACATTTTTATCATATGAAATAGTCTGCTCACTGCCCGTGCCCTGTCCCGCTTGATAAGTTACATCCACCTCGTAAAAAGCGCGCAAATAAGGGTATCCATCATTAATACTGCTATCTATGCACCAAACTTCATCAAAGTCCCAGCCACTAAAGTAGCTTTGGGCTTGTGGCGAGGTTAGACGATAAGAATTTGTGGCATTAGAGCCAATACTTTTACTCCCCGCCGTTTCTGCGTAACTTACAATCGTGCCCGTTGTATAACAATTTTTTGCATTATCTGAAATGCCAATCATAGTTAGCCCAACCATATCTGGGTTACCTGTCAAATCACCAGTATTATAGCAATTTATTACAGTGCCATTATTCCTGCCACAAATTGTACCCATTCCATATCCACCTCCACTAACCATTCCAGAATTTTCAAAGATGTTTGCTTCATTATAACATTCAGATACAGTTCCTGACGCTAGATTACCTACAATGCCCCCACCCGCACCATCTTGCGAATTTGAATTGCCTAATGTTGTCGTCAAAACTCCTTTGTTAATACAGGCGTTAATTGTTGCGTTGCTAGCATATCCAACAATTCCTCCCGCATCGGTGGAAAAAGATGCGTATCCGCCCGCTCCGCTAATTTTAATTGTAGCATTATTTATACACTTCTCAATTGAACTTTCTACTAATTCGCCAACATAACCTCCTGCTGAATATAGATAACTATCCGAGCCTCCTCCTATGTCAACTTTCCCTGAAAGTGAGCAATTTACTATGCTTGAATTAGATGCTGAACCAACAAAAGTACCTGCTTTCTCCATATAGGAGTTATCTATCACTATATTATTACCAGATATATTCAAGTTTTTTATAGTGGCGTTTTCGCAGTTTCCCCAAACTCCAGAGGTATACCCCGAACCAATACTAAACGAACATTCGTCCGCTACAAACGATATTGTATTTTCCCCACCATCAAAAACACCAAAAAATGGCATTAAAACAAGATCATAATCTAAAGAAACTCTTCTCCCAATTGGTTTCCACGATGTATAATTTAATTCTATATCGTCAACCATTTTGTAATAGACTGTATTATTTTTACTGCCCCAATAAGTTGTATAATCTGTTGTAGTGGATACATACCTCAAATTATCTCCACTTGCAATAATGTATGGATCTTTTTCAGTCCCGCTCCCTGTGGGTGCTGTGCCTTCAGCAATAGATATAGGCAAGCTAATTTTATTATCAATTTCGTTATTAATTTGCAAAATAAATAGCGATTATTATTTAGTTTTGTATCAAATTTTGCGTTCCTTTTTATTGGGTTAGAACTAAATACCCCCCCCCCCCCTACTTTTTTGTTACGATTAAACATATCTCTCCCGCTCCTTTTTAGGTTGATTTACTAAGATTAGTATACCACATAAAATAATTTTTAATCAACTGTTTTATGCTTAAATCTAACAATTTTTATTTATATCTACACTCTTTTTGATATTCTTTTTGTTTATACCTATATTTATAAAATGTGTGCCAATTACCCAAAAGTTTATAAACTATTAAATAGTATAAATTTTTTAGCAATAAATATAGTATAGAAATAAGAGTCATTTACAAGTAGTATTATATAAAAATAAATGTTATTCTCAACTAGGGTCATCGGTTAAGCCGAGCAAAAAATCGATTGTGGTATTAAAGTATTTTGCCATTTCAATCAAATTGAACATTCTTGGAGTTTTACCGCGCCTCCACTTATATATGGCGTTTCGATTTATATTTAGTTGTTTACACACTCTACTATTATTTGTTTTGTTGAGTTTTAGCAAATATTCATAATTTTCAATAAAACTTTTATTTGTTTTTATTTGCTTAAAGTTTATTTTATCATCTAGCCCTAGTAGATAGTTTACCGAGCAATTAAAGTATTCGCTCAAAACTATTGCAATTTCGGCATCGGGTGGCACATCGTTTTTTAGATTGTAGTACAAGGAATTTAATTTTAGCCCTGTGTTGTTTGCCAATTCTTTTAGCGTGATGCCTTTATCAATCAACAAATCTTTTAAGTTTTCCGCAAAACCCATATTTCACCTCAATACCCCAACAAATAATCTAATGAGCACCTAAAATGTTTTGCAATTTTTATCAATGTGCTGATGCTCGGCTTTGTGCCATTTTTCCAGTTTACAAAGCAAGATTTATCTACACCAATATTTTTGCACAAAGTGCGCTGTGATATACAATTTGCGCTCAACAAAACCTGTACTCTACTAATAAATTGCGCCACATTATAAACTCGCTTTTCTAAAACCAATTTATAGTTATCATTCAAACAAAATAGATAATCAAAGTTGCAATCAAAATAATTGACTAAATTTAGAGCATTATCCAAACTAGGCAAATTTACGCCATTATAAAAGTTGCTTAAACGCGCGGTGGATATGCCCGTTGCCCTTGCAAGTTCGGCATTTGAGATTCCTTTTAGTTTTAATAAATCAAAAAGCCTTTCGCTAAACTCCATAATGCCCCCTTTATGCACCATAAACTCCTAATTTTACATTTAATTATAACGCTAATTACACTCATTATTATAGCGCTAATTACACTCAAATTGCAACGAATATGCAACCTTTTTACCAAAAATTTGCATAATCACTAGATTTAACCAACAAAATTGTACTTATTTTGCTATTAGTTCTATATTTATAAGGGCAAGCGAAAATAATACTACAAACAAAAAAAAAGTAATTGTTAATAAACAATTACAATCTTGCTAGGTTAAAGTTGGTTAGCACTTCGTACTCAATTGTGCCTGATAGGTGTGCCCAATCGCGCGCGGTCAACTGCTCATCACCATCGCGCCCCAGTATGGTTGCCCACTCGCCTACTAGTTCTTGCGAAGGGCAGTGTACAGTACTTTGCGCGTGGCAACAAGTAGATGCTTTGGTGGAATCTATTTCATCCAATTCTTGCAGACTTTCTTTTACTGTATTTAACAGGTTTTGTAGCACTTGCCCTAGCGGTAGGATATCTAATATAGCATTAGTGGACGCAGATGCTTTGCTATCAAACAATTTATAGATTGTATCCTCGTTTATAAACAATTTTTGCGGGGCTTGATTTGCAAACATTGTTTTTATTTTAGATATTATATCGTCATCGGTATTCGATTTATCTGTGCCAAAACTATCACTAAAAAATATATTTTCTGCTTTTGAGCTACCTTTATAAAATTCGCTTTCAATTTTATTTATATAAGAGTCATCATTATAATGGTTTTCGTTTTCATTTTGTTTATAAGGAGCATTGCCACTATGTGTGCTACCATTTGCGTTGCCACTTTTTTGATTATTGCTTATTTTGCCATATTGTGTATTGTTGGAACTTTGACTATCGTGGGCTTTGCCACTTGGGCTTTGTTTTTTAGTTGCATTACCACTTTGTGTGCTACCTTTTATGTTATTGGGGCTTGCATTATCGGTTTCTTTTTCTGCATTATCAGGGCTTTGGTTGCACTTGCTAAAACAATTTGCACTGTTTTCTAAACCATCTAAAAAGTTATCAAAATTTTCTAAACTCAAAAAGTTTGCGTCAAAATCGGTGTTTTTTGCGTCAAAATCGTTAAAATTTTGCAAAATTTCGTTAAAATTCAAATTTGTGTTTAATTTTTCATTGTTTTTATTTGTGCTGGTATGCTGATTTGCACTTATGTTTTCTGCGCTACTTTTGTTGGTTTTTTGGCAGGCGTTTTGCGCGCTACAAAGGTGCGTGACATCGCACATAAGCATATCCATACAAACTTTGCCCACTATTTTGCATTTTGTGCCTTTTATAAGCACAAAGCCATTTTTATATGCGCGCGCAAAGCCATCGGCGTAGCCTATTGCTACAACTGCTATGGTCATATCGCGGGGTGCGACAAACTCGGCATCGTAGCCCACGCTTTCGCCACACTTTATGTTTTGCACTTTTACTATTTTTGCTTTTAATGTCAGTGCGGGCAAGGTTTTTACTTTATCCACTTGGTCGTAGCCATACATAGCAATGCCCACCCTTACCATATCGTACGCGTACTTATTAGATTTTAGGAACGCAGATGAGTTGCTGGCGTGCAGTATAATCTTTTTTAGGTCTTTTTGCGGAATGGCTTTTAGCATTGATAAAAATTTAGCGTTTTGCCTTTTTAGTTTATAACTGTTTTTATTATCGGCGGTTGCAAAGTGCGTATAGATGCCCTCCACCTTTACATATTTGCACTGCTTTAGGGTGCTGTAGATATTTTGCAGTTGCAATTTATCTTTTATGCCGAGCCTATTCATACCGCTATTTATTTTTATATGCACATAGGCGCGCTTTTTCATAGCCATAGCCATTGCAACTATGTGCGCTACATCGTCTATGCTATCAACTGTCAAGCGCACGCCCTTGCTTATTAGTTTTGGTATATCGTGCACATCCACTTTGCCTAGCACCAGCACTTTGTTTTTTAGGTGCATCTTTTTTATATCTAGTGCTTCATTTGCGTTTGCCACTGCAAAAAAATCGACTAAGTCGGCTATATCTTTGCAAATCTCTATTCCGTGTCCGTACGCGTTGGCTTTGACTACTGCACAAAAGGCATTTTTGCTTTTCTCTTTTAGTTTTATTATGTTTTGCCTTATTCTATTTGTATCCACCGTTTTTACTATCATACATATTTTATATGTTTTATACCTATTTTATGTGATTTATTTATATTTTTTATTTTTTATTTTATTATATTTTAAGAATTTTTCTTTTTACTATCGTAAAAAGTAAATTTATTAAACATAATCAAACATAAATTATAAATATAAATTAATAAATAATTTATAA
Source organism: uncultured Clostridia bacterium (assembly GCA_944332315.1). Taxonomy (GTDB): domain Bacteria; phylum Bacillota; class Clostridia; order Christensenellales; family UBA1242; genus CAKVOD01. The sequence goes on from CALVJT010000010.1 coordinate 6,112, forward strand.
AATATTGCCATTCAAATATTTGCAACTTCGTGCAAATTTAGGGGAAAGCCTTTTCCCCTATAACCCCTCGGGTGCGATGGCGCACTCCCATGGTCTTGGTTAGTACTACGCGCTAGTTTTGTGCACTTTATTTATTTTGTGCTAAGCCGACTTTATACGCTTTCTATCTTTGCGATGGCGCACTCCCATGGTCTTGGTTAGTACTACGCGCTAGTTTTGCGCACTTTATTTATTTTGTGCTAAGCCGACTTTATACGCTTTCTATCTTTGCGATGGCGCACTCCCGTGGGCAGGACAGGCGTCCTGCACCTGTGGTCATTGCTTGAGTGCTAGTTTATAGTTGTGTTTTCTATTTGCAGTTAGTACTTGGCGAGCTTATATATAGTCGCCCTTGAACTGTGGTCATAAGTTGAGTGCTAGTTTGTGATTTATATTTCTATTTTAATGTAGCGCTCGGCGAACTTGTGTATTGAGCGCCTTTTTCTAGTTTGCTTAAAACTAACTACAAATAAAATATATAAATATGCCCAAACACAACTAAGACTATGCCATAGGTGGGGAAACATAAGTACGCACCTGCAGTATACACAAATAGAAAACAAATATAAATATCAGTACTCAACCCCGACCACAGGTCAAGGACACCTTATATGAGCTCGCTGAGCACTAACACCTAATAGAAAAACAACTATAAATAAGCACCTAACCAAGACCACGCCATGGGTGGGGCATCCCACCCCGTGGGGGTGCGGGGGCGGTGGTAGCCCCTGCGTAATAACTTTATTATTAATTAAATATTTAGTTTTTGTTTTTATTTTATTTTGGTATTTTTATTTTATTTACTTTTTTCGACAGAAAAAAGTAAAATAAGAATATAAAAAATAATAAAAAATATAAAATAAAATAACAAAAAAAAATAAAAAATATAAAAAATTAATATATTGTTTTATCTTTTATGTTGTTGTATTCCTCAAAGAGTTTTAGGCAAGCATCTCTATCAATTTGCACTAGAATATCCAAATCTTTTCTACCGCCTAGCAAAGCATCGAACTTTTTATCTCTAAAGCCGATTTGCTCGGTATCCAGCATCGAGCACCCGTAGTATATCTTTTGTATGTTCGCCCACAGGCACGCGGATAGGCACATTGGACACGGTTCTGCGGTTGTATAGAGTTCGCATCCCGATAAATCAAAGGTGTTTAGAAGCTTGCTTGCTTGCCTTATTGCCTCCATTTCGCCGTGACAAGTGGCATCGTGGTTGGCTAGCACTCTGTTGTGCGCTTGGGCTATAATTTCGCCATTTTTTACAATCACTGCGCCAAATGGTCCGCCGTCCCCACTTATAATGCCCTTTCGCGCCTCATCTATTGCAATTGCCATAAATTTATTCATAAAAAACCTCTTTTTACGCCTTTATTAAAATTCTGTTGTGCTTATTAAATTTTATAAAGACTTATTTATATTTTACGCTTTATTATATCATACAAAATATAAATTTATTTACTAATTTGAATATTTTATTAAATTTTATTATTTGCAGTAAAAACGCATTTGTGTTATCTTTTTTGTTACCTACCACGAATATTATATAACACAAAATAAAAACAAAAAGGTAGCACAGATGTGCTACCAGTTTGGTGCGATCGAGAGGACTTGAACCTCCATGTCGTTAGACACAAGATCCTTAGTCTTGCGCGTCTGCCAGTTCCGCCACGACCGCTTGCAGGAATTAGTATATCACATAAAATAAAAATTAGCAAGTACTTTTATATTTTTTTTATTTGTTTTTGCTATTTATTTTTTATTTCGTATACTTTTTACTTTTGGAATTAGATACTTATAAATTGTTTTACTATTTCGTTGCATATATTTTATAAACCATTTATTATTTTTAGTTACATAATTTTATCCCCTTTATTATTTTAGTTACCCTTTTTGCTATCAAATTTATAAATTATAGAGCCATATTTAATAAAAAAATGGCGTTGTTTTATTTATATTATAAAACACGATAAAGCCCTACTTTTACATTACTATTTAATTTTATATTAGTTTTATTTATTCTTATTTATTTTTTGCATTTTATTATTATCATTTTTATTTTTGCATTTTATTTATATATTGTTTTAATTTTTGATAAGTTTTAATATGGTATGAATAAAATTACTTGCATTGTTAAGTGTTTTTACTATATCATATATAGCGCTAAACACTTTTGTTTTATGCGGTTATATTTTTGATGTTTGACAAATTTGGGTTTTGGTACTATAATAATAGTATGGAAATAATTAAAAATTACAAACTAGATGAATGTATAAAGATTTTTGAAAATAATCACAAAAGTTTTGTTTTTGATAAAAGTAGCATCACTGACCCTATTTATACAAAGTATGTCTGCGTAGAAAATGGCGAGCCGATTGGCTATGCTGTGGTGTATCCGCACAACGATTTTATTGCGCGCGAACAGTTTGCTTGCAACTATGCATCCGAGCCTGATAGCATTTATATTTGGCACATTGTTGTACACTCGGCGCACTGTGGCAAGGGCGTGGGCAAGTTTATAAACGATGCTATACTTGCTGATTATAAGGGGCGCCCTATTTACTGCGCCATTGATAAAAACAATTTGCCATCACTACACCTACATCAAAAGCAAGGCTTTGCAATTGTGGCGGAGTTTACGCAGATGTTCCACGGCAACATGACAACTTTTGCAATTTTAAGGCACGCATAAAATAAAAACACAACTTTACAAAAACTACATAACTTTTAGATAAAACTGCAAATAAAACACAAAATATTGTACAAAAGGAAAATTATGAAAATACTTGTTTTTACCGATATTCACGGCAACCTAGAACTGCTAAAGGCGCTATTTAGCACGCAAGATTTTTTAGAGAGCGATTTACGAATTTGCCTTGGCGACTGCATTGACCTAGATATGCCCAACAACGAGTGTTTGGAACTATTGAGGGCGCACGATGTGATTTGCACATATGGCAACTACGAGGCACGGCTGTTTGATTGGTTTGAGGAGCCGAGCAAGCAAAAGCCAAAGTTTGTTGAAAAAAACGCGCTTATAAAGAGCAGTTTGGATGATGGTAGCTTACGATTTTTAGGCACTTTTTGTAAAGAATTTACTCTTGATTTAGGCAAGGCTTTTACTTTTTGCCACTACAAGTGGAAGGACAACTATAGTTTGGTGGAAAGGCTGGAGCCTACAAAAGAATACATATCCCACATTTATAGTGGTGTGAAAAGTGATTACATTATTTGCGGGCACGACCACAACACTTATCATTATTATGATGGCAAGGATATGATTTGCATAGGCTCGCTTGGGCTAAAGTGCCCTGCCCCTTATGTTATAATTGAGGCAGATTTACCGGTTGATGATTTTATGCAACACAACATAGAGTACAAAGAGCACTGCAAAAAGGTTGATGTGGTGGGAGCTACTCCGCAGATAGAGGTTGAGGGCGTAGATACCCAAATATTATCTAAAAAGGATGGCTTTACTATAACCCTAAAGCTTATGCACTACTCGCTAGATTTTCTTAAACAAATTTACCCGATACCCAAATTTATAAAACGCAATTTTAATCTTAATATATCTATTCAATAATTGGTGCATACTCCACCATGGCGTGGTCTTAGCTTGTGGACTTATAGTAGTTGGTGGCTTGCGGACTTACACCTATATTCGGATAGAACTTTAATTATAGCATTTTCTATTTAGTATTAGTACTTTGCGGGCATGGAAGGAATTCAAACTTGCTAAGCTCTTTTTGATAAATATTTCTACCCCTCAAGTATTTTAGAAGCAAAAATTTCGTAATTACCGAGTTAAACAAAAGATAGCCATCCCCATCATCATTGACAGCAGGTATACCAAAATTTCATAATTTAATACCGAGTTAAAAAAACAAAAGATAGTACTAAACTAGGTACTATCTCAGGCTGTAGATAAATTAAATTCTAGGGGATATTCCATCCCCTAGAACCCTAGTCCAAGGGCTCTCGCCCTTGACCCGTGGTCAAAAACAACAAAAAATATGTTTTTGTGTACAAAACACAATAATATTTTGCTTTTTGCTTTCGCAAAAAGTAAATTATAAATTATATTGCGTTTTCTATTTGTAGTTTATCTACAATCTGAGATAGTACTAAACTAGGTACTATCTTTTTGGTCGAAGGTGCTGTAGGTATCCTTTGAGGCGGTTTTGGTTGGGTTATAAATTGTATATGTATTGCCATCCACAGATTTTACAAATTCTCTTTTTACTTGGAATGGCCTTGATTTGGAATCGCACTCAATTATGGTAGATGGGCTGATATTCAACATTCTTGTATCCACCACTCTATCAAACACATTGTTTATTACATTCTTAAACGCGTTGCCTATACTCATTTTGTACGCAACATTTAATGAGAACAACACTTTATTATCTTTGGCTAAAAACACATCGTTTTTGTACTGGGCAAGTTCGGTTGGCGAAATTAGGCGAATTTTATTGCCGAATAGGTACACGACATCTAGCCCTATAACGGAGATATCCTCGCAGTTACAGATGATGATTTTTGCTTTATTTAGGTTGGAGAGCGCTTCGTAGTTGCCTTGTTTTAGTAGTTGACGCTTGATAAAATCGTTATCCACGCGCTGGCAATGCTCGCCGTTTATAACCACTATGGGGCTGAGCAAAAAGGCGTTTAACTCCTCAAAAGTCAGTTTTTCGACTAGTGATGTTGCCAAAAACCTTGCATCGTCTGTAGGCAACAGTTCCTTTAGGTTGTCGTACAGCGCTTTATAATAAAACTCCTTGTTTTTTACTAAATTTGCTATGTTTATCACTAAAAACCTCTATTTTTATATAGTTTATCACACAAATATCGCCTTGTCAATATGTATATGTTTTATTTGTTTGCAAGGACAGGCGTCCTTGACCTGTGGTCTTGGCTTGGGTGCTAGTTTTAAGTTATGTTTTCTATTCGGTGTTATACAATGACATATTTTAAGTTCTTTCCACCCATGGCGTGGTCTTAGATGGGTGCTGGGCGAATTTATGTATTCTATGGTTTATAAGGGAACGGGTAGTTCACTTACAAAAAAACAATAAAACAAAAAGACCTAGAAATAAAAGTAGGTCTTTTGTACTATTAAAAATTATCTTTTGCAAGTTCAAAGAATGCGCGTGGATGGCTACATACTGGGCAAACTTCTGGAGCCTCTTTTGCGTATGTTCTAAAACCGCAGTTACGGCATATCCAAAGCACTTCCTCATCCTTCTTAAAGGTTTGCCCTTTATCGATATTTTCGAGCAATTTTTTATATCTCTTTTCGTGGTCCTCCTCGATTTTTGCAACGCCCTCGAACATTTTTGCAATCTCCTCAAAGCCTTCCTCGCGGGCAGTTACGGCAAAGTTTTTGTACATATCTGTCCATTCATAGTTTTCGCCGTTTGCTGCGTCCATCAAATTTTCCTTAGTGGAGCCTATGCCGTGCACGAGCTTGAACCACATTTTTGCGTGCTCTTTTTCGTTGCCTGCAGTTTCCTCAAAGATAGCGGCAATTTGCTCGTACCCTTCCTTTTTAGCTTGGCTTGCATAGTAGTTATATTTGTTGCGTGCCTGACTTTCGCCTGCAAACGCTGTCCATAAATTTTGTTCGGTTTTACTTCCTTTTAATTCCATAATTAAATCTCCTTTATTAAAGTACAATATTATATCATATAGCTAAATTTTTAGCAAACATTTTTATACAACTCAAAAAAAATCAACAATAATTTTGACATATTTTATAAATAGTTTTTAGATTAAAAACAAGGAACATACAAAACGAGATATACCATAAAAAACAAAAGCAAATTTATTTTTACTCTATAAATAAATATGGGGGGTTGATGTAATTTATATTTTTCTATTAAGTACGATTATATGCCCCAACATTTTGCATAGAATCTTATTTTTTGCATAAAAAACATATTTTTAGGTATCAAGATTGCAAATAAACTCATTTACTTTTAGTACTTATTGGCAACCGCAAAATATAAGCCATTGCACAGTTCTAGCCCCAATAAGCCATTGCATCCGTAAAGTTGTTCTAGCCCCAACTGCAAAATATAAGCCATTGCGCCCTAAAACTAAGTTTATATAAATATTCCAACAATATTTAATTTATATAAAAAGTTTATAAAATTTAATCTAAAATGTACACTATTTTATTATTTGCATTTAATCTAAATGTATATAGTATAATTATTTAATTTAATTTAAATGTATATAGTAAAATAATTTAATTTAATCTAAATATTTATTTCGGTGCGGGTCCTTGGGGATAATGATATCCTTTTCCTTTCCGTTATTAGAAAACACAACATACTTTCTATCTTTTAGGCTATCGGGCAGATACTGCTGTTCGGTATATCCGCCATAAAGGTGAACATATTTGTACTGGCTAGATTCCTCGATAGGTGCGTAGGTGTGGTCTTTTAGGTACACGGGTATGGCATCATCCTTATTTTGTTTTAAGTCGGCTTGCACTGCCTCCATAGCGCGGATGACTGCGTTAGATTTTGGCGCTAGGCACACATATATTGTGGCGTGACATAATGAAAGTTTTGCTTCGGGCAGGCCTATATTTTTTAGCGCTTGCATTGCGCTTACGGCAACTACAAGGGCATTGCTATCTGCCATACCCACATCCTCGCTTGCGTGAGCAATTAATCGGCGCGCTATTATCATGGGGTCGCAACCGCTTTCGATAAGGCGCAGGCAGTAGTACACGCCCGCATCGGGGTCGCTACCGCGCAATGATTTACAAAACGCGCTCAACAGGTCGTAAAACAAATTCTCGTCTAGCGCAAGGCTCTTTTTTTGTAGGCAGTTTATGATAGTTGTTTTATCGATAATGGTATTGCCACTATCATCGTAGGGGCTTGTCATAACGGCAAGCTCTATTGTGTTTAGCATTGTACGCACATCGCCATCGCACGCGTTTAATAAGTGCTTGCGCGCATCATCGTTTAGCACAACATTGTATTTTTTTAAGCCCTTTTCCGCCGTCAGTGCGCGGTCGAGGGCAAGGCTCAAATCTTGCACTGTCAGTTTTTTGAACTCGTACACTATGCACCGCGAGAGTATTGCGCGCGTGAGCGCCACATTTGGGTTTTCGGTTGTGGAGCCGATAAACACAATGCTACCATCCTCGATGCTTGCAAGCAGGCTATCTAGTTGCGCCTTGTTGAACCTGTGGCACTCATCTAGCAGTAGATAGGTGCGCTTGCCGTACATATTCATTCTATCCTTAGCCTGCTTTATCACCTCTTTTACATCGGCAACTCCGCACGATACCGCATTTAGTTTGGCAAACTCGCCCCCGCAGGTTTTGGATATTATGTTTGCAAGCGTTGTCTTGCCACACCCTGGTGGGCCCCAAAATATCATACTCTGCACCCTATCTGCGCGGATTGCCCGCTCTAGTGGCATACCTTTTGCCAAAATGTGCTGTTGCCCATAAAACTCATCGAGTGTTTCGGGGCGCATACGCTCGGCAAGGGGCGCATAACTCACACCACAGTTCATTGAAAATAAATTATCCATATTTTTACCTTTGCTTTATTATAGCACAATTGCGCCTTTTAGACAACTTGTTTTATTAATTGCTTTTTGCTATATGCAAAATTAATTAAAAATAAGGTTTACATTGTTAGTAGTATTTTTTTTATGAGGGCGAAAATTAAATGTAAAAAAGCTTTACACAGTTTCCTCCCCGCCAATCAACTTTAGTGCGCTAGATATTCCGTTTAGGTTGTACGGCAAAAATAGGTTTTGATTATATAAAACACTGCCCTTTTGAATTGTTTGCAATTTGTTGCCTTTTAGCCAAATATTTATGTGCTTTTGCTCAAAATTTAGCGTAAAAACATTATTAAATTTGCATTTATCGCACTTAAAACGAAAGTTGCCCTCTCTAAACTCTAGCAAATAATCGCACAACAACTCCAAGTTAAACAGTGTTGGCGCAAGCGCATTTATTAGGCTATCAAAACTATCAAAGTGCGCTAGCTTTGCGTACACTGGCGCAAGTTTTGTAGAAAAATATTTTTTTATGCTGTTTAATTTATCAAAATATTCCAAAAAAAGTGCGTTTGTGCAAAGATTTTTTGCGTGCAGATACAAAATTATCAAATCATCCGCTTTTTGCGCGTTTTTTGCAAGATAAAAACTGGTAAATATATTTTGCAAAATTTGGCGCTTATACATATTTACAAAATTATTATCTACTAGCCCTAGTTGCTGGCTTTTTATTAGATAGTAGTATGCCACCAATTTGTTGCTAATTTTTGTATTGGAATTTAGCGCTTCAAAAGCCTTTATAAAGTTTGTATTTAGGTTATAAATTAGCGCGATTTGCGGGCAAAGTTCTATGCAACTATCTAAATTTACAAATATTGCGTTTTCGTATTCTGTATCCTGCCAAAAATTTATAAACAGTTTTTTGTTTTTATTTATGTTGCTAATTTTTATAGCCACATCTAAATAGTTTACATTTCTTATAACCGCGTTGCAAACTACTAGCGCCGAACTGCTTTGCAAGCAAACCACCCCGTTTATAAACTTTATTGAGCTTGAAAAATTGTAGACGGTGCGCTGTTGCAAATTTTCTAAAATAAGGGAGTTGTGGATGATTTTATAATTTATAAAACTTGCAGTTTTTATATAAAAATTTTTATTTTGCAAAATGGCGTATTTATAGTTTTGCATATAATCGTAGCAGAACTCAATTTCTGTTTGCTCTTTGCCCTCGCCTTGCGTTTTTGGCTTTTCATCCGCAAACGAAAAATACTTTTTTAGGTACTCAAATATGTGCAGTTTTGCACTATAAAAATTAATGAATTTTATATTTTTATTGCTTTGCATATAAATATTTTTGTAGGCACACACAATTTGGATATCAAAAGCCGATAGTTTATTATAATTTTGCAGTATTTTTTTATAAAGCAAGTAATCGTTGTGGCTAAACAAATGTATATAAAATGCCCTTTTAAGATTTATGCCGTTTGCATTACAAAAGTTTGCCACATCCTTAAATTTGCTGTAGTTTGTAAGCCAATTTCTGCTTAAAACACTGTATATTATTTGCGGATAAACTCTTTTATGTGCATAGAACTTTGTGGCAGAAAATAGATTGCCTTGCACGGAATTTACACAAAAACTAAAAGTTCTTTTATTAATTAAATTAAAATTATAGTTAATTTCTGCCGAATTATTATTTACATTTATTATGTGGTTGCCCTTTATTTTACAAAATATATTTTTATTGCAACCGTGCACCGCAAAACTATATCCAGCTACAATCGGGCGCTTTGTGCGATTTATAAATCGCACTGAAACTTGCAAATTGGGGAAAATTGTGATTGATATCGAGCATTTATTTGTAGAGTGTTTATAAAATAGGCACTCATCTTTTTTATAAAAATTTGATAGAGATAACTCTGCATAAAAATCATCATAAAACACTGTAAACTTGAATTGCACATTTTGCTTGCCACTAAATAGAAAGGTATCGAACAAACAAGCGTTGTGCGTTTTACTATAAATATAGGTGATGGGTTGATAAAAATCTACATTCCTTTTTACAAAAACTTTATTTTTTATAATGCATCCACTTTTTATTTTTTGCAATTTGATATCTTTTTTGATGCGGGCAATTCTAGATTTACTGCTAAATTGCAAACAAAAATAGCTTAAAGTGATATCTACGCAAAACAAAAGCAACACAACAACTAAAAACAAAATTAACATACTATGATTATTGACAACTTTTGGCAAATTAAAATGTATTTTAAGCCCACCCATTTTACTTTTTGTTGACAAAATTAGCAAAAATTCTATAATTGTTTTTTTTGAGGGTAATGCAGTTGTATTAACATTTACAAACATTTTATATAGAATAAAAAAGTTCCATAATATTCGATGAGGGAAAAGCCGAACTTGCGAACCTATAAAAATTTTTAATTTATGTTGTGGTGTTCATAATCAATTTTGTGGTATGATGTAAAATTCATTGCTAATACCACATAAAATTCTATAATTAATTTTGGGTTATTGATATCATTTGCAACTTTATTCCAACATTTTCTTTCCCCTCATCCGCAAAAATGGTTCTATATTATAAATGGGGCATAGTGAGTCTAACGCCCACAAATATTATAGAAACCCCAAGATTCTATGCAAAATGTTGGGGGCAACTATGGTATTTAATAAAAAAAACTAATTAAATGATTCAATACCCCAATATTGATTATAGAAACAAAAAAATTAGAAACTAGCAAAACTACTAATTTCTAATTTCCGACAACAATAAAACCACAATTATTGTATGCTGGGGCTAGCGGCGGGACTCGAACCCGCGATCTATTGATTACGAATCAATTGCTCTACCAACTGAGCCACGCTAGCAAATATAAAATCATTATATCATAATATTATGATATTTGCAATGATTTTATAATGCTAATTTTTATAATAATAATTACCATCTCCCTCAATTTTGGCATTGCTTACTTAAAGCACGCAAAGGCATTTTGATATTCAAACACAACTTGCGGGATATAGGTGTATGCCACATACATTATTTGATTGTAGATATTTTGTTGCGCGTAGGAAAGGCTTTGCACATAAGCTTGCTCGGTTTCCTCACTGTTCCTCAATCTTTCAAAGTTAAATTTATCTAGGGCATCCATAAACACATTTATTTGTGCGTTGTAGTTTGCCTGACTGTTGTTGATATCCTCGTACTCAAGTTTTTGCGTTGCTTGAGTTATAGTTTGCGTTGCGTTTGCCGATAGTGCAAGCACTTTATTCATTTCTAGGCACAATTTTGTTGTATTTCCGCTTGCCACTGTGGTGCTAAAACTTGCGGTATCGACATCAAAGTATTCCTTATATTCTAGTTGATAGGAAACTTTTGCTATGCTAAAGGCTTTATCGGCAAGAATTATTTTTAGGTGGTTTGCATCCACATCATCGGTGCCATTATATTCATAAAAGTATGGGTCTACGCTTTTATAGTATGCCTCGATATAGTTGCTTGTAAACGCCTGCAAATCTGCAACAAAATCGCCGTATTCCTTTATAAAGTTTGTAAGGTTGCTGTACTGGATGTTTGTAAATTCTCCGCCCGTGTAGCCACTAAAGGCGTTTTCCAGCCTCGATTTAGCGTTTTCAAGCGCCTCGAGTGCATTTTTTACGCTGTTTAAGCCGTTGTAGGTAGATGTTCTATCGTCATCGCTCCACGCCTCATCGTTTATTGTGCTTTTTGTTAGGTTATAAAAGGCAAACGATGTTTTTGCTATGGGCAATAGATACTCGGTTAAAACTTTTGCGCGCACATCCGCGTTTATTGCTGTTTGTACGCTTTGACTGTACGAAACTTGAAAATCTTGATTATCATCAAAGTAGGTGCTAAAAGTTGAATACATATCCTGCGCAAGCACCTCTATTTCATCGGTTGTACGCACCCTTTCGTTACAGCCCACAAAGGCAAAGGCGATGCCTAGGCTTACTACTATTAATAAAACACTTTGCAATACTTTATTCATACCGTTGCCTCCAAATAGCTATAAATTCCAGTTAGGTGCGTTTTTAGGACATCATCTGTCAGTGCGTTTATATATGCGTTTTTATCGGATGCTCTTATAAAATCTACAAGCGTTTCGTAAGGCACTGCGTTGTAGTTATCAATAAAATTCATAAGGTCGGCAGTTATTAAGGTATTAAAACCGTTTTTAGTTCCGTTTTGAATTAGCGTTTCGAACTTAGTTAGATATTTACTATAGTTGTTAAAGTACTTATGCAACTCATCGGTTGTGCCTGCATTTTCGTACGAGGTTGCCGATACTGCCACTATTGCGCGGGCATCATACAAAATGTATTTTACATCCTCGGGCGTGCTACCCTCGTAGACATTGTTTACTAAATACGATTTTAGTTGCTGTAATGCGGTAGCACCAGCTTGTTCCATACTGTGCAAAGCAATTAGCAGGTTGTTTATTAAAATTTCGACATTTTCGGCGCTAAACTCTCCGCTTACATAGTATTCATAGAGGTAGCGCGCCTGATATGTCACGCCGTTTGTGCCGTAGGCAACATCGTTGTAGGCATCCAGCGCATCGAGCACTGCATCCTGCGCAGATTCATCGTACGCACTTGCGTAGTTTATTAGCAAAATATTTTGCTCAATTTGCTCCTTTATGGCGCTTACTAGGCGGTAGTGCGCTGAAAGGTTGGTGTTAAAATTGATTATTGCACTTTGCGTGCCTGTAGATGAATCGGTCAACGGTTTTGTAAAGTACTCGTAGTTTTGGTACGATTCTCTTTCGGTTAAAGATATATAATTTTCGTAGATGCGTTTGCTGTTATCTGGCCTGTTTAGAAGTAGCCAAACCACGGTTGTTACTATTGCTATTAGCAAAATTACTACAATCAACCTTAATAGATACTTTGACATCTTTTTCTCCTTTATGGAATTTTACCACAATACACTAAAATTTGTCAAGGTGTAGCAAATATTATGTTTATATTATTGTGCAACATAGTAGCCCCATAGGCAATTTCACATCCCCTAGAAACCCAGTGTTATAATTTTTAGGGGATTTGCCATCCCCTATAACCCTAGGTGCGATGGCGCACCCCCGTGGTCGCGAGTAAGTACAAAAAATTATATATGTATTTCTTTTTTAGTAGTTACTTTGCGTGCTTACTGCGCCCTTGCACCCGTGGTCTTTTAAGGCACTAGCCAACTTTTGTACTAAAGCAAAAAAATAATTTTTCTTTTTCTTACGAAAAAGTAAATTTATGTTTAGTACATAAAACTATACTTCGTACCATATAAAAGCAGGGTTCGCGTGCTAAAAACTATGTTGTGTGCCATATAAGAACCAAGTGCAAAACTATGCTTTGATAGGAACACCTCTATATACTAGGTACGCATTTGTATATAAAAGCAAATAGAAAAATTGAGTTAGTTTACGCACCCAACCAATGACCACGCCATGGTGGGGCATCCCACCGATAGGAAATCCCCTAAAAATTATTTTTATAATAAAGGCAAATGCTTTTTAGTTTGCACTCCTTGCAATTAGGCTTTACGGCTTTGCAGTGGTACCTGCCAAACAGCACAAGCAAGTAGTGGTCTATGTTCAATTGCCTGCCCTGCAGTTGCTTTAGCAAGTCCTTTTCAACAAGCAGTGGCGTTTTGCCATCGCTCAAGCCAAGCCTGTGGCTTACTCTAAAAATGTGCGTATCCACGCCAATGTTGTTTGCGCCAAAAACTTCCGCCGTCACAACATTTGCCGTCTTGCGCCCTACCCCGCTCAATTTTTGCAGTTTTTCGACATCATTTGGCACTTGTCCATCGAACTGCTCGATTAATTGCTTTGCGCAGTTTACTATCGATTTGGCTTTGTTCCTAAAAAAACCGAGCGATCTTATAATGTCCTCCACTTGCGCGATATCCGCTTGTGCTAAGTCCTTAGCGGTGGGATACACCTCAAACAGTTTGGGCGTTACCGAATTTACGCGCTTATCAGTGCATTGCGCGGATAGTATCACGGCTATCAGCAGTTCAAAGGCTGTGCTATAATTAAGTTCGCATTTAGGGTTAGGAAAAAGCTCTTTGAGGTATTCAAAAATTTTATCTATGTTTTCTTTTGTTTGCATAATTCACCTACTAAATTAAATTTGTTGTTCTTATTTATAAAATGTCTTTTATAAAATGCTTTATATAAAAAGTTAAAAATTAAGTTTTTGCTTTATTTTTACGCATCTGCCTATAATAAACTATTTTTTGTTGCAAAAAATAAAATTTGAAAAAATATATAAAATGTATATTTATTTATTAAACAATTTTATTTTGTACCAAAAAGAAAGCAAATAAAATTGTATAAAAATTATACAACAAATTCAGCAATTTTACAATCAAAAAGTTTATATAAACAATTTATAAATCTTTATTTTTTTAGATGCTCTACAAAAAAACTCATTATGTTGCTATAAAACAAGCAAAAATTGCAATATTTTAGTTTTTTGCATCTTAATAGTGCTTACAACCTACTTTATTCTATAATAGTGCTTACACCCTACGCGCAATAAAAAAATGCAACAAAAGTCTACACAATAAATGCAACAAAAGTCTACACAATAAATGCAACAAAAGTCCACATAATAAAGCAAACAAAAGAAAGACTACATAAAGGGGAATTATTTTTGTAGCATTTTTTGTAAATCGATCGTTTTACCCCCTGCCCTTGACAAATTTTAGACATTGTTGTATACTAATATTAAATAAATTTCCTTTTATTATAAGGTTTAGGAGCAAATATGAAAGATAATCTTACGATAGATAAACTTTGTTTTGAAAACAATGATATGCAAATACAAACCGCCGTTTCGCTTTTGACGATAAAGGCGCAAAAAACAAATGATGAGCAGACGCAAATTAGGTACCTAAAACTTATAGATGACATTTGCAATTACAAGGACTACTACCTTTTTGCACATCAAAAGGCAACCTACAACACTTTGCTAGAAATGGTTGAAGGGCTGATAGATAAACTAAAAACTTGCGTAGATGATGCAAATATGAACATTAGTCACGCAAAGGCAAAATTTGTTATCACAAAAAATCAAGGTTCACCCTTAACCACATTTTTAATTACAGACCTAAAAAATCAGTACGAATTTTTACAAAAAAAATCTTATCCGCTTGTTTCAATGGTAAACAATGGTTTGCTTGACTGCGGTATTTTATCTACACAAAGCGCAAACAAGGTGGAAAATGTATTAAAAAGCGCCAGCATTTGCTTAAAAGATACTGGCGAACTTGTTAATTTATTTGAGGAATACAACAAATCTTTGCAAAACGATACTCAAAAATAATCTAGTACTACAATTTTTTATTCTAGGAGATTTTGCATTTCTAGGGGATTTTCCATCCCCTAGAACCCTAGGAGCAGGATAGCATCCTGCACCTGTGGTCTTATAGGTTAACTTGCCTAGTTTTGTACTAAAACAAATAAAAAAAAATTGCTTTTTTCTTACGAAAAAGCAATTTTTTGTTTTAGTAATTAAAACTATGTTGTGTACCGCAAGGGCTACCACCGCCCATACAGCCATGGTTTATACGCAGGGGCTACCACCGCCCCTGCACCCCGCGCAAGGGCTCTTGCCCTTGACCCGTGGTCAAAAAACAACATAAAATATGTTTTTGTTCACAAAACACAATATAATTGCTTTTTTCTTACGAAAAAAGTAAATTATAAATTATATTGTGTTTTCTATTTGTAGTTTCTCTACAATATGAAATTGCTTTTTAATAAGAAAAAGCATTTTTTTTTGTTTAGTGCTAAAAACTATGTTGTGCACCATATAAGTACAAAAATGTAAGGTTATGTATTGATTGGAACACCTTTATATGTAGGTACGCATTTGTACATACAAGCAAATAGAAAAATTTAGCTGATTTACGCACCCAACCAATACCACGCCATGGTGGGGCATCCCACCCCACGGGAGTGCTCCTCAGCACTTTTTATGAAAGGCTAGCCCTACTGTGCCTACTCCGCAGTGCGCACCAATTGTAGGACCTATAGGTTGCATTATGATGTTTGCCGAACTGCCAACATATTCTGCAATTAAATTTTTAAGCTCCTCGGCGCTTTCAGGCTGATTGGCGTGCGCTACATAGATATTATAATTTTTGGCTTTATCCTCGTTTGCTTTGAAAATATCAAACAGCGCTTTTACCACGCCTTTCATACCCTTTGCGGTTTGCATTTTTACAATGGCGCCGTTTTCATCCACTTTTAGTATAGGCTTTATGTTTAGCAAGGTGCCAAAAACTGCGGTTGTTCCGCTAACTCTGCCACCGCGCTTTAGGTGCATTAGGCTTTCCACGCCAAAGTATGTGCCAACCTCCTGCCTAAAGTTTTCCACAAATGCTACAATTTCCTCCGCGCTGGCTCCGCCCTTGTAGGCTTTGTATGCCTCCTCCACAATAAGCGCCTGCCCTATCGAAATCTGTTTTGTATCTACATAATAAATTTTGCGCTCTGGGTACTTTTTTGCAAGTTCATCTATCGCCTGACGCATATACTCAAAGGTGTTTGATAGTTTGTGCGAAAAGGTTACATATATAATATCGTTGCCCGCCTTCAAAACAGGCTCAAAGTACTGCAGATAGTTATCTTTGTTTAGCCCGCATGTTGTGGCGCGCGCACCGTTTTGCACCCTTTCAAAAAATGTTTTATAATCGCTGTTTCGCCCTAAATCGGCTTCTAAAAGCTCATCATCTAAACAGTATGGCATATTTATGATGCCCACATCCATTTTATCTACTTTTTCATACCAAAGCTCCGAGTTGGTATCCAAAAAAAATTTTAACATTTTAACTCCAATAAATAAATTTTAAGCGCTTTTAATTATTTAATACATTTTTATAATTTTAATTTGCCTATTTGTTAATTATCAATTTTTTGCTATCGTGATAAAATTAAATTATAAGCAAAAACAATGCTACCGTTTAATCTTTATAAATGCGTATTTATAAAATATATAGCACTTTTGCGCTTAAATCTATTTTAGCAATTTATGCGATATTTGTCAAATAAATGCGCAAATATTTATTAAATATTGACAAAATACCACTTGTGTGCTACAATATTTGCAGAGGAGATATAATTATGAACTATTCTACACTAGATAAAAATCAAATTGAACAAAATGTTGAGAAACAAATTGACTTTGATGAGAACTATAAAACTAGACGCGCACAACAAATTATTAAGGCAAGGTTAAAGGCTAACCACGATAAGCGCCACAAGCAAAAACAACAAAAACGCGAGCAAGAAAAAGAACAACGAGCCCGCGATGCAATATCCGTAAACTTGATAAAAGAATCTGTACAAAAAGATGCCGAAATTTTAGAACTAGTGTAAAATTGCTTATAATTTAATTTGCTATTTTATAAATTTTATTTAAGTGTACTAAATTAATGTACTTATTTTTACTCAATTCTATAACAATTACTTAATATCAACAATTATTTGTTAAACTGATAACTAGATTTACTAAATAAAAACCCACTTTGTAAAAAATGTAAATGTGGGTTTTATTTTGTGCAAAATTTGAGTGCATTTTTATAGATTTTTTGTTGCAAAATAATTTTTCTTAAATTTTTAATTAATTATTGCATATTTTTATACCTAAACTTTATTTAAGATTTTGATGTGAACTCCAAAAGTTGGACAATTCTTTGGAGCGTACTTCAATATTGATTTGCACTTGTTAGATACGCAAAATTAGGCTATAAAATCTATGTTTACATTGCCTAAAAATAAGTTCGATAAGGTGCCTCAAACTATTGTACAGATTGTAGTTTTAACTGGCATTTTACAGTGGAATTATCAAATACAACTATTAATATAATTATATATTACACAAAAAACACTCAAAAATGAAAATTTTTTGAGTGTTTTTATTAAATATTTAGATAAATTTATAAAATATTTATAAATTATGTTTTTTTATTTGTATAAATAATGCTTGTAATTTAATAAAATATCACCGAATTTATAAAATAGTGTTTACATTTTATTAATAAAACTTTTTATTTAACAAACAGTGTTTATTAGAAAATATTTTATAGATTTTTTACTTTATCGACATACTTTTTGTACTTATCGTACTGAGTTTGGTCGACTGATGCATCGAGGTTTTTAACTGCTTCTTTGGTCTTTCTATCAAGGTTTTTAGGGAATTCCACTTTAACCGTTACGATTAAATCGCCTCTTGTAGACTTGCGCAACACTGGTATTCCTTTGCCTTTTAGCTTAAAGGTTGTGCCTGTTTGCGTAAGTTCGGGTATAGTGAGCTCTAGCTTGCCTTCAAGCGAAGGTATTATAACTTTGCCACCTAAAATGGAAGTAGTAAATGGGATAGGCACTTCTATCTTCACATCGTAGCCATCGCGCTCAAGCATAGGGTGTTTTGCCACTTTAACTTTGAGCATCAAATCTCCGTCATAGCCTCCGCTAATTCCGCTATTGCCCTCTCCGCGCAGAGTTAGAATTTGTCCGTCATCGATGCCTGCTGGCACGGTAACTTTAATGGTTCGCGTAACTTTATTTATACCCCTGCCGTTACATTCGCTACACTTTTCCTTTATAATTTTACCTTTGCCGTTACAGGTTTTACATACCCCGACAGATGTCATTTGCCCAAACAGTGTGCTTTGGGTGTACCTCACCCTACCGCTACCGCCACACTCTTTACAGGTTTCGTACGCGGTGCCGTTTTTGGCGCCGGTGCCTTTACAGTGGGTACAGGTTTCCTCGCGGGTGATTTTTACCTCTTTATCGCACCCAAAGCACGCCTCGTTGAATGACAAATTTATTGTACTGTTGATATCGCTTCCATCGCGCGCTTGGCTTTGCGCCCCTGCACTCGCCCTTGCCCCGCCACCGAAGCCTCCGAATAAATCGCTGAAAATATCGCCAAAGCCACCAAAACCGCTAAATCCGCCTTGCGAACTTTGGCTGAACCCTCCGCGCCCGCCAAAGCCACCAAAGCCGGTTGGGCCATCGGCGGAGCCATAGGTATCGTAGTTTTTACGCTTTGTTTCGTCCGAAAGCACGCTGTATGCCTCGTTTACTTCCTTAAACTTTTCGGCGGCGCCTTGAGGGTCATCCTTATTAAGGTCGGGGTGATACTGCTTTGCTTTTTTGCGGTAGGCGGACTTAATTTCATCTTGCGTGGCGTTTTTGGATACGCCTAGCACATCATAATAATCTGCCATATTTCAAATTTATTCCTTTTATTTATTTTCGGTATTTTCGTCTTTCTTTTCTTGATAATCTTTTTCGTCTACAATAATTTCGTCATCTTTGTTTTCGTTGCTTGCGCTTGCTTGCTCGCCTTCGTTTGCGGTTGCGTTTGCTGTTTGGTAAAGTTTTGATACTACATCGCCACTTTCTTTGCTGAGTTCGTCGATTGCTTTGCGGACATCGTCTACATTATCCGATTTCATACCCTCTTTTGCTTTTTCGAGCGCTTCGTTAAGTTTCTTTTTATCGTCCTCGCTAATTTTATCGCCGTTTTCACGAAGCAATTTTTCGATTGCAAGAATCATACCATCGCATTGGTTCTTTACATCTACAAGTTCCTTGCGCTTTTTATCCTGCTCGGCATATTCCTCGGCTTCCTTAACGGCTTTATTGATATCCTCCTCTTTGAGGTTGCTGGATGCGGTGATTGTGATATTTTGTTCTTTATTAGTGCCAAGGTCTTTAGCCGATACATGCACAATGCCGTTTGCATCGATATCAAATGTAACTTCTATTTGAGGCACACCGCGTGGAGCTGGTGGTATATCATTAAGGCTGAATCTGCCAAGCGTTTTATTATCTGCAGCAAATTCGCGCTCGCCTTGCAATACATGGATATCCACACCCGGTTGGTTATCAACTGCGGTTGAGAATATTTGCGATTTTTTGGTTGGTATGGTGGTATTTCTTTCGATAAGTTTTGTGAACACGCCACCCAATGTTTCGATGCCGAGTGATAGTGGTGTTACATCAAGTAGCAACACATCCTTAACTTCGCCACCCAATACACCGCCTTGTATTGCTGCGCCCATTGCCACGCACTCATCTGGGTTGATGCCTTTGAATGGGTCTTTGCCAATCAAGTTTTTAACCGCTTCAACTACGGCTGGCACACGGGTTGAACCGCCCACCAAAATTACTTTATCAACTTTATCGAGTGTTAAGCCTGCATCTTTGATGGCATCCTTTGTAAGTTCGATAGTTTCCTTGATATAATCGGAAATTAAGTCCTCGAATTTTGCTTTTGTAAGTTCGTATTCTAGGTGCTTTGGACCCGTTGCATCGGCTGTGATATAAGGCAGGCTGATAGATGTTTTGTTTGCGCCAGACAAATCGATTTTTGCTTTTTCGGATGCTTCCTTTAATCTTTGTAGCGCTGTTCTATCCTTTGAAAGGTCTATGCCGTTCTTTTCCTTAAAATCTTGAACCAATAGGTCGATAATTTTATTATCAAAGTCATCGCCACCGAGGCGGTTATTGCCCTTTGTAGCCAAAACTTCGAACACACCATCGCCTATTTCCATAATTGATACATCAAATGTACCACCGCCTAGGTCGTAAACGCATATTTTTTGGTTTTTGTTTTCTGATTTATCAAGTCCGTACGCAAGCGCTGCTGCGGTTGGCTCGTTGATAATTCTCAAAACATTCAAGCCTGCAATTTTACCTGCATCTTTGGTTGCTTGCCTTTGCGAATCGGTAAAGTACGCTGGCACGGTGATAACTGCTTCGGTCACTTTTTGCCCTAGGTACGCTTCGGCATCCTGTTTTAGTTTGCTAAGTATCATTGCGCTGATTTCTTGTGGGCTGTACGATTTATCATCGATTTTTACCTTGTGGTCGGTGCCCATTTCGCGCTTGATTGATGCCACTGTGTGCTCGGGGTTTGCCACTGCTTGACGCTTTGCCATTTGCCCCACCAAACGCTCGCCATCCTTTGTGAATGCCACTACCGATGGCGTTGTGCGCGCGCCTTCTGCGTTAGGTATTACGGTTGCTTCGCCCCCCTCCATAACTGCTACGCATGAGTTTGTTGTTCCTAAGTCTATTCCTATAATTTTTGCCATAATTTTTTATCTCCCTTTTATTTTATTTTTATTATTTTTTATTTATATTTAATTTTTAATATTTTATCTTTTGCTTTCGCAAAAGTAAAAAATTAATAAACAAATATCAAATTAAATTTATTAACTATCTTTTTGTGTAGGGGCACTACCCGTTCCCCTACAACCCCTTAGGGTGCGATAGCGCACTCCCGTGGTCGGGTTAGTACTAAGCGACAGTTTTGTACACTTTATTTTTTTTGTGCAAAGCCAATCTAATCGCTTTCTACCTGTGCGATGGCGCACTCCCGTGGTCGGGTTAGTACTAAGCGTTAGTTTTAGTGCCAAACAATTTACTTTTTGCTTTTGCAAAAAAGTAAAATTATTTTTGTGTTTTGTACAAAACTGGGCAAGTTAACATATAAGACCACAGGTGCAGGATGCTATCCTGCTCCTAGGGTTATAGGGGATGGAAAATCCCCTAAAAAAGCCCACGGGTAGTTCCCTTACATTACTTAGCGATTTTTACAATGCTGTGTCTTATCACCTTGCCATCCATAGTGTAGCCGGTTTCGATTTCCTCAATTATGGTGCCACTAGGCTGTGTGCTTTCCTCTGCCACAACGACATCGTGAAAGTTAGGGTCGTAGTGCGCGCCGAGGCACATAATAGGCTCGATATGGAAATCGGCAAAAGTCTTTTCAAAAATCTTGCGAATGAGTTTTATCCCCTCTAAGCTCTGCTCATCTTTGATATATTCCATAGCGCGGTCCACCGCATCAAGCGCGGGCAGAAAGTCGAGAACCGCCTCCCTCACTCCCTCGCTTTTGGCTTGCTTAACCGCCTCGGTGTTGCGCCTGCGATAGTTATCAAAATCGGCTTGAATTTGCCTTGCTAGCGCCAAGTACTCGTTTGCCAAATTCCTTTCGCTCTCGCACGCGTTTTGCTCGGGTTGCTCGCCGTGGTCGCATCCGCAATCGCACTGATGTTCGCCCTCACCGTGATGCTCGCACTGGTGTTGCCCATCGTGATGTTCGCATCCGCAACCGCATTGGTGCTGATTATTGTGATGGTGGTGGTGATGGTGATGCCCATTGTGCGCTTGATTGTGCTGGCTTGCATCACCTACATTCGAACTGTTATTTATTGTTTGATTTTGAGTTTTTTTTTCATTATCGTCATTGCCATCATCACTGCCACCCGCAAATGCTGTTTGGCTAGATTCTTGACAATGCTCGCAGTTGCATTGACCGCCATCTGTTGTTTGAACATTATCTTGACAGCCGCAGTCGCAACCATCTTTGCAAAGCTCTACTCCACTGGCGCATCCGCAGTCGCATCCATCTTTGCAAGCATCGATTTTACTTGCGGGGTCTGCGCATCCACAATCGCAACCATCTTTGCAAAGCTCTACTCCACTAGCGCATCCGCAGTCACAGCCATCCTTGCAAGCATCGATTTTACTTGCGGGGTCGGCACAACCGCAGTCGCATCCGTCTTTGCAAAGTTCTACTCCACTGGCGCATCCGCAGTCACAGCCATCCTTGCAAGCATCGATTTTACTTGCGGGGTCGGCGCATCCACAATCGCAACCATCTTTGCAAAGTTCCACTCCACTGGCGCATCCGCAGTCACAGCCATCCTTGCAAGCATCTATTTTGCTTGCGGGGTCTGCGCATCCGCAGTCGCAACCATCTTTGCAAAGCTCTACTCCACTAGCGCATCCGCAGTCACAGCCATCTTTGCAGAGTTGCAATTTATCTAAAAGTGTTTTTGCAATTACCATATTAATAATAAGTTGCCCGTTTACAAATTGCCCTTTTAGTTTAATCATATATATCTCCTTTTTTATCGTCCGCGTTTGCTAATAAATCTGTTTTGTTGAATTCGTCCACTATAAACTTTAGTGCGCCCGAAATTTTTGCGTAGTCCATTCGTTTTGGCCCGATTATGCCCACCGAGGCTATGTTTTCGCCATTAATTTTGCAGTGCGCTTTGGCAATGGTACAATCGCTCAGACGCTCATCGGGGAGTTCCTCGCCAATTGTAAACTCAATGTCATCCTCGCTATCGTCATCGATAAGCGCTTTTAATTCGTCTTTATCCTCTAGCAATTTCAAGATATCCTTTGCCTGCTCCACATTTTGGTATTCAGGATTTTTTAGTAGTTTTGTAGCGCCCTTGCTGTACACGCCGTTTTGCGCGTACCTTTTTGTGATGTTTACCAGCGATTGTAGCACATACTCAAAAAAACTTGCGTATTCGTTGAGTTCTGCCAAAATTTCTTGGTGCTTAGTTTCGATGCTATCCACCATTTGCCCAATGCTCATACCCACAAACTTGCTCGATAGCACGCGCCCTGCATCTATGCAAGATTGCTCGTCCACGCTTTGCTCCAGTTCAAGGGTGTTGTTCAGTAGGCCCCGTGGGGTTTGTATCAGCATTAGCGCTTGATTTGTCATAAGCGGTATAATTTTTATGCTCAGAATTTCGAGTTTATCTATTCCGCCCAATGAAACCACGGTTGGATAATCGGTGACTTCGCTTATTTTTTCGGCTACTACCTTTATAAGTTCGCTCAAATTTATAGTGCGTTGCTCAAACACGCTTTTAATTTTCATAAGCCCTTGCAGGTCCGCCCGACAGTTATCCTTTATTGTGTTTACAAAAAAGCGATACCCTTTTGTGGTAGGCACGCGCCCGCCCGAGGTGTGCAACTGCTTCAAGTACCCCATTTGCTCCAACGCGTTGAGTTCGTTGCGCAGGGTGGCACTCGAAAGCGCGGTTTCGCTTTTTTGCACCATTGCTCCGCTGGTTATAGGACTCGCGTTTTCTATGTAGTCCTCCACCGCTTGATAAAGTATTTGCTTTTTTCTATCGCTCAACTCTATATCACTCACACCGTTCGCCCCCTTTTAGCTTTATTAGCAATCGTTTTCTAACATTGTTAGCACTCTTATCCTTAAAGTGCTAACCGTATTATACACCTATTATATGCCTTTGTCAACAAAAAATTACGCCTTTTTTAATTTTTTTTTAATTTTTTTTGTTTTTTGTTTTTTGTTTTTTGTTTTTTAGGGGAACTCCCCGTTCCCCTATAACCCTATGGGAAGGGCTCTCGCCCTTAACCCGTGGTCTTATAGTGCCTCAAAGCCTAGTTTTGTACTAAAAACAATAAAAATATTTCTTTTTCTTGCGAAAAAGTAATTTTTGTTTTAGTGCTATGCTATGTACCATAAAAATGCATTAGTCGGAATGCGTCAAACTCAAAGCACGCTTACAACATAAACGCAATTAGAACATGTGCTTCCGCTCAGCACCCAAACATAGACCACGCCATGGTGGGGCATCCCACCAAAACGCACTTATGTGACAAAAAATGTAAATTTCGACAAAATTTATGTGACAAAAAGTGTAAATTTTATTGATTTTTTACATTTTTTGTCACATAAGTAATATATTTGATATAAAAAACGGGAATTTCCTTACACAAGGAAAGTCCCGCTAGATAGTATATTTATATTAATTTTTTGTGATTGTATTATCGTTTTGCTTTATTTTATTGTTGTTGCCTATCACGATATTAAAGTTGCCAACTACATCGCTTATGTTTAGGTTGCCTATGTAGACGCTAATTGCATCTACCTCTTTTTCGGCTTGCTTTTTAATTTGCGCAGTTGTTGATGGAACTCCTTGTGGGCCGTGTGGTGCAGGTTGCGTTGATGTTCCTTGTGTCCCTTGCGGTGTAGTTTGTGATGGAAGTCTTTGTGGACCTATCGGTGCTCGCTGATAATCTCCATAATAATCTCTTTGCCTAGGTTGTCCACCAGTTGTAGTTGGTATACTATTGCGCCTTCTATCAACATCTGTTGGTGTACTTTCCCTTTCAGGTTCAGCATCAATGTAGGAATCAACAGCGTGGTCGTATCCCCACCCCTCAGAATCTACATAGTAGCTGGTGCTATCCTCATCGCTATCTAATTCGTAATTCTCAATTTGTTCATTTCTAAAAAAGTCGTATAACTTTTTTTGTTTAGATGACTTATTTTTTTTGTTCTCATCATCTGTGTGTTGCGTATCAGCTATTGTATCAGGGTGCGTTGTTTTTCCTATTTCATCTACAAACTCTTTGTACTTACCCTCTGCCTTAAAGGCATTTTTGGTGATGATTTTTAAGTTGTATCTTATGCCAAATAAAATGTTTTCGTAGTCTAAATCGGATAATTCATAGATATCTGCAACTTTATTATAAAATTGCAATGCTTCTGCTAAATCGTTTGCACCCCAATCAGCAAATTTATCGACGCTATCAAAGTGATACCCCAATGCCTCGGCTAGTTTTTTGCTTTCTCGTTGCTCTATAAAATCTTTTAGCATTTTGTCAAATCTTTGGGCATTTTCCTTTTGTAACTGTAGGTACTGTTGCAACTTATTTTCGCACTTAGCAAGGTAGGCAAAGGCATCGGCGGTGGATATCAAATCAACATCCACGCTAGGTATCAAGCCCGTTTGCTTTGCCATATCCACTATGCCTACGGTGTTTGCGGATATTAGATAGTTTTGGCCATCAAAGCCTATTACGCCGAGGTTATAATCGCCTACCTTATTTTTGCCTCTAACAAGGCTTACATTTATTTGGACTTGCTCGTTTTCGTTAATGCGCATACGCTTTGCCACCTTAAATAGCGTATCCATATCAAAAACATTCAGCACAAGGTCGTTTTCGCGCACAACTGCGGGTTCAAAACTTGGCAAAACTTTTGGCAGAGCCTGCTTTTGCACATACACTCCTTTTGGCGCTTGCGGAACGGATGGTTGCTTCATTTGTCTTGGTGCGGACAAACTATACACCCACTTTGCGCCTTTTGGGGCTTTTGGCAAGCACTGAATTGCCTCCACTATTGCCTCAAGTTCGGGCGATGCCACGCCCCCGTTTCGGCGCAGTTGCGTCCATTTAGGTAATAATGCTACTTGCTTGTAGTATTTTTTTAATGCATCTTTCTGTTCATCCGTTAAAGATGCACTTAGTGTTACGCTATCTTTTTTCATAAAGCTATTCTCCTTAGCGGTATTGTATCACAACAAATTTAACTTGTCAATATGTGCCATTCAATTTTAGTATGCTCGTGCCATTTAATAATGAGTTTAGTGCAAAACTGCTTTTTTATTTATTTTATTTGGCATATTTGCATTTTTGTTGTTATTGTTTGGCATTGTTTTTTATTTATGTTTTGTAAAAATTGTGTTGACTTTTAGCATTTAACATTATTGTGATACTTAAAAAGCATACAAATAAAAGTTAAAGAATTTATTACAAAGTGTTGCTTTTAAGTTGACAATTTTTATTAAAAAATAAATGATATTGCCTTATTAATTTTATTTTACAAAAACAAACCTCTACATTTTGTTAGCTATTAAAAAAAATTAGCAATAAATTCAATTTTTTATATAAAATTGTATTTATGCTAAAGATTAAATATATTAATATAATAATGATAAGTTTTTATTTTTCAGATTCATCCATAGTATTTTCGTTAGTTTTTACTATACTTATGTAGTAATCGCCTTTAACCTCAATTTGCTCCTCGGTATCATCTACAAATATATCATTTTCGGTTGGCTGTACCTCGATATCCTCGTTATTTTGCTGGGGATAACTAGCATTATCTTTTATACTTACAACGACATCATCGTTTTTATATTCGATAGTAGCATCATCTTTATTTTGATTTGTTTGATTTTTGTTCATACTTTCATCTCTATTTTCCATATAATAAATATCTCCTTTATAGTGATGTTCTTGTATTTTACCACATATTAAAAAATAATGCAAACAGTGTTTAGTATTTATATTTATGTTTTATTGTAGGGGATTTTCTAGTTTTTCTAGGGGGTCCAGTTTTTCTAGGGGATTTTCCATCCCCTAGAACCCTAGTCCAAGGACTCTCGCCCTTGACCCGTGGTCTTATAGTGCCACAAAGCCTAGTTTTGTACTAGAAACAAAAATAATATTGCTTTTTGCTTGCGCAAAAAGTAATTTTTGTTTAGTACTTAAAACTACGCTATGCTTTTATGTTAGAAAAAGCAATATTATTTTTTTGTTTTAGTATAAAAAACTTAAGCTAGTGCCACTGTGACCACAGGTGCAGAGATGCTATCCTGCTACTGGGGTTTTAGGAGATGGAAAATCCCCTAAAAAACAAAAGTAGCAAGATTATAAATTAGCATCATCAACTTCAATGGTGATAGTAGCGCCGTTTTCGTCAAAAACAGCAATACCGCGGTCCTCGATTTGAGATTCCTCTACTCCACCGACAAGGTTGAATGGCATATATACATAATTATCGTACTGATTAGTGGTTCCGTAGCCAACATAAATATCAAACTCGTGTTCTGGGTTGTACTTAAATTCAAAAGTCTTTTTGCCGTCTACCAAATCTGCCCACTCAAATGCTAGCCACTGAGTTTCGTTGTAGGTGCTACCGTACACATACTCCTCCGAGTTATCGGAAAGGAACACTCTAAAATCGCTGTTTTGGTAATCGGTGCCCTCAAGCGCGGATACATCCACGGTTACATACACTGTCCAAACATCACCGTTTACTGCCTGCCCAAATGGCACAACTGTTACTGTTTTGGAAATTATTCTACCCTTTTGCGTATCCTCGACAACTATGGTTGTGGTGCCCAATTTTACTTGTGTTAGGTCCACCGTAAACTTTGCAGCGGTTGCACTTTGATAGCCCGATGTCACCGAAGTAGCCGTTGCGCCACTTAAGGCTTCGTCCTTTATTACAGCTTGGTTTGTAGAATAAATTTTTACATTTGATAGATATCCATCAGTGTTAGTGGTGTTTGTGATAAAGCCTTGCTGGTTGCCAAACGAAAAGTTAAAATCTTGGTTTGCCAAAAATGATGTATCGCCAGCATCGGCTACAGAAATTTGGCTTGGTGCAAAGGACCAGCCCATACCGTACTCGGCGGTAGTTATTTCAGGCGCATCCACAACGGTTGCGGTTATGGTTACATCCGCCTCGGGCATTGTAAAGGTGTACTGCCCTACTGTATCCGATGCCACGCACTCTACGCCGTTTGCAAACACTTTATCTACCATTATAAATGGCTGGGTTTCCACCGTAACAGTTACAGTATTACCCGCAGGCACTATTTGCGAGGCACTACTGATATCGTACCACTGCCCGTCCTGACAAGTTACGCGATAACTGCTAGGATTTTTGTTTTTGCCATCGTCCCCTCCGCAAGCCGAAAAGACTATGGCTACCATTGCAATAAACATCACTCCAACAATAGTTAAAATCGATTTTTTGCTTATACTCATACTTTCCTCCTACATTTATAATATCATTTTTACGCCAATTTAGCAATAAATTTGATGCTATTTATACATATTTATATAGGCTTTGCGCGTGGAGCAACAGCTGTGCGCGGGTGCATCGGCTGGGCGTGTGGTGCAATGGCTGTGCGTGCGTGCATCGGCTGGGCGCGAGTGCATCGGCTGGGCGTGTGGTGCAACAGCTATGCGCGGGTGCATCGGCTGTGCGTGTGGATCCGTGGCTGTGCCGTGGGTGGAATGCCTGTGCGTGTGGAGCAATGGCTGGACGGGGGTGCATCGGCTGGGCGCGGGTGCAATGGCTGGGCGCGTGGAGCATCGGCTGTGCGCGTGGAGCATCGGCTGGGCGCGTGGTGCAAGGGCTGGACGCGGGTGCAATGGCTGTGCGTGGGTGCAATGGCTGGACGCGGGTGCAATGGCTGTGCGCGTGGAG
>CALVJT010000011.1 GCA_944332315.1 uncultured Clostridia bacterium
ATTTGCTATAATTTAGGCAATATAACGGCAACATCTGCAGGTGATTGTCAGATATTTGGGGTTGGGATGCTGGCAGTTAACTCTTATAACATAGGTAAGATAGTGGCAGAAACTACAAGTAGTACAGGCTATGTGACTGTGCTGGGAGTGGGTGGTAGTGCATTTAATTCATTTAATCTTGCGGGCAGTGCAGATAATGTGCCCCAAGCAATAGGCCCTGATGGGGCAGAACTAATGGCGTTTGCAGTAGGAATGGGGATAAACCTCTATTACGATTACCCAGCTAGCTCAGATGGAATGGATCTTGGAGACCCAACTATGACTACTGGAACACAAGTACAAACTTTAGAAAATTTTGTGCGTATATATAACTCAACAACTGCGCAAGAAGTGCAAAACAATTTAGTAAACGGATTTACAGCAGGCTCGGTGCAAGTTCAATGGGGAATTCCCACCGAATATCTAGAATTGGTTAAGGAAATGCTTAGAGGATTTGGACTTTCTCAAGAAACAGTAGATAGTTTATCCTTGAATGCTTGGGATTTTACTAATGTATGGGAAGTAGTGCCAGGGCAAAACTATGGTTTACCAAAAATAATTGGTATGAGTGTTCCAGTTGACTCTGCACAAGCACAAATTAGCATAAACAACACTAGTGATAGTGCTGTACTAGTTTTGATAAGCAACAGCAATGGGGCAGTTGCGTTTAGATTGGATGCTGGCGTTAATAAGACTTATTCCTATCAAGTGTTGCCGGGGAGTGATTACAAAGTAAGTATTATCGGTGGAACATTTGCAAGCGCACCAACTGGCAGTGGTGCTACAATCAAACAAAGTGGTGAAACTTATTTAATCAACTTCTCTGGTGCAGGCAGTGTCAGCATTACTATCTAAATTTAGTTTATAAATTTGATGTTATTAAATAAACTTATATTAATGCTTAAAACTATCAAACCCAATTTAGATTAAAATACCCATAAACAAAAAGAGATTCTTTGCGAATCTCTTTTTGTTGTAAAGGTTTTAATGATTTCGTAATTTTTGCCGTTGTGTTTATTTTTAGTTTGCTATAAGCAATTAAACAAACTCAGCTTTCAAAATTTAATATAGAATCGTATTAAATGAGTTTATTTTTCCTTTTTAAAGCACATAAACCAATCTAGGCAGTAGGTATCGCCTTTGCCGGAATTATCCATTCTTTCCTTAGCGGTACCGCAAGAGCCTGCCGTAGGTACGATCACATCGTCACCAGGGCGCCAATCAGCTGGTGTTGCAATATTATCTTTATCCGCTTTTTGTAGTGCCATTATAATGCGCTTAATTTCGTCAAAGTTGCGTCCGGTTGAAAGCGGATAATACAAAATTGTCCTTATTTTTGCCTGTGGGTCGATAATGAATACTGCGCGCACTGCTTGTGTGTTGGAAGCGTTTGGTTGAATCATGCCATACTTGCTAGCTACTTCCATTCTAATATCCTCTATAAGCGGGAAAGTCACTTCAATGTTCTTTTTGCCGTTCCATTCAAGTTCCTGTATTTTCCTCAGCCAAGCAATGTGTGAGTATAGAGAATCTACCGATAAGCCTATAAGCTGTGTGTTAAGAGCCTCAAATTCTTTCATCATCGAGCCAAATGTCATAAACTCGGTTGTGCAAACAGGAGTAAAATCTGCTGGGTGCGAAAATAGCACTACCCATTTGCCTTTGTAGTCCTCAGGAAAGTTAATTGTCCCTTGTGTTGTAACCGCTGTAAAACTTGGGGCGTCATCGCCAATTAGTGGCATTTTGTTGTATGTAGTTGTTTCCATATATATCTCCTTAGAGGATGCTCAACATCCCATAATGAGTGTAACAAAAAAATAAAAATAAATCAACTTTTTGTAGGGTATAGTAATATCATAGTGTAATATTTTTTGCTTTAATTTTGCAGTTTTATTGATTTTTATAAAAAAAACTTAAAACATAACTTTATTTCGAATAAAAAATATTGCCATAAAGTTTTATTTGTTATATAATTACATAAGTATATTGTGGAAAATACTAATCAAAGTAGCATAACTTGTTCTTTATCGATTTGCAGGTTTGATAAAATATTTGTATGCTATTGACAAAATTTTCTTTTTGGGTATAATATAGGTAAAAGAGGAATTATGGCATATAAATTTAATGCAAAATTAGACGACATATTAAAGATACTTAACAGCGAAAATAGCAGGATAGAAGGGCATAAAAACAGTTTTCAAAGCAGTATTGAGCGTTTGGATGTATTAAAAGTAAATAACAAATCACCCATCACTACATCTGCAGAGCTTTGGGATAGGCGTGTTGGCGATTTATTGAAAGGTAAGTCTGGCTTAGGCTCTATTATAAGGCTCGAAAACGCCTATATTAAAGCAAATCAGTACATTGATTTTGCAAATGGTACTACCGATGAGCTTTATAGGTTGGGTGCGCAATTGCTAGTGCTGTTTCGTAAATACAACCATCAGGAACTGTTGCCAGATGAAAAGCAAATAAGTTTGCCTGTTGATTTGAGCGATTGCAATGAAATTTTTCGTTACATAACTGTTTGGGACTTAAACGATTTTGTTTATAAGCGCGAGGAAAAGTATCTTAAGGATAAAGCTGTGTTACTAGAATTTAATGACCCTTTGCTAAGGTACAGTTTGGATGAAATGGGCTTTAGCGAATATGTGGATGCGCTTATTGCAGAATACAACGCTAAATTAGCCGAGGCGGATAAGGCTTATCATGAATGCGAGGAAGCTTGCAAAAAAATTGTTGACAACATAGATTTTGTTAACAAATTGGCAAATTTTGTGCCAAGTGTGCCATATAATTTCCATGATGGTTCGCGAGCGCCTGTTGGGTGTGAAAGTGCTAATGAATCAAACAAACTTTATGTAAATACTATAAATGCATACCTTAAAGGGTATAAAAATAAAAACATTCCTAAAAGGGATGATGTTGGTAGGGAGTGATTATGGAAATAGTTAAAGAGATGAGAGTAGGAGATGTTCTTGCAATAGCTCCTCAAACTGCCGAAATTTTTATGGGTTTTGGTATGTCGTGTTTTGCTTGCCCTGTGGGCGAGGACGAAACTATTGAGGAAGCTGCAATGGTGCACAACATAGACCTAGATGAATTACTTAAATTGCTAAATGAAGTTGTAAACAAACAAGGAGGTGAATGATATGGCAGAAGGGGAAGAGAGAGTTATGGGTGCTACACCGAGTGAACCCCCTGCATCTGATGCAACAACGGGAACACCAAGCCCAGCGGGCGCGTCAGCATCGACCGATGCTCCAGATGCTAGGGCAATGACCGATAGACTCGGCGGGGAAACGAGTGCCGAGGATAGCGCTGAGGCAACCGAATCGACTGACGCAGCAGATGCTGGCGAGGCTGAGGTTGAGGCTGAGACCTCTGCGGATGATGCTACAGCTGAAACGGAAGCAGAAACCGCTACACCCGAAGGGACAGAACCTGCGCCTGAAACAGAAGCTGAACCTGCTCCAGAGAGCCCAGAAACTACGGCGCCACCAACTGGGGCAGGACGCAGTACTCCAGAACCTGCGCGCTCCGAACCCGCTCCGGAGGAACCGGAATCAGAGCCTATTTCTGACTACCGCCCATCGGAAATGCGATGGGGTCCAGAACCAACGGGACAAAGAATGGGTGAATCAACTATAGATTTGCGCCATGAAAAGGCACAAAAAGGTCGCACTCGTATACAAAGAGCGGTTGCTGCAATCTGTGGCACTCCGGACGGCAAAAAAATGACAAAACTAAACACTTTGGGTTCTATATTGTGGTGTGGAGCAAAATTTACAGTTGCAAGCGTTGTGTTTGGTCCGCTTGTAGGCGGGTGGCTTGTTGCTCACGCTAACCAACCTGAAAAGGCATCCGCAAAAGAGAAAAAATTGTTTGATTTTATCAATGCCTTCTCTTTTACAGATGATAAGTTTATAAAAGGTCCATCTAAATAATGGAGCATCTAAATAATATATAATTAGGGGTACTCTGCCTTTGTGCAAGAGGCCCTTTTTATTGATAGTGGTAAAAATTTTTTTGTTTGATTTATCTTAAACACAATGACTATATAGTAAAAAATAAAGGTTTAATAATATTCGTGTGGGGAATTAAACATTTAGCAGAAAGAGAATTTTTAACTCTATACCACCATTAATTAATAAAGAACCAAAATAAAAACATATGTGATATAATAAATTGATGTAATCGATTTAGTTTTAACTACTTTACGCTAACTTTTTGCACATTTATGAATTTTTAAATTTTTATTTAAGTCGAAAATTTAAAATTCTAAAATGTAATACAAAATAGTTGATAAAACATTTGTTTTTGTGGTATACTAAAGTTAACAATGGTAAAAATTGTGACACGCAAAACTAAACAATACGAGAGAAAAAGGAGAACAAGAGTATGTTTTTTCGTAGAAAAATAGTAGGGGGGGGGGGGGGTAGAAAGTTCATCTAGAACTACCCAAAAAGCAAATAATAATGGTGCAAACGCGCAAACTAATAGTATCATACAATCGAAACTAGATTGTCCTACACAATTGTGCGAAAACAACACAGCAAACATTACAAAACTGTATAATAATAATGCTAAAAACATTGCTTATAAGTGTTTACGCACAAATAAAACAAAAAACTTAATAAACTATGGTGATGTTAGTAGTGCGAATAGTACCAAAAGCCAACTACTAAATATAGGGGATGCCGAAAATGCTAGATTACAAAATGTGGCGACCCTACAAAAACATACAAATAAAAATTTTAATAAAAAAGAGAAATATGCACAAACTACTTTAACTAGACTTGCAGGCGACAAGTGCATAGCTAAAGGAGCA
>CALVJT010000012.1 GCA_944332315.1 uncultured Clostridia bacterium
GTCTAGATAATAGTGTGATGGAGAATTTCTTTGGCAGATTAAAAGTTGAAATGTATTATGGAGAAAAATTTGAAAGTGTGGACAAATTCATTGACAAATTAAAAGAATATATATATTATTATAACAACGAAAGAATAAACTTGAGATTAAAAATGAGCCCGGTAAAGTACCGAACTCAACATCAAGATATTTAGTAAAAAATTTGTCCAACTTTTGGGGTTCACATCAAACATAAATTTAACAAAAAAATATAAATTTGATAATTTATAATTAAAAAAAATGCCAATTAATAGCCTTCAAAGAATGCTATATTTTTATGAATAGGTTAGATATTTTAATTATTTTAGTGCAATGAAACACATGGTTAACTTTAATTTAAGATTGCTTATTTAGTTCGTACAAGGAAATTGCAACTGATATTGCTAAATTAAGAGAATCTATTTTGTTAGATTGCTTTATAAATATAGGTGTGCCGTATTGCTTAAAATCTGCGGGCAGTCCGCGCGCTTCATTGCCAAATATTAGCGCTTTATCATCTTTTGCAAACTTTAAGGTTTGCAAGGTTTGGGTGCCATCTAGCATAAACAGGTACTTTGCTATGCTTGGGTTTGCATTGAGGTACTCTTGCATACTTTCGTATTCCACAATATTCAAAGAAAAGATTGCCCCCATTGATGCTCTTATTACTTTAGGGTTAAATACATCTACACAAGGTTTTATAAAAATTATGTTTTTTACGCCAAAGCCAAGTGCGGTGCGCAAAATTGTGCCGACATTTCCATAATCGGATGGGTTATGTAGCACTATTTGGTCACCTTGCTGTATATTATCGCTGAATTTATCAAACTCCGCCATTATATAGATATTTTCCTTTCCGCTAACTCGCTCGATTATGCGTGTGCCGTCTAGCACTTGTATTTGCAATTTGCTGGCATATTCTAAAATGCTATCGACCTCTGCACTAGGCTTTATATCACGATGTGTATAAATTCGACGCACAATATTAGGTCTTGCCTTCAATAATTCTACAGTTGGGAAAGCCCCCATTGCAAAACTTGTTTGATTCTCTTTTTTATATACCATAATAACCTCGTTTAATATTATATCAAATATTGACAAATTTTCAAAGGCATAAAGTGCACTATACCATATAAAATAGATAGCATAATGCGGAATTTACGCTTTTTCACGCCATATAACAAAATTCCATTATCCAAATAATGCAATAAATAGAAAATCTATAATTATTATTTATAAAAATTTATTTATTCCATTATACTTATCTTTAATGGTGGTATACTATATTGCTAAGCTCTTTTTGCTAAATAATTAACAACTGCCCCGCGAATTATAGAACTATAAAAGCACCAATTGGTGCATTTTTATATTCTATTAAATTGATATATACAAAATTAATTGATAGGCTGTATTACTATAATAGAACTATCGTATTGAGTATTTGCCAATTCCTCTAAATAAATTTCGGTTCCATTATTGCATAAATTATAGTAAGTTGTTTGAGATGGCTCCGTTACTCGAAAAGCGCCAATTCTGTTTGCAACACCATTTTCTACATAATCATAGTCGTACACATACTCGCAATTTTCAGCTAACAATTCGGCATCCCCAAGATAATTATCCTTAAAATTATAATCTTTATAGATATAAAGATTTCCATTATCAATCTTGAATAAAACTGAAGCATCAAAATCATAACCTAATAAATTAAATGCATCTAATCGGCTAGCATCATTTTCCATATCATATAAAGTTATACAAACATAAGAGTAGTTAAACGCTGTGAAAAGAATACCATTCTCCAATTTTTTTATATTATTTCCATCAAAACTAATGTTTTGAGAAAAATCATCTACCAATACGCGCGCATCCCCATCCAATCTGTAAAGGCTACTTGAGGGTTCATCCTCGTAGACATAACCATCACTGCCCATTACTATATTTTTTGTAGTGTATAAGGTATTATTTTCGCTATCAAAACGATTGATAGACCTATTAGATACATATAAATACCCATTTGCATCTTTAAGCACTTTATCTACTTTTACATCTTTGTTATCAACAATTTTTTTTATAACAAGTTCGCCGTTTTGATTTATAAAATAATCATAATAACCCGTAAAATCGCCATCATAAGCACGAATCAAATCATTTACAATATTAATGCTATTATCTGTACCTTCACGAACATATATAGAATCTGTAAAGAATTGTGTATCGTACATTTTACCTGTGGAATTGTGTATAATATAGGTTTTTACAAATTGGTTATTTTTATAATGGCCCAAATTATGATCGAATGGGACAAGCTTTGTTGTATCGTAAAAAACTTCAAAATCTCCATCCCCAAGTTCAACTAGTAATCTATCTATTGATATATCACCCAAACTGGTTGGTGTTGTATATTTGCCATATTTGCGCACATTTACCGATATATAAGAAACAAAGGTAAATTCTTTTGTTACATACATTTGATAAACTTCGGTATCGGTGCTATCAACATCAAAAATGTTGCCACTTTCATCAGTGTATTCAACTTCATCATAATCAACTTCATTTGACGAGCCAACATTACTTGCAACTATGCCGTTTTGTGATGGGGCTGTGGTTTTTACTAATTTTAGCTTATTATCTATATTAACAACGCCAAGCCCCGTGGCATCTGTTATATTTACAGTGTAATTATCTAGGTCAATGTTTAATTTGAATTTATCGTAATCGTTATCGTTACAGCCCACAAGTAGCCCACAGGTAAACGCAACAATAATTACCGATAGGCACACACATAGTATCTTTTTCATACTCAACCTCCAATATTAGTATTATATAGTAATAAAGCAGAAATTTCAACTAGGTAAAAGCGTCAAAACTTAAAGAATTTTATTCGTGCACATATTTATAGGTATTTTTGTACTTATAAAGGTACAAAATTTTTGTGCTTTTTAATTTATTAGTTAAATTCTACCATATTTTATGCAAAAGTAAAAAATAATCTCACTTTAACAAAATTAAAGTTTTTGTGGATTTACCTTATTGTTAATAGTATTTGCGTGGCTATATATTGAATATGCCAGCAAGAATTCTGCGGGGTAGTAAAGTACAAGACATATTATTCCTACAACTGGCAAACCAGCAAATACATTGAGTAGCAACATTAAATCGCTTAAGAAAAACATAATACTGCCTATCAAAATTATAATAGTAGTGACATTTTTGTTTTTTACTACATTAGATATGGCTTTGCCTACCATAAGGCAAATAATTAGTGCGTACACTACGCAGACGATTTCCATAAGTGCTCCATCAAATTCAAAGATTGGTGCAAGCACTATAAAAAGCAATGATGGCACAAATATTATAGCGCCGTAAATTAAATCTTTATAATTAAACCTTACTAAAAAACAATACGATACAAAAAAGAATATGTGCCCCACCGCAAATAGAACGGCACCTATTATAAACTCTATTTCCAGAATTATATCCCCTAGCATTGCAAACACAAGCCCTATCATCATTGCTATAGGAAATTTGAGTGGAGCTTTTTTGCGCACAGCATAAACTAGGTTTACTATGCCAACAAGCACAAACACTGCACTTGCAATTGATTTTAGCACAATGCCATCCGCCACAATATAAGCAACATCTAGCGCAATAAGCAACATAAGCAAAACAAGATTTAGTAATTGAATAGATTTCACCATAAATTCCTCTCTTAAATTAATGTAATTCTATTTTTTGATTCTATGCAAAATGTTGGGGGAACTCACATACTTAATAGACAAAAACTAATTAAATTAAATCAATACCCCAAGAATCTTTTTTATTAGTTATAGCAATATTTTTTAGTTATAACAAGACTTCTAAGTAAATTTAATGCAAAATAAATTTATAAAACAATTAATAATTGTACAGTGCCACTAGCCCGTTTGCAAAGCTTATATAGTTGCTAAAACAGGAGTGAGCTGGCTATTTTGCAGATATATATTAAAAAATACATAGCAATACTAAAAGTTTTATAGGCTTTACGACACTAAATAAATAAACAAATATTAAAAGTTCTTATATAATTTAAGGCTATAAACTTAATTTCCACAAAAACTATATAAGAACGCAAAAATACAATATTTACTTTAGGAACATTTTTATTATTTTATATTTCAATTTGTTATAAGGTTGATACCTCATAGGTAGGTCTAGCCAACACTTTTTATCTACAATGCTTTTGTAGTGCGTAAATGTATCAAAGCCCACTTTGCCGTGATAGGCCCCCATTCCCGACTCTTTAAGTCCGCCAAAGCCAAGTTCGGGGCCTGCTATGTGTATTATAGTATCGTTTATGCATCCCCCGCCAAAATCACAGTACTTGAGAATTTTGTTTTGCTTTTCTTTGGATTTAGAAAATATATATAGGGCAAGTGGCTTTGGATAGTTGCGAATATTATTGATAACTTCATCCAAAGTATCGTACTCCACAATAGGTAAAATGGGCCCAAAAATTTCGTCCTGCATAACTTCATCCTCAAAGGTAGATGTCACTAATGTTGGCTCTATTTTTAGGCTATGCTCATCGTACTTACCACCAAATATAAGGTTATCATCGTTTATAAAACTTTTCATAACATCAAACTGTTTTTTGTTTATCAATTTTGGATAGTTTTCATTTTCAAGCGGGGATATGCCGTACTGAATGACAATTTCCTTTTCGATAGCATCGAGTAGTTGTTTTTTGATACTTTTATGGCAGTACACATAATCGGGCGCAACACATGTTTGCCCGCAGTTGAGGAACTTGCCAAACACTATGCGCCTTGCGGATAGCTCGATATCGGCATCCTCATCCACAATACAAGGGCATTTGCCACCAAGTTCCAAAGTTACAGGTATAAAGTTTTCTGCCGCTTTTTGCATTACAATTTTACCAACGCGCGTACTGCCCGTAAAAAAGATATAATCAAAATCTTGTTCAAGCAAAAAGGTACATTCCTCTTTTTCGCCTTGCACTACCTCGACATGCCCTTTAAGAAAGGTAGAATCGATAAGTTTTTCAACCACTTTGCTTGTGTAGGGCGAAATTTCGCTAGGCTTTAGAATTACGCTATTGCCCGCTGCAACTGCATCCACAATAGGCTCGACAGCAAGCATAAATGGGTAGTTCCACGGGCTTACTACAAGCACTGTGCCGTACGGACAAGGCATTTGAAAGCTTTTTGAATGGAACTGCGCTAGCGGTGTGCGCACCCTTTTTATTTTAGAAAACTTACGCAGGTGCCTTAGCATAAAAGATATCTCGTTTAGCACAAGGCCGATCTCGGACATATAACTTTCCACTTCACTTTTGTTTAGGTCCTTTTTTAGCGCATCGACAATTTCATCCTGCATTTCCAAAATGTTATTGTACAGTTTTTTTAGGCTTTCCTTGCGCTCTTTATAATCAAACATACGCTTTTCCTTTTGAAATTCTTTTGCGCGGTGGAATTTTTCTAAAATACCTTGTTTATCTACATTTTCAAACTCATCTATCATTGCAAACCTCGTAATAAATTTTTTCTAGTTGCTCGGCAGTGAACAAAACGGGTACAGGATAAAGTGGGTTGCCCTCCGATTCTGCAGTTTTGGCAAGTTGTGGAATATCATCTTTTTTAATGGCATCTATTTTATTAGGAATGTTCATTTCCTTATTCATTGCCTCAATTTTTTCAATAAAAATTTTGCTTGCCACTTCTTTAGGAGTACTTTCCTCGCAAAGCCCTGCATACACACAAATTTCCTTTAGCTTTGCATAAATTTTGTTGCCATACATTTTTAGCACGCGTGGGAGCAATATTGCATTGGCCTCGCCGTGCGCCACATTGTACTTGCCACCCAACGAATGTGCTATGGCATGCACATAACCCACATAAGACTTTGTAAACGCAAGCCCTGCTAGGTACGATGCTTTGAGCATACTTTGGCGCGCGGTTATATCATCGCCGTTATGATAAACTGGTAAAAGATTTTCGAAAACAAGTTTTATAGCGGATAGCGCGTACTGACGCGTATCTTTTGTAGTGCTGTTGCCGATATATGCTTCAATTGCATGGGTTAAGGCATCCATACCAGTTGTGGCAGTTATGTATGGTGGAAGCCCTAAAGTGAGTTTTGCGTCCAAAATTGCGTAGCTAGGAATTAAAGGAAAATCGTTTATAGCATACTTGTGGCGCGTTTGACTATCGGTTATGACACTTGCAATAGTGGTTTCGCTCCCCGTGCCAGCAGTTGTAGGAATGGCAGTTAGCGTAGGTATTTTTTTGCGGACTTTTAATATCCCCGCCATTTGACTCAAACTCTTTTTAGGGCGTGCTACCCTTGCGCCTATTGCTTTGGCACAATCTATTGTGGATCCGCCACCAAATGCTATTATTGCTTGACAAGCATTTTCGTGGTAAACTTTTAGCCCGTCCTCTACATTTTGCGATGTTGGGTTTGCTACAGCGCCATCAAATACTACAAAGTTTATACCCATTTTAGTTAACTGATTTGTTAGGTCGTCAAGTAACCCAAGATTAATCAAGTTTTTATCTGCCACCACAAGCACGCACCTAAAATCGTTTTGAGTTAGCATACTTGTAAGCTCCTCATAATTTTCCAATATTTTAGGCTCGCGATAAGGCAAAAGTGGTATTGCCACCTTTAGTATAAATTGATATGTTCGGCAGTAAAATTTTTTGAATATATTCATATTAATTTCCTTTTAATTTAGATTCTATGCAAAATAGGGGCAACTATTGTACTTAAAAGACAAAATCTAATTAAAATACATCAATACCCCAATATTTATTATAGAATCTTTATTTTATTATATAATTTTTACAATAGATTATAGCATTTGAGTTTTTATATTGCAAACGAATTTTTATTGCTTACGCAAAGATTGGCAAAATACACAAAGCCCTTATTTTATTAAAAAAATACCCTGTGCATTTTAGGCATATTCACCACCCAAAAATTAGACAAGGTATTTATTTACACTTAAAAATGAAATTATATGACTATTGAATTATTAAAATTTCCACTTATACTTGTAATTTCAACATTAATATTAGTGGTTGTGTTGCTAATTAAAATTATTTTTCTACCACCATTTTGTATAGATATATTAGATGTATTTGTGTAATTTACTTGGTCATTGTAGTTAGGAGTGTTTATGATAAACGAGATTTCTGTTCCATCTAGCGCGGGCAAAGTGAAAGAAATACTACTATTTAATATACCTTGACTTGCAATTTTGCCATCAATCAATGCATAAACTATAACATTGCAGTCAGTTTCGGTATTAAATACAACATCTACCATTGGCAGTTCTTGCCATACAGGATATAATGTCAAGTTGCCTGAAAGGTTTACAGCTTCGCCTAGCTCGTATGTCTGCGTGCCATCTGTCCAACCCGAATTGTTTCCATTTTTGTTGTTCTACCGCGGCGCTCTACATAGAACCCAGCATCTCCTTCTTGTAAATATATGCGCTCCCACGATTTTAGTAATGTTATACAATTACAAATATCCGCATTCGTAGATGCTCCCCAATACTTCCTAGCTGTTTCTGCATAACTCAAATCGTTCTTACGCATATCTATTATACACGAAATTTTAAATTCTGGACTATATTTTTTGTATTTTGTTCTCTTTTTTCTCATTATATGCACCTCTTTTTTGTCTAACTTTTGGGGTGCACTTCAAAATAGTTCTATATTTTGAAATTCGGGTTTTAATTCTTTATTTTCAATTTTATGCACAATTTCTACTACTCTATCGTTATATGGAGTTGGCACATTGTACTTTTTGCCAAGTTTACAAATTATGCCGTTAATATAATCTATCTCGCAAGGCACACCCTTTTCTAAATCTTGTAGCATACTTGCTTTAAGCAATTTGTGTTTTTTAATTGCAATAGGTATTATTTGAAAGGCAAACCATTTTTTTAGCGGATTTTTATAATCGAGCAGTTTTACAATATCCTTGCCTTGCATAGGTTCTATTTTTATATTTGCAGATTTTGCGACATCTATACACTCTTTTATTATAAGTTGCACAACTTTTCTACTGCGCTTATCTTGTGCCACTTGCCCAAAGGTGGCTCCTAGCACTGCACTCATACCACTAAAAGCACTGTTGATTAATAGCTTTGCAAAGCGGGCGCCTATAAAATTGTTTTCTACTTGCACATTGCCCATAATACTAAATATTCTAGCAAGTTCATTAAAGTATTCGTTTTGCTCACCACTTAAACTGCCAAAGCTAAAGGTCATAGACTCTCGCTCGGGCGCCGATGTAAGTTCACTTACACCATAATCTAAACGCGTGGCGCCCCAACCTATGGCACAGCCAAATGTTCTATCCGCTCCGATAACTTCGGCAACATCACTTTCAGGCAGTCCGTTTTGGCAGGTGCAAATCACGCCGTTTTCGCTTAAAAAGGTGGATGCCTTTTTTATAATTTCTTTATTGCCTATTTGTTTGGTCATTAAAATAATTATATCGTATTTATTCTTAACTTCGACATCCAAAATTGCGTGGACTGGCGATGTGAATTCCACTGTGCCCACAACCTTTGCTCCGTTCTCATTTAGGGCTTGCACACTTTTTATGTTTCTATCTATAATATCAAACCGCTCGCCCGATTTAGAAAGGTATGCTGATAGCACTATACCTAGCGAGCCCGCACCATATATTGCATATTTCATAATTTTGCTCCTTAAACACAAAAATTATAGTACATTTTGCCAATTTTAGCAATTAATTTAATAAAATTACACACAATGCAAATATTTTTATGCAAAATGCCTATAAAATAAATGTCTTTTCAAAACTA
>CALVJT010000013.1 GCA_944332315.1 uncultured Clostridia bacterium
ATATGGTATATGGGGCTAGTGATAGGAATTGAACCTACAACCTGCTGATTACAAGTCAGCTGCTCTGCCAATTGAGCTACACTAGCATCAAAGTATTAAACTTTGGTGCCTCGAGGCGGAATCGAACCACCGACACGAAGATTTTCAGTCTTCTGCTCTACCGACTGAGCTATCGAGGCATCTAGTAAATTGACTAGATAAAAAAAATGGCGACCTGGAAGAGACTCGAACTCTCGACCTCTAGCGTGACAGGCTAGCGTTCTAACCAGCTGAACTACCAGGCCATTTAGCCAATCGCTTTGGTGGATCTTCAGGGACTTGAACCCCGGACCGACCGGTTATGAGCCGGTTGCTCTAACCAACTGAGCTAAAGATCCAATTGGTCGGGGTGGAGAGACTCGAACTCCCGGCCCCATGGTCCCAAACCACGTGCGCTACCAACTGCGCTACACCCCGTTTACGATTGGCTGACTCGTATATAATACAGTATTTTTTTATAAAAGTCAACAAATTTTTAATAGTTTTTTAATTTTTTTTATTATTTGCCAAGAAATAACAAAACTAAAATCTCAAAACTTTTATTATTATATTCATTTTATTATTATTTGTCAATCATTTTTACATATTTTTTTTAATTTCAACAAAATTTGCCAAAAACTAACATTTTTTTAATGTTAATATTTTTTTACGGAGGTAGTATGCAGATAAAGAATAGATTATATAACAACACCCTTTATATAAGTTTATCTGGCGAATTAGATGAAATGAGTGCTAATTTTACTCGACAACAGCTAGATAGCATTATGCAGTTGCCTGATGCAAAACAAATTGTTATTGATTTATCGGAACTTACATTTATGGATAGCACGGGCATTGGCATTTTAATCGGCAGATATAAAAAAATGAAATTGAAAAACATACCTATATTTATATGCAATCCTAACAACCATATAGAAAAAATATTTCAAATGACGGGGCTTTACGAAATTATGCCCAAAATTAGTTAAAGTGAGGATATTATGAAAAACGAAATGACTTTACACATTAAATCTTTATCAGAAAACGAGGCTTTTGCTCGTAGCACTGTGGCTGCGTTCTGCGCACAGGTAAATCCGCGCCTTGAGGATATCATTGATATTAAAACTGCAGTTTCCGAGGCGGTTACAAACTCGGTTGTACACGCCTACCCCAATTCGGTTGGAGATATTAAGATAAATGTTGCGCTAAAAGATGACCTAGTTACAATTACTATAACCGATTACGGTATAGGTATTTTTGACACCGAAAAAGCGAGAGAACCTTTTTTTACTACCAAACCTGAGGATGAAAGAAGTGGTATGGGGTTTACCGTTATGGAAAGTTTTATGGATACGCTGGATGTTAAAAACAATACTCACAAGGGTTTGACTATTAAAATGACAAAAAAGCTATTAATTCAAGATACTGCAATGGTTGCAAATGATTGACCAATCTACAACTATAGAACTTATAAAAAAAGCTCAAAGTGGCGATGAAAATGCCAAAAACATTTTAATAGAACAAAACACTCCCCTTGTTAAATGCGTCATAAAGCACTACAAAATGAAGGGACTTGAATATGACGACTTATTCCAATTAGGTTGCGTTGGCTTTAGCAAGGCTATAAATAAATTTGATATAAACTACAATGTCAAATTTTCAACTTACGCCGTTCCTATGATTCTTGGCGAGGTTAAAAGGTATTTGAGGGATGAAGGGTACATTAAAGTATCACGCTCCACAAAACACCTAGCAACAGATATTAAAAAGTACATTGAAGCCTACCACAACGAACACTCCACTTCCCCACCACTAGATGTGATAGCAAAAGAATTTAAGTTGGATGTACAAGATATTGTATTTGCTTTGGATGCAACTAGGTTGCCTATATCTATCTACGAAAATTCGGACGATGATGACAATTTGAGTTTAGCAGAAAAAATTGCCAACGAAAATGATACCATAGATGTAACACTAGAAAAAATTACGCTAAAAAACTTGATAAACAAGTTGCCACCTAAAGAAAGAAAAATTATAATTTTGCGATACTTTAAGGACCGTACACAAATGGAAATTGCAGAG
The DNA here is from genome assembly GCA_944332315.1 of uncultured Clostridia bacterium. Lineage (GTDB taxonomy): Bacteria > Bacillota > Clostridia > Christensenellales > UBA1242 > CAKVOD01. Next base: position 2,101 of record CALVJT010000013.1, read on the forward strand.
GAATTGGGTGTTTCGCAAGTGCAGGTTTCAAGAATAGAAAACAAAATATTAAAGGAACTAAAATCCTCTTTTTCTTAATCATATAAGATGTATATTCCAAAAGTTTATTAAAATTTTTGATTCTATAACCAATATTGGGGTATTGTTGTAATTTAATTAGATTTTGTCTATTGTATGCGAGTTCCCCCAACATTTTGCATAGAATCAAATTTTTCTACAAAAAAACGAAAGTATGATACTTTCGTTTTTTTTGTATATTTTTATTGCCTAATTTAATATAGTGGGCTATTTATTTTGTTAGCAATAGATTAAAGAGTGCGAATTCACATATAACACTTTCCAAAGCATTATAATTATATTCTATAATGATACATATTTATAAGCATTTATTAACGAATAGCTAAAAATTTTTGAGCAAGAAATTATATACGCATATGCGCCAATTATTATAAAGCATAAAGCAAGGTTTATAAAGATAAAATTAAATATTTGGTTCAATATCTATAATTTCGTAATTGCTTAGACAATCGTCTACTAACTGCTGTATATCAAGTTTAGCTTCCTCGGCTTCCACAGATTCAAGTTGTGGTTTTATTATAGGATTTTTGGGCAAGAAAACGGTACAGCAGTCCTCATAAGGCAGTATTGAAGTATCGAATGTGCCAATTTTTTTTGCTACATCTATTATATCGTTTTTATCATCACCTATTAAAGGTCTATACACAGGCATACTGACAACCGCGTTAGAGGACATTATACCCTCCATAGTTTGGCTAGCAACTTGTCCTAAACTTTCGCCCGTGACGATGGCTTTACATTTATTTTTGAGTGCCAACTTTTCTGTGACGCGCATCATAATTCGGCGCATTATAGTAATCATAAATTTGGAGTTGCACTTTTTGTGAATTTCCTCTTGCACTTTTGTAAAACTTACAAAATGCAACTTAATTTTTCCGCAATACTGTGATAATATTTTTGCTAAATCTATCACTTTTTGTTTTGCGCGTTCGCTTGTGTATGGATAGCTATGAAAATGCACCCCCACTACAGTTGCTCCGCGTTTAGCTATTTTATATGTGGCAACTGGGCTATCAATGCCACCAGAAAGTAGACATATTGCTTTACCAGCGGTGCCGACAGGCATCCCGCCTACGCACTTTATGCTATCTAGATAAATATAGGTGAAGCCATCCTCCCTTATATCTATTTTGAGTTCTTTATCAAAGCTTTCAAGCTGGACTTTGAGATTTGGGTTATTTTTTAGCAAAATTTCCCCCGCCATAGCCGAAAGTTCGCTAGAATGTATAGGAAAAGATTTATCGGCGCGTCGCGTACTTACCCTAAAAGTACAGTTTGATAAATTAAAAGTTTTTACTGCGTCTAATATTTCATCCACATCGTTTTTTACGCACAATGCAACTGATAGCCAATTAAAGCCAAATACTTTTGATAGGCGCGCAATTAACTTTTTTTCGTCATTAACATTATAATCGCTTACAATGTAGCGCGCCCCGCCTTTGTGCAAGTTGGCAGTTATATCTCCTATAGCTTTTATTGTATTATCATAAAGATGCCTTTCAAAAAATCCCCGATTGGAACCTTTTAGATGTATTTCGGAATACCTTAAAATAATTAATCTTTGCATTTTGTTTTTATAAACTCCTCAAATAGTTTGTGTATTCAATAATTTTGTTTGCAACAACTGTAGCTTCATCAACCGTGTTTTCGGGGCAAAAACTCAGGCGAATATTGCCCATAATTTGCTCTTTAGTATCTCCCATAGCAGATAAAATTCTGTTATCTGATGATTTTGATGAGCAAGCGGAACCAGTGCCAACTAAAATATCATCCATTTCCAATTTATGCAATAGCACTTCGCCTTTAACGCCTTTTAGCGAAACGGATAAAATATAGGGCGAATACGGATTACTGCCATTTATTTTGTATTCAAAGTTAGATGCATCAAAAATTTCGATAATCTTGTTTTTTATATCCTTTACTTTTTGATAGTTGCTTTTCATATTTGCACATTTATCCTCTGCAACCTTAGCAAAAGCAACTATGGCAGGTAAATTTTCTGTTCCGCTTCGTAGCCCCTTTTCCTGCCCACCGCCATAGATATTTGGCTTAAAACGCAAGCCATTTTTTACATACAATACACCAATGCCTTTGGGTCCGTTTATTTTGTGAGCGGATATGGATATAGAATCTACTCCTAAATTATCAACTTGCACATCTATTTTGCCAAAGGCTTGCACGCAATCACTATGAAAAATGCACGCAGAATTTTTAGACTTTGCAATATCGCACAACTGCCCCACATCGTTTATGGCTCCAGTTTCGTTATTTACATACATTATAGAAACAAAGTCATAATTATTTTTGTTCCACATTTCTTTATAACACTCTATATCCACTTGTCCAAATTCGTTTAGCGGAACATAATCTACTTCGATATCTGCATTAAGAGCTTTTGCAGTGTTATACACCGAGGGATGTTCGCCAACAGATGTTAGCACGCGAGCCCCCTTTTTTATAAGCCCCCAAAGTGCCATATTGTTGGCTTCGGTGGCGCCAGAACAAAAGATAAGGGTATCATTAAAAGCCCCATTTATGCAATTAAGTATTGTAGTTCTTGCCCATTCTAAATGCTTGCTTGCCTTAACTCCGCCCTTGTGTAGACTAGAACAATTAAAGAAACAATTCAACGAGATATCCTGATAGGTATCCAACCCTAGTTGTGAAATTTTTGTTGTAGAAGCATTATCAAAATATATCATATTACCGCCTTATAGTTTTTACATTTTATAATATTTTAAGATAAATGTCAAATCTATTGCTAAAGCGTAATTAATTATGTATAATAAAAATATGATTGAACTAAAAAATAAAGTAAAAACAACTACAGTTAAAAACTTTCTTAAAATGCAAGGGCTATCGAGTAGAACATTGACGCAGTTAGCAAAAGAATATGGCACGCTCAAAGTAGAAAATTGCATAATAAATATGAAAAGCATCATCTACAAAAACCAAACATTGCAAATTAATTATGTAGAAAAATACACATCAACAAACATTCCTGTTATAGATAAGCCTATAAATGTAGTTTACGAGGATGAATACATTTTGATTGTAGATAAACCATCTTGTATCCCCACTACACCTAGTTTTAGTTATGACGATAGTTTGGCAGGCAGAGTTTTGAATTACTTGGGCAAATGTACTTTTAGGGCTCTTAATCGATTGGATGCCGATACAAGCGGTTGTGTGATTATAGCTAAAGATGTCATCACGGAAAATTTGCTTGAAAATAACGGTAAAATTAAAAAATATTATTTAGCACTTATTGAGGGTAAAACAAAATGGTTGGGTAAAATAGATGCCCCTATTAAAGATGATGGTTTGCTAAAAAGGAGAATTGTTGCAAAGGATGGGCTACCCGCCGTAACCTACTACAAAAGGTTAAAATATTATAAATCGGTGGATTGTAGTTTAGTAAAGTGCAAATTAAAATTTGGTAGAACTAATCAAATTAGATGTCATTTATCCTATATAGGGCACCCTCTTATATACGATACAAAATATAAAAGCACGCACAATCAAGGCAAGTTTTACTTACGATGTTATAAAGTTTATTTTATCCATCCATATACCAACAAAAAAATCTTAATAAATCTACAACCAAATTTACCTAAATTATAAAATACTATATATAGAGTATTATAAAAATAGAATACACAAAACTTTGTGTATTCTATTTTTTAATTATTATCTGGAACCAAATCTAAAAGCGAACCCATCGAATTATTAAAATAAAATTCTGGAACATCGCCTACTATAACACTTTCGCATATCATCACTTGTGTATATGTTGTAACATTATTATCAAATATGGGTAAAATTAAGTTTACCGATGCCGAAACATCTAAATAAATTCGATGCAAGGTTTGGTTTATCCCCGCCTGCACAAACTCCGATTTGAAAACGCAATCAAGTGTGCCGATGGGTGACATTTTTATAATTACATCGGGCCCCTTACCCGCAAGCAATGGTAAGCCCGAAAAAGTACCCAATGGTATTGATATGCCCTGCTCGCCTATGCTTTCTATTCTGCTTAATGCCGTTTGCGATATGCTTTTGGATAGATTATTTATTTGCACAGCATTTGCTTGAATAAGTGTAATTTGACCTTGGTCATTTGTCGAAATTGTAATTAATTCATCGTAGACATTTGTATCACTTAATAATTCGGATATAGACGAATTGACAGCCCGAGATGTGAGCATTTTTATTCTTGTTTCGCTAGTCGAAATTATTATAGGATTTATGACCCTATCAAAATATAATATAATAGCAGTTGCAATAAGCACTACTATAATTAAAAAGATAAGAAAACGCCTTACCCTTTTTTGTTTTTTTGTGAGTGAAGATGAATTATACTTTCTCATACTATTAATTATATGCAAACACTATCATCTTGTTGATTAATTTTACATATTTTTCTTTGTACGAGCATCAAAAATCATTGCAAAGAGGTATGCAAACCCAACTGCTGCGGCTATGCCTCCAGCTGTTTTGGTAAGTCCTCCTGTAAACACTCCTAATAAGCCACTTTCCTGCGCTCCAATAATTGCGCCTTCGGCAAGCGATTTGCCAAAGCCTAAAATAGGTATTGTCACCCCACTACCAGCAAAGTCAACTAGATAATCAAAAACTCCTACCGCCTCTAAAAATACACCTAAAACTACAAACAAAACTAATATTCGTGCAGAGGTCATTTTTGTTTTTATTATCAAAACTTGTGCGATTGAACAAATAAATCCGCCCACTAAAAATACTTTTAGGTACAATAATAAATCAAACACGTTTCACCTTCAATTTTCTATGACTATTGCGTGCGCAATACTGGGTATTGATTCGCCTTGAAAGCTAGAAGTTGTACTCAGCAATGCACCTGTAGCCATAAATAATACTTTTTTATATTCCTTTTCTCTTATCTTTTGAATTAGGTATGAATTTAGCATTAAAGCCGAACATCCGCACCCAGAACCGCCCATAAATGTGTGTTGCCCGTTTGTATAAATACAATGGCCACAGTCCATATAGTTTTGCCCTAGCTTGTATCCATGATATTCCATTAAATCTACTAAAATTTCTGCCCCTAATTTACCTAAATCTCCCGAAACTATCAAATCATAGTCATCGGGCGTTGTTTTGGTATTTTCAAAGTGCGCAAGTAAAGTGGACATTGCCGCAGGCGCCATTGCTGCCCCCATATTATTTGCATCAGTTACATTATAATCTGCAACTTTACCAAATGTTGCCACAGTAATCTTGGGCCCAACTCCTTTGTTAGATACAATTGAACATCCACCGCCCGTAACTGTCCACTGCGCTGTTGGCGGGCGTTGAGTGCCGAGCTCTAGAGGCATTCTAAACTGCCTTTCAACTGATGAAAAATGGCTTGCAGTGGCACAAGCTACTTTATCAAAATATCCCCCATCTACTAAACAAGCTCCCACCGCTAGCGATTCTGCCATTGTAGAACATGCTCCAAATAGGCCAATATATGTCACATCAAATTTTCTTGCTGCAAAACTTGAACTTATTATTTGATTTAGCAAATCTCCGCAAATTAGTGCATCTATATCTTGAGGGCTCAATTTAGCCCTTTCTATTGCATTAAAAATCACATGCTCTAGCATTTTGCGCTCTGTCATTTCGTAACTGCTACAATCCCATAAATCATTTTTAAGTACTAGGTCAAAATACGGAGCAAAGACGCTGTATTTTTCTTTTGGGCCTGCTATTGAATACGAACTTATAATTCTAGGTTGATTATTAAAAAATATTGTTTGCTTTTTTGCCATCAAAATGCTCCTATTATAAGGTAGACAAGCCCCACTATTATTGATGCCACTACCCCGTTTACGATAACTGGACCTGCAACAATAAACATTTTTGAGCACATTCCAAAAATGATGCCTTCTTTTTTGAATTCTAGCGCTGGACTTGCTATTGAGTTCGAAAAACCTGTTATGGGCACAATTGTTCCTGCACCAGCAATAGCGCCTATATCATCAAAAACCCCAAGCCCTGTAAGCAAGCTTGCTAAAAAAATTAAACCTATCAAAGCCCATGTTCCTGCGTCTTGCGGAGTCATTGTATCAAAAATAGCTAGCAAGGAATCTTTTATTGTTTGCCCCAACACGCAAATCAGCCCTCCTATTAAAAAGGCATATAATAGCGATGGAAAGTTATGAGTTTTGGGTATTTTAGATTCAACATACGCATTGTATCTTTCATTTCTTTCATTTTTGTTCATATTTTCACCTTATATCAATATGGACATTTTTTGCAATTTTATTCATTTTTGTATTTTTTATAAATTTTTTATAAAATCTTTAATAATTTTGAAAATTTAACAAATAATAAAGAAATCATTGGAGGACATTATGAATAAATTTATTTCTATTTGCTTAGCCAGCGTGCTAAGTGTAACTACACTTGTAGGAGGCGGTTCTGCAATTCTAGCTAAAGATACTGCGGTGCAAATTACAAATCCACAAGTATCCACACAAGATGATAAGGCAGATGCTAAATTTGTGACAACACAAAACACTGTTCAAAACGAACAAAATAAACAAAACCTTAATATCAACAATACGGATGCAAACAACCAAAATAATTGCGTAAATGGCAATTGCACATATGGCGTTGCTTCTGCCTATAACGAAGTTTATAACAATATGAACAACACTTCTACAGCAGGCTACAGTAATGCATACGGTGCAAATAATCAATATGGAACATATAACAATACTAACTTTGGTGTAAACAACAATGCTAACTACGGTATAAATAACAATGCATCGCGCTCTAATATTGATACCTACAAACAGCCATTGAATAGGCCTAATAATTCTAATATTGATACCTACAGAAACAACACAACACAAAATACTAACTATTATAATAACTCAAATGCAACCACGCAAACAAAGAGTTTATCTAATCAAAATAGCACAACTCAATCTAGTAACACAACAAACAACTCAAACAACGGACAATCTAATGCAAATCAAAGGAATTATCAATACGGACACAATGTAAATAACCAAACGCAAAGGAACAACATCAACAACAATATTGATAAATCTTTAGATAATGCAACAAATGCACAAAATACAAACAATGTAAATAACCCAAATAGCGCAAGACAAAATACAAATTACCAAAATAATTCTACTACAAACTCTAATACTAACACAACCGCTAAAAATAGTGCAACTTCTAAAACAAATGTTAGAACTAACACCAATACAAATACTGGCTTTAATGCTAGCACAAACACAAGCAATAATGCAATTGTAAATACAAATACTAATACCAACACAAACACAAATACCAATACCAACAACAACACTGGCATTAATACCAATACTACAAATTTTGGTGCTAATTATCAAAACGATAGCAGACAGTTTAGAAGTTTATTTGATATGAGAAACAATGGACAAATTGCATATCTTGCTTTTCAAATCAAAGAACTTGCTAACAGCACAGATAACGGGCAAACTTATAGAGAAACTAGTACAAATCTCAAAAACACTACAAGAAATGCATTAAATATGCTGCAAAACGGCAACTATACTAATATAGAATTGACCGACACTCAAAAGCAACAGCTTGATGAACAAGCAAATAGACTTTTTGAAATTGCTCAATCGCTTTATTCGTTAAACAACAACGAACTATCCCTTTATGGGTTTAGGCTTGAAACAAACTTTTATGGTAGCGATATCGAAAATTCCTTTGCTAGAATTTATGACACTTTTGAACAAAGAGCAACTTTAATGAACGATGCAATATCAGTAATTAACAACATAACCACAATTTTACAAAATGCATCAAATCAAAACACTACCGATACTAGCGGAGTTAATAAAGGCACAACAAATACCACTAATACTAACACAATGACAAATTCTAATGGCACAGTCAATACCCTTAATAACAATGTAAATACAATGCCAACGCAAAACACAAACACAAACGGCAATGCTATTAATAAATCTAATTACCGCACAAATACAAATAATACTGCTAATAACACAAACGCAAATACTGGTAATACAAATGTCAATACTAATTCAATCACTAAAGACGCAAATAGTGTTGGGGGCACAAATTCGAACAGCACGCCAATAGCTCGTGCTACAAGGATGTCTTTGGATAATGATGCTAGTTTACCTTTAGATAAACAGGTAGATGAAACTATGGATAAAGCTAAAGCACAGAACGGCCCTACCATTGTAAACGAAAAAAGTGATGCGACAGATAATCCACAAGTTCGCACCACCCCTGCTCCTAAACAAAGAGAAGGCATTAAAATTAAAAATTCTAACTTTCCTAACACTAATCCGCTTTTAGCAGAAAATGCTTAAAAAACAAAATTAAAGAGCCTATAATAACCCGTAGGGTTAAAACGGCTCTTTTATTTGTTAAATTATAGCATTAAGCGTTTTCATATTATTACCTTATTTGTTGTTAGGCTGATTTTTATCAGATTCTGACCTAATTTTGAGAATAATTTCATTATTTTCTACATCTACAACCACATTATCTGTTGGCTTTAATTCGTTATTAAGCAACAATTCGGCAAGTTTATCCTCAATTTCGTGTTCAATCACCCTTCTTAAAGGCCTTGCACCAAATTCAGAATCATAGCCCTTTTCTACAAGGTATTTTAGTGCCCTTTCGGTCAATTTTAGGTCTATGTGCTGGCCTTTGAGTTTTGAGCACAACTGTTTCATTAAAATCTTTGCAATTTGTGCCAACTCTTTTTGTGTGAGCGAATGGAATATTGTAATAACATCAATTCTATTCAAAAATTCTGGCTTAAAGTGTTCCTTGAGTTGCCCCATAAGAAAATCATTTATCTGTTGGTCGGTCATAGGGTCCTCTCCACGCTGTGCCAATGCACGCTTGTGTGCGTTAAGGGCTCCTATGCCACAATTGCTTGTCATAATAATTATTGTGTTCTTAAAACTTACAACCCTACCTTTCGAATCGGTAAGTCGTCCATCATCCAAAATTTGCAATAGCATATTAAATACATCTGGGTGCGCCTTTTCGATTTCATCAAACAACACAACCGAATATGGCTTTCTGCGCACAGCTTCTGTCAATTGTCCGCCATCATCGTGCCCGATATATCCTGGAGGCGAGCCTATAAGTTTTGCTACGCTATGGGCTTCCATATACTCGCTCATATCAAGTCTAATAATAAGATTTTCATCATCAAACATTGCTTCAGCAAGTGCCTTACACAACTCGGTTTTACCAACACCAGTAGGGCCTAAAAATAGGAACGAACCAATTGGTCTTTTAGGGTCTTTTAGCCCCGCACGCGCACGCTTTATTGCCTTTGCAACAGCCGATACTGCCTCATCCTGCCCGATAACCCTTTGGTGCAAAATATCCTCTAAACGGTTTAGGCGTTCTTTTTCGGTTTCCGTTAGCTTAGTTACTGGTATGTTTGTCCATTGCGATACAATTTCTGCAATATCCTCGGCTGTGATTTGATTAGATGTTTTATGATAATTATTTTCATTATCTTTTTGTATTTTTTCTACCTCATCGGTTAGTTTTTTAATTGCGTCCCTAAACTTAGCTGCGCGTTCAAAATTTTCTTGAATCAAGGCTTCGTTTTTATTGTTTTCTAGCTCCTTAATTTGTTGCATTTTGGCTTTTAAGTCGCTAGATACTATGGAGTTATTTACTTTAACTTTACTACAAGCTTGGTCTATCAGGTCAATAGCTTTATCAGGCAATTGCCTATCCATAATAAATCTATCCGATAAATTTGCAGCCGCCTCTATGGCTTCATCAGGAATAGTTACTTGGTGGAACGCCTCGTAGCTATCGCGTAAACCTTTAAGAATTTCAATTGTCTGTTCTACATTTGGTGCCTCTACAAGCACTGGCTGAAATCTCCTTTCAAGCGCTTTATCTTTTTCAATGTACTTTCGATACTCATCTGTAGTGGTTGCGCCAATCGTTTGTAACTCGCCCCTAGATAGGTATGGCTTTAACATATCGGCAGGATTAATTTCGCCCTGTTCCGAACCTGCTTGTGCCAAAGTGTGTATTTCGTCAATAAAAACTATGATATTTTTATTTTCAATAATTTTTTCGATGGCATTTTTTAATTTTTCCTCCATACTCCCCCTGTACTTAGTACCAGCCATCAAACCACCAATTTCAAGCGAATAAATAATTTTATCTTTTAGTAGATTTGGAACTTCACCTTTAGCAATAGCCAAAGCTAACCCCTCCACAACTGCCGATTTACCAACACCTGCTTCACCTATAAGAACGGGGTTATTTTTTGTTTTACGGCAAAGTATTTCAATTATTTTATTAATCTCCTTTTCTCTGCCAATAACAGGGTCAATTTTCCCCTGCTTTGCTTTTAGCGTAAGGTCGGAACCCATACTCAACAAGTCATCATCCAATTGACTCTTTAAGGCATTTTTGTTGGTATTTTTTTCGTTATTTTCGTGTTCATTAAAATTGATTGTGCCCCCACGCAATACGCCTAGCAATTGATTGCGCATCTCATTTAGGTCAACTCTAAACCCTCTTGTCAATAAGGTGTTTGCCATACAATCGCTAGACATTACTATTGCAAGCAATAAATGCTCCGTGCCCACAAAATCGTAGTTAAGTTGTACAGAAAGTGTTTGCGCAACCCTAAAAATTTCCTTTGCTCTAGGCGTAAATGTTGGCTCGCTGGAAACAAAATTATAATCGGTACCTATTTTTTCCTCGTACATTTGAGAGTAGGTTTCCTTATTGACATTATAATTTTTCAGCAATTTTGCCGCCATACTATCTGTAATCGAAATTATGCCATATAACAAATGCTCCGAACCAATTTGGTCATCACCGTGTAGTAACGCAAATTCGGTAGCATTTTGAATTGCTTTTTTTACACTTTCGGTAGGATTAAACGAATAAAACATATTTTTCTCCTTTTATTTGTTTTTATATATGTTAGTCAAAATATTTTTTAGTATTTTTGCTCGGATATCATCCTCTACCCTAATAGGAGTTTTTAATGCTTTGGGCTCTATGGCACTGATGATACACTGATATTGGTCTTTGTTAATCTCCTTGTTTTGGTAAAGCGTATCAATAAGTTGCCTTGCCGTATGATAATCAAGTTTATCCCCTATTTTGTCAAAAATGATTTGCCGAAAATTGTCATCAAACGGGACGCGCGTAATTTTTACAAATCCACCACCTCCGCGTTGACTATCAACAACATATCCTCTATCTAAAGTAAATCTTGTTGATATAACATAGTTTATTTGGCTAGGAACACATCCAAAAAAGTCTGCCAACTCATTTCTAGATAGCTCTAGTTCCTCATTTACAAAATGGTCTAACAAAAATTTTTCTATAGTATCGGATATGGTTTGCATAATCACCTCAAATAGTTTGACTATCTTTGACTTTCTTATATTATACTCATACAGAGCACCGTTGTCAAGAGAAATTTTATATTTTTTTATATATTTTTGTACATTGTTCATATTTTTTGAAAAAATAAAAAATAAATACAAAAAATTAAAAAAAATAGTTGACAATATTGTTATTTTTTGATAATATAAAAGAGCACAAATGGGTAGGTGCCCGAGTGGCTAAAGGGAGCAGACTGTAAATCTGCCGTCTATGACTACGGTGGTTCGAATCCACCCCTGCCCACCAAACTTAAATCTGCAGAATGTTTCTGCAGATTTTTTTAGTGCTACACTAGGCATAATGTTGAAAGTTCCCGTTGTAAATGATAAGTATCATCTGCATTAACAGTCCCCAAAGATTTAAGGATTCCTTTTTTCAAAATTTTTAAAAAAGTAATTACCTCTATTTATTGATAACAAAAATGAATTCTATAAGGACAATTCTTTAAGTTCCCCTTATATTCCTTTTATTAAAAAATACTCATAACATACAGATTGCCCCTTAAGAAACTTTTTATCAAATTCTATAATCAATATTGGTTTATTGATATATTTGGTTTAGGTTTTATCTATCATTTATGAAGGTTTACTCCAACATTTTGCATAGAATCTTTTTATATTTATCCAACTAAAAAACACTGCCTAAAGCAGTGTTTTTAGAAGTGGTTATTATTTTGGTGCCGAAGGCGGGACTTGAACCCGCACAGACATTTCTGCCCGAAGGATTTTAAGTCCTTTGCGTCTGCCTATTCCGCCACTTCGGCATTGGAGGCGCCACCCAGATTTGAACTGGGGAATGGAGGTTTTGCAGACCTGTGCCTTACCACTTGGCTATGGCGCCATAAAAAAAATGGAGCGGGAGACGAGATTCGAACTCGCGACATTCACCTTGGCAAGGTGACGCTCTACCACTGAGCCACTCCCGCTTGTTAAGCACATTTGTGCTGGTGGGAACTATAGGACTCGAACCTATGACCATCTGCTTGTAAGGCAGGTGCTCTACCAACTGAGCTAAGCTCCCAATCAATGCTCCTCTAGTATACTATAATAAAAAACAATTGTCAACTAATTTTAATAAATTTTTTTAATTTTTTTTATTTTTTATTAGTATATGATATTTTATTGTTTTTGCTATTGTTTTTATCTAAATTATAACTAAACTATAAAGTTTTAGAATTTTTTATTTATGCAACCCCTACCCTTTTATTTTAATAATTAAATAGTTCTATATAAATTATTGTGATGCCTAAAGAAAGAACACCCCCCAAAATAAAGATTTGCATGGATACAATAAAAAAGGAAATTTATTATTGCTGGTATTGTAAGTTATAAAATTAAACTTTTGCTAATTTCTCTAACTGCCCCACGAATATAATAGAACAAAAAAAACAAAAGACACTTTAAGTGTCTTTTGCAAGGCTGATGCCTTTATCTTGCTATTTATTTGCAAGATTTTTGGATGACTTAGTAGAACTGCTACTTCTAGAATTTGTTCTAGCGCCACAAGAATTGCTTTTTGAGCTTGTTCTTGCATTTGTACTAGCAGACTTGCTTGCTTTAGCCATTTCTACCTCCTGTTGCAATTAATATTGCAAATTTTTAAGTTTAACTGATGTCAAACTATTTGAGAAAGTAGTACAACATTTATATATAAATGAGTTATCAACTTTCTCATATATATTGTGTGCCGATTTACTAAATACATACTAAAATACTATTGGTAAAAATTAGTATTACTAATAAAATTATTTAAACACTCTATAAAGCAATAGAGATACTTATAGCAACAAATATTGCAAACATTAATTAGGCTATATTCTATTATTTAGGTTCTAACTATCACTTATAAAAATTACTTCCAACATATATATTTATAAAGCCCAGTAATGTTTTATTGTTTAGATGAAGTTTTAGTTCCTTTTCCACTATTGTATCAACAAAAAGCAAATTTGTCCACATAAAAACGGTTTTCAGTACCTAGGCTTTCATTGTTACCTTAAAAGCAACGGCATAATTATTGAAAAAGTTAGTAATTAAAAAAAAGACATATAAAATAAACTTTTATATATCTTTTCCACGACAAAAAGACCATCATATGTGGCCTTACTGTACCTTATAACATCCATTATTAATTTTTTTATTTAATTCCATAATCCATTTGGGGTATTGATGTATGATTTATATTTATCTATCATTTGTGATAATTGACCCCAAAATTTTGCATAGAATTCTTTATTCTACTGAAACTATATAGTAGTAAACTGGCTGTCCGCCATATATAGCTGTAACTTCACAATTTTCAAACTTATTAGCCAATTTTTCTTGCATTTGCATTGCCTGTGATTCCTCTACCCCTGCACCGTAGAATAATGTTATATTAACTGAATCATCATTAACTAAATTTTGTAGTAAATCCTCTAAAGTTTGCTCAATTGAATCGCTTTTTGCTCGTATATGTGACTCATCTAAACCTATTATTTCGCCTTCTTTAATATCAAAACCATCTACATTAGTTGTTCTTACTGCGTTTGTCAAAGAGCCACTACGCACAGATTTACAACTTTCGTTCATAGCTTTAATATTTTCGTCTTTATCGACATCTGCATTAAATGCCAAAATAGCTGATATCCCCTGCGGAACAGTTGTTGTTGGTATTACATAAATGTGTTTTTGCGTTAATGCTTTAGCTTGTTCTGCTGCTAAAATTATATTTTTGTTGTTAGGGAAAACAAATACATTTTTCGATGGCACTATATCCACTGCCTTTGCTATATCATCGGCACTAGGATTCATTGTTTGTCCGCCCTCGATAATATAGTCAACACCTAAATCTTTGAAAACAGCACTCAAACCATCTCCTGCACATACCGATACCATACCATAAGGCTTTTCGTTTTTACTTTCGGCTAGTTTACGCAACTCGCGGTTTTGTTCACGCATATTTTCAATTTTAAGGCCATACAGTTCGCCCAATTCTAGCCCATACTGTAGTGCCTTATTTGGTTCGTTGGTATGAACGTGTATCCTTACTAACGATAAATCTCCTGCACAGTTTACGGAATCTCCTATAGACATCAATTTTTCGCACAATTTATCTATATCAGATTCTGTAGTTTTTTTGTACATATGAATTATCATAAATTCGGTACAATACCCGTATTCGATATCCGCAAGCGCCTCAAGGTTTACATGGAACTCTTGCGGGGTATTTACATTTTCGGTAGTATCGTTCATTTCGAACTCAAAAGATTCATCATTGATAATAACTTTATAAAAACCTTGAAAGATGACCATCAATGCCCTACCGCCAGCGTCAATTACCCCTGCTTTGGCTAGAACTGGCAACATTTCTGGTGTCTTTTGCAAAATTTCCTCGCCTTTATCAATTACATATTTCATAAAGTCTTCAAAATCAGACATCTTTTTACAAGCAGTCCCTGCCTCTTCTGCCATTGTTCTGATGACTGTTAAAATTGTACCTTCTTTAGGCTTTGTTACAGCCTGATATGCAACTGCGGCCCCCTCTTTTAATGCCTTTGCAAATTGCTTTGTTGTAATTTCTGTACAAGTTTTTGTAACCTGAGATATGCCTTTAAGAATTTGCGATAGTATTACACCGCTATTGCCCCTTGCCCCGCGCAAAGAACCTTTTGCAAGTGCATCGCTTAGCTCCTCAAGGTCATTAGATGTACAGTTGTTTATCTCGTTAATTGCAGATTTTAGTGTTAAATAGGTATTTGTACCTGTATCTCCATCTGGAACTGGGAAAACGTTGAGAGAGTCGACATATTTTTTATTTTTCTCCAAATTGCTACAACCCGCAAAAAGCATTTTTCTAAAGGTTGCACCATTGATAGTTTTAGTCATTAAATCCTCCGAAAGCCTGCTTTAGCAAGCAAAAGAAGGCATACAAAGTTATACTTTGACGCCCATTATATTTACATTGATAGATTCTACAATCATACCTGTAAAATCCTCTACATTATATTTAACTGATTTTTTCAAACTGTCGGCAACAGCATTAATCGAAACGCCATACTTCATTATGACATTTAGTTCTAGAGTGATTTTATTTTCGTGTGTAGTAACCTTGACGCCTTTTTTGTAGTTCCTTTTCTTAAAAAGTTCTGCCAAATTATCAGAAAGGCGTCGTGGAACCAAATCCACCACTCCATAGCATTCTAGTGCAAAGTAGCCTGCCACATTGGCAATAGCCTCGTCACTAATAGAAATTTTTCCATAATTATTAGATGTATGTACTGCCATTGCAATCTCCTCATCTTATGCTGTAATCGACATTGTTATTTTACTACATTTTATAAAAAAAATCAACTATATTATTAAAAAAATAAAAAGAGATTTACAAAAATACTTGATTTTTTTTGTAATTTAGTGTATTATATACAAGTATCGAAACACTTGTTTAGAATATTATATTAGTTAAGCTAATATTTTATACAAATGTTTATGGAATATTCCAAATTTATATTCGGAGGTTAATTATGCCAAAAGTTTGTAGTATATGTGGTAAAGGTAAACTAAAGGGCAAACAAATTTCACATTCACACTCTCATGTAAGTGGCAGAACCAATAAAGCATTTAAGCCTAATTTACAAAAGGTGAGATTGGAAGACGAAAATGGCACTGTTAGAACAGACTATGTTTGCACTAAATGCTTAAAAAAAGTTAACTAATTGCACAGGTATAGCCTGTGCTTTTTTGTTCCACAAACAAATTGCCTTTCAATGCAAGCTTAGCCACAAAATTGACAATTAACCCGAAAGCCACATATAATGTTTTAGAGGTTATAATATGAAAATTTACTGCATAAAAGCTCCCAAATTTTTGAGAGGCATTCTAAAACTTTTATTTAGACCTAAAAAACAAGAGGATAATTAAAAAGGACTTACTTATAAAAGTCCTTATTTTATATGAATATACTATTATGAATATACCCATTTTGAAAGTTGTGTATGCAAAAACATGAAATGTTTACTCATCCCTCATACATAATAAAATACATAAATTTTCTAAAAAACAAAAAGAGAGATTGCGTTAAAATAAAAACTAATCTATACTAATTTTTAATGTTTGTATTGCTTTATCCTTTTGGTAAGCCCTTGCTACATAACTGCCAGAAACCAAAATATCAGCACCAGCTTTTACGCAGTTCTGCGCATTATCGCCATTTATTCCGCCATCAACTTCGATTAAATAGGTATAAGCTTTTTGTTGCCTAACCGCATTAAGCGTTGATATTTTTTTTATGGCAGAATCATTGAATTCTTGCCCGCCTGACCCCGCTTTTACACTCATAATAAGCACAAGGTCCACCAAAGGTAGTACATCCAAAATGTTTTGGATATCCGTATATAGATCTACGGCAACTCCAGCTTTACAGTACTGTTTAACAGTTAGGATAGCGTTTTTTAGTTCACTAGAGTTTGCAAAGCACTCGCAATGAAATGTAAAAAAGTGTGCCACATTTTTGAGCACTTCAACATATTTTATTGGGTCCTGCACCATTAAATGCACATCAAGCGGTAGCGGTATTTGGTGCGCTATATCCTTTAGCATAGCAGGGGTATAAGTTTTATTTTCAACAAAAACCCCATCCATTATATCGCAGTGGACATAGTCAACCCCAAGCGCTTTTAGGTGTTCAAACTCTGTTGGGATGTTTTGAAAATCAAACGGCAATGTTGAAATTGATACTTTATTTACCATAAAAACTCCTCTTTTTTTGTATGGCATTTTTTAGCCTTATGTATCTATCATACCTTTCTACAGGAATTTTGCCTTTTTGCACAGCAGTTATTACTTGGCAACCCTCATTGTTAGGCAGATGTGTGCAATCGGAATACTGACATTTTACTGCGCACTCTCGAATTTCGGGATAATAATGAGATAGTTGTTCGGGCTCTAAATTTTCTAAATCTAGCATTTTGAAGCCTGGAGTGTCGGCAATTAGTGCGCCATAACTGGTTAAATATAGTTGACTATTTTTTGTAGTGTTTTTGCCTCTTTCGCGCTTTTTGCCGACTTTTAGTGCTACAGAATTGGTTTTAATTTGTAGCCCTAGAGCATTCAAAAGCGAGGACTTTCCTACAGCAGATTGCCCTATTAATACAGAGACTTTGCTTTTGGTTAGTTGGATAAATTTATCTAACCCATCCCCATTTAATGCACTTAGAACAATGATATCTTTGACACAGTTTTTGTACTGGCTTTTTACGATATCAATAAAATTATCCTCCACAATATCCTGCTTACTAATTACAATATAGGGGGCAATATTTTCGATACCCAAATTGACAAGTATTTTATCTAGCACATAAAAATCTGGCTTTGGAACTTCGCTTACTAAAACAAAAGCGTTATCTACATTAGAAATAGTTGGCCTATCTATATGGTTTTTTCTGGGCAAAATTTTGCCAATTAGGTTATTGTTTAGTGATGCATCAAATTCGTATTCTACATAATCTCCCGCGCACAGCCCCTGCAGTTTTAGCATTTTGGGGCAAAGCGCCGAAACAGGTTTACCATCTACCAATATTAAAGCATCGGCTCCTACAACTCTTAAAACTTGCCCTACACTACTCATCTAAATCTCCTTGCAAAACTTTCCTTCTCAACTGCCCACAAGCGCCCTCTATATCACTTCCAAGCGAATTACGTATGGTGACGGAACAGCCTAAATCTTTTAATTTCTTTTCGAAAGCGTAGATGTTTTTAGAAGTTTTTAAGTCCCTTTCCTTAACATAATTTAGAGGTATAAGATTTATATGGCACATTAAATTTTGTGTTAAATTTCTTAAACTCAAGGCATCCTCCACGCTATCATTTACTCCATCTATTAAAGTATATTCAAAAATGACCCTTCTACCACTTTTTTGCGCATAGTATTGAACGCTTTTTATCAATCTATCTAAATCGAACAATTTAGCTACTGGCATAATTTGTTCTCTGTTTGCTTGATTTGCTGAATGTAAAGATATCGTCAATATTATACCCGGAAAATCATCTGCCAATTTTTCTATTTTATCAGCTAGCCCACATGTAGATAGAGAGATATTGCGTTTTGAAAAATTAAAACCATCTTTAGATGTTATCAACTGCAAAAACTTGAGGACATTTTCGTAGTTATCCAATGGCTCGCCACTGCCCATTAAAACTATGTTTGTGATTTTTCTATTTTCAATATTGCCTTGCAAATACTTATTTACAGCAACAACTTGTCCTAAAATTTCGCCAGCAGATAAATTCCTAGATAAGCCATCTAGTGTGGAAGCGCAAAACTTACAACCCATTCGACACCCCACTTGCGTTGATACGCAAAGTGTGTACCCATATTTGTGGTTCATAACAATGCCTTCTATGATATTGTTATCGACCAGTTTATATAAAAACTTAACTGCATCTTTGCCTTCATAGGCACGATGAATTTTTATAGGTTGCCAAATATAATCTTGCAACTTTTCTTTTAGCAATTTAGGCAAAGTAGTATTTTCGGCTGTATCTTGACCCAACAAAAGGCTGTTTAGCAGTTGCTTTGCGCGATACTTAGGCTCATTTAATGATTGCATCAACTCCTGCAATTCTTGCAGGCTATAATCAAGCAATATGTTCACATTTCCTCCTAGCTCAAGTTTTGCTGATTAATTTCAACAAAAATGGATACTTTTTTATCTTTGTTTTGATCGACAATAGAATATATTTTTTGAATAATTTCGTTGTGCAAGGCAGTTTTATATCGCATTAAAATTTGGTATCTAAATTTATTTTGTATGCGTTTTACTGGCGAATTCATTGCTTCCAAATAGTACACATCACTGCCATAATTTTTCAATAAATCTTTGACCTTAAAGTAGACACTCGATAAATTTTCCTTGATGCGCAGTTCGTCATCCCCCACAAAAAGTAGGCGCACCATTTTAGAAAAAGGTGGAAAGTTTGTAACAGCCCTAAGGTTTATTTCTTTTTCAAAAAAACCTTTATAATCGTTTTCAACCGCTTTGCGATAGACAAAGTGCTTTGGGGAATATGTTTGTAGCACAACAATGCCTTCCTTATCCGCGCGCCCACTGCGCCCTGCAACCTGCGTTATCAACTGATATGTGCGTTCATTACTGCGAAAATCGGAAAAATGCAGACTCATATCGGCATCTATAATTCCTACAAAGGAAACATCCGGAAAGTCGTGCCCCTTTGCCACCATTTGTGTGCCAACCAATATACTAGGTTTATGTTGTGCAAAATCTCTTAAAATTTCGATATGAGAATTCTTTTTCTTTGTGGTATCGTTGTCCATTCTAAAAATAGGCACATTAGGAAAGGCTTTTTTTAGTTCCTCTACCACTCGTTGAGTGCCGATGGCGCCCTGCCTTATTTTATCGCTTCCGCACAAAGGACACTTAGTTAGCACCTTAAAGCGCTTACCGCAAAAGTGGCACTTTAGTTGATTATCCTCTTTGTGTAGCACCAAAGAAACATCGCAATCTGTACATTTTGCAACATACCCACATTCGGTACAGCGCATAAATGAGGAATAGCCTCGCCTATTTATAAAGACAATTGCCTGATTTTTTGCCTCAACGCACTTTTGCAGTTCATCCTGAAATTTATATGAAAACGGAGATGTGTTGCCCCTTGAAACTTCGGCACACATATCTACTATATAAATTTTAGGCATATTGTGTTTGTTTACTCTTTCGGTCATAGTAAGCAACTGAAGTTCGCCATTAACAGCGCGCTGGTAGGTTTCCAGGCTCGGAGTGGCACTGCCCAAAATGAAAGTAGCTCCATCCAAACTTGCTCTAAACTCTGCCACCTCGTGCGTGTTGTAGCGCGGGTTACTTTCGCTAACATAGCTAGAATCGTGTTCCTCATCAATAATAATAGCACCGATATTTTCGAGTGGCACAAAAATAGCCGAGCGCACACCAACCGCTATTTTTGCCTTACCGCTCCTTAACCTTTGCCATTCATCGTACCTTTCGCCAGAGGAAAGCCCGCTATGCAATATTGCCACGCTATCTCCAAAACGCGATGTTAAATTAGCCATAACTTGCCCTGTTAAAGAAATTTCTGGCACAAGCATAATGGCTGTTTTATTGTTTTTAAGGCAGTCCTCTATAACTCGGGTATAAATTTCGGTTTTACCACTGCCAGTTACTCCGTGCAAAAGAAACTTGCCACCTTTGTTTGCAAAAATAGCATTTAGAACCTGTTGTTGCGTTTCAGTTAATTTTACATTTTTGGCTTCAACATCGTATACTTTAGGGCGCCTATCGACAAATTTTTCGACAACTTTTATAACTCCCTTTTGTTGTAGCGCTGTAACTGCCCCGCGCGAAAAGGTTTGACATACTTTAGTGTAGTCTGCCACAGGATTAGCCCGCATATAGCACAGTAAATTGTGTTGTTGATAGGCGTTCTTTCGTATATCAACAGCAGCATCATTTTGCTTATAAGCATCCACTAAAACTACAAAGTTTTGTACCTTTTCGTGCACTCTGCCCCCTCGCATTTCGGCGGGCAAAAATAGGCGCAAAATATCTACCATACGCAAATGGTATGCAGTTTTCATATAATTGGCAAGTTCAAAAAGATTTTGCTTTATAACGGGTTCGGGCGTTATTATATCAAATACGCTTTTGAGTTTATCAGCAGGAACATCGGTACTATCTTTTAGCCTAATGCAAAAACCCTCTATCACTTTATTGCCAAAAGGGACTCGCACCATTTGCCCTTTTTGCAGTCCCTCTATAGCTTTATAATCGAAAATTTTATCAACAGACTCATTAGACAAGTCGACAATGACCTCTGCTATCATTTTGCTTTATTCCTCACTTGGCACTACAATACCAGCCTCGATTTCCTCTAGTGCTTGGGTGATTTCCTTTTTATCCCCCGGTGCAGTTTGAGCGCCCTCAAAGAAAACTTTGCTGGCAATTTCTTTTGCGCGCTTTTCTGCTAAAATACATAACTTATATTTGTTGTTACCTGTTCTTTTGAGTAAAGACTCAATAGGTGGTTCTATCATCATAATAATATGTTCTCCTAATCTAACATTTCTTTAATTAATTTGCTTGCAATTTGAGCGTTGGCTTTGCCTTGGGTGCGTTTCATTAACTGCCCTATAAAGAACGAAAGCGCTTTTGCATTGCCTGATTTATAATCTTGCACTGATTGAGGGAACTCGTTAATAAGTTCTTGAAGCATTGATTTGATTTCGTCCTCGTTATTATTTTGGGCCAAACCGCGTTCCTCAACAAGTTTTTGACAATCTGCATTATTTAGCCAAATTTCATCAAACAAATCCCTGCAAATTGCTTGACTAATTTTGCCACTTTCGTACATTTGCATTAAGTTTGCAAAGTTTTGAGGGTCGATAGGTATATCTAAATCGTCACTTTCCTCGTTTTCCTTAACTTTTTTAAGTACTGTTGTTAGGATAAAGTTACAAATAAATTTAGGTTTATTAAAATATGATACTACTTTATCAAAGTATTTTACCAAATTCAAATCGTTTGTCAAAACTTTAGCATCGTACTCACTTAAGCCAAGTTCGTTTACATAGTATTCAATCTTTTCATCCCTCAGCTTTGGCATAGTGCTTTTGACTTCGTCAACCAAACTGCGCTCTATCCTAAAAGGTAGCAAATCTGGGTCTGGAAAATATCTGTAGTCCTGCGCATCCTCTTTTCGGCGCATAGAAAAACTGCGGTTTCTTGCATCATCCCACCTGCGCGTTTCCTGCACAACTTGTTCGCCCTCGTCAAGAAGTCTACTTTGTCTTTTTATTTCATACTCTATGGCTCTTGCCACCGAGCGGAACGAATTGAGGTTTTTCATTTCGGCGCGCACGCCCAATTCGTTAGAGCCTTTTGGTTTTAGCGAGATATTTACATCGCAACGCAATGACCCCTGCTCCATTTTGCAATCGGATACTTCAATGTACTGCAAGATGTTCCTTAATTTAGATAGATATGCTACGGCCTCCTCGGCGCTAGACATATCGGGCTCGCTTACAATTTCGATTAATGGCACGCCACCACGATTGTAATCTATCATAGTGCCACCAATTTTAGAATTGTGGATGAGTTTGCCCGCATCTTCCTCTAGGTGTATTCTATTTAATCTAATAAACTTTTTTTGCCCTTGGGCATTTTCAATTTCTACTCCGCCACCAATGCATATTGGACGAACCGCTTGCGATATTTGGTATGCTTTTGCTAAATCTGGATAAAAATAATTTTTCCTTTCAAAAATTGCTATATCGTTAATTTTACTGCCGACAGCCAACCCTGCTTTGATTGTCATTTTTACCGCTTCTTTATTAGGAATAGGTAAAGCACCCGGCAAGCCTATACAAACAGGACAACAATGTGTGTTAGGCTCTCCCTTAAATTCGTTTTTGCAACTGCAGAAAACTTTTGATTTTGTTTTAAGTTCGGAGTGAACTTCCAATCCTATAACTACATCATATTCCATTATTTTACACCTCTAATTGAATAGCAATTTTTCTCAAAGTAATCTGCAACATTATATAGGATGCTTTCGCTAAATCTATTACCTATTAATTGCATCCCAAGTGGCATACCGTTTTGCGCTACCCCGCAAGGAACGGATATTGCAGGCAATGTAGCTATATTTACGGGAACTGTAAATATGTCATTTAGATACATCTCTAGCGGATTGTTCACTTTTTCGCCAATTTTGAATGCCGAAGTTGGCGCAGTTGGGGATAAAATTACATCGCACAAATTAAATGCATCGGCAAATTCGCTTATAATAAGGTTTTGCACAGCCTTTGCTTTATTGTAGTACGCATCAAAATATCCACTAGAAAGCACAAAATTGCCTAGCATAATACGGCGCTTTACTTCGTTACCAAAGCCTTGAGTTCTAGACTTAAAGTAAAAATCTATAACATCGTTATACTCTTTTGTAGCAACGCCATACTTGATGCCATCAAAGCGCGCTAGGTTTGAAGCTGCCTCTGCGCTAGAAAGCACATAGTACACTGCAAGCGCATCCTTAATATGCGGCAAAGTGATATCTACAATTTCGGCGCCATTAGCCTTAAAAAATTCAATGGCGTTTTCGATGCTTTTTACTACATCTTGGTTTTGCAAAGATTCAAAAAACTCTTTTGCGTAGCCAATTTTTAGCCCTTTAATAGAGTTCTTAAAGGAGGTTTGGTAGTAACTTTCCTTTTGATGCTTTGCCGAAGTAAATTCGTTGCTATCGTAGCCTGCAATGCAATCTAAAATTAAGGCATTATCGCGCACGGTTTTAGTTATTGGCCCAACTTGATCTAGTGATGAAGCAAATGCAACTACACCATACCTTGAAACAAGCCCATAGGTTGGTTTTAAGCCCACAACGCCACAAAAAGATGATGGTTGCCTTATAGAGCCACCTGTATCAGTACCAAGTGCGCCGAAGCATTGGTCTGCGGCAACTGCGCTAGCAGAGCCACCAGATGAGCCCCCAGGGACATAATCAAAATTCCTAGGGTTATGCACTACGCCAAAAGCACAAGTTTCGCTTGAACTGCCCATAGCAAATTCATCCATATTAGCCTTGCCAATAACTATTGCCCCTGCTTGCAACAGTTTATCTACAACAGTAGCATTGTATGGTGATTTATAGTTCTCAAGGAATTTAGAGGAACAAGTTGTGTAGGTGCCTTTCATAGAAATGTTATCCTTTATTACTATAGGCACGCCTGCAAGCGGAGAAAGTTTTTCGCCCCTAGCCCTTTTATCATCTACCTCAGTTGCAGATTTTAGTGCGCTTTCGCTACACACCTCGTGCAAAATGTTGTATTTTTGCGTAGAGCTGATAGCATCCAAACTTGCCTTAACTAGTTCTACCGAACTGATGCTTTTATCGGCAAGCATTTTGCTAACATTTTCGAGTGATTCATTCATAATTTCCATACTATTCCACCACCGTTGGCGCTACAAAGTAGCCATTATAATTTTTAGGCGCATTGCCAATAACATCATCGTTAGATAAAGATGGTTTTACTTCATCCTCGCGCAGTTCATCGAACTCGCGAATGATAGTATTATCCTTAACTTGGCTTGTATCGACTTTTTGTAATTCGTTTACATAGTTTAGTATAGCCGTAAAATCGGCAGAAAACTTACCTAGCTCCTCCTCGCTAAAATTTAAGCGAGATAGAGTTGCTAGATGTTTAATCTCATTTTCAGTAATTTCCATAGTTTTCTCCAATGTCTAAAAGTATATCACAAAAATAAAAAATATTCAAGTAATTGAACTTATACCCGAATATTTTTATTTTATTTTATTCATAAATTCCGATTCTGTCATAATAGGCACGCCGAGAGTTTGTGCTTTTATTAATTTAGAACCTGCGTTATCGCCTGCAAGCACAAAAGATGTGTTTCTAGATACCGATGATGACACTTTGCCACCACGCGCCTCAATTTCATTAGTAGCCTCATCGCGGGTAAAGTTTTCTAGTGTGCCAGTTAAAACAAATGTCATACCGCTAAAAATTCCGCTAGAAATTTTTTCCAAACTTTGCGGTTCTACCCCGCGCTTTTTTAGTTCCTGCAACAGGTGTACATTATTTTTATCTGCAAAAAAATCAATTATACCTTGTGCAGTAATTTCGGCAATATCCTCGATATCAATTAATTCCTCGTAGCTTGCGCTTGCAAATTTATCAAATTCGCCAAAGTGTTTGGCTAAATCTTTAGCAGTGGTTTTGCCTATATTTTTAATGCCGAGTGCATAAATAAATTTATCTAATGTAGGAGTTTTAGAGTTTTGGATATTTTCAAATACATTATTAGTCTTTTTATCCTTAAACTTATCTAGTTTTAGTAAATCTGATTTATCTAAATCGTACAACTCATAAGGATACCTTATATTAAAGGTGTTATAGAAGGTATCTATAGTTTTTTCTGATACCCCTTCTATGTTCATTGCATCTTTAGAGCAAAAGTGCACAATGCGCTTTTTTATTTGCGCGGGACATCCCCAAGTGTTTGTGCAGTAGGTTTCGATATCCTCTTGCTTTAGGGGCATACCACAACTAGGGCAAGTGGTAGGCATTATAATTTCCTTGCTTTCAGGCGTATCAGTTGCTAGCCCCATTATTTCGGGGATAACTTCGTTGCTTCTGCGCACAAATACATAGGAATTAATTTTTATGTGTTTGCGCTTTATATCGCTATAATTATTTAGCGTAGCGCGCTGTATTGTGGCGCCAGCCAAAAATATCGGTTCTATTATGGCAAGCGGAGTGATTTTGCCAGTGCGCCCCACTTGAAAACGCACATCCAGCACCTTGCTTGTCAATTCCTGCGGGGCAAATTTGTAAGCTATTGCAAACTTTGGAAAGCGCGATGTATGCCCAAGTTCCTTGCAGGTATTAAAATCGTTTATTTTAAGCACAACTCCATCTATTAATATATCAATAACATCCTTTTCCTTATCAACGCTATCAATAAGGCTAGAGATTTCATCAAAACTTTCAACTATTTTATTTGCCTCGTGCACCTTAAAACGATTTTGCTTCAAAAACTCAAAAACTTGTTTTTGGCTGTTCAATTCTTTGCCTTCAATATAAGGCACTGCATAAAAATACATATCTAAGTTTCGCTCTTTTGTTATTTGCGGATTTAGATTTCGAATTGCCCCCGCCGCCGCATTACGCACATTTTTAAGTGGTTCGCTGTTTCGCTGATTGTACTTTTCGAGTTCCGATTTTAGCATTATAGCTTCGCCCTGCACTATAACGGTGTTTTTATATGGTATTGATAAAGGAATGCTTTTTATGGTTTTTACTTGATTTGTAACCACTTCTCCAATAATGCCGTTTCCGCGCGTCATAGCCTTGGTGAACACTCCATTTTCGTACAAAATTGTAATAGTTAAGCCATCAAATTTGTATTCAAACGAAAATTCAGTTTGCGGGTACTTTGCCATAATTTCATCGTACCACGCCTTTAATTCCTCTTTCGATTGGCGCTTATCTAGGCTATATAGTGGCACTTTGTGCGGTTCTTTTTCAAAATTAGAGGTAACCTCTGCCCCAACCCTTTTGCTTGGAGAATCGTCAAAAGCAAAATTGTATTGCTTTTCTAAATTCATTAATTCATCTAGCAATTTATCGTACTCGGCATCACTTATAGTAGGGTTATCGAGTATATAATAGTTATAGTTGTGTAAATTGATTTGTTCAATCAATTCTCTCATTCTAGATTTATAGTCCATAATTCACCTTATAGTAATGTCAAAGGAGATACATCAAAAGTCAAGTTCTTTATTCCTACATCCTCAAAATCAATGATTATAACATTCATAGATTGCAGTTTAGAGGTATCTATAATTGTGCCAATTCCAAAGCGCGGATGCTCCACCTGTGCCCCCACAACAAATCCATCGCTAGATTTTGATAAAGATTCAAACGAAAAGCTGTTTTGTCCAATATTGCTTTGGGTATTATTTGCATCTGCATTCAAAGCGTAGTTAGTGTATGCGTCATCCTGAATTGCGTGCGATTCATAGCGGTTATTTGAGCCCAAACTAGGTTGTCTATCTAAATTGTATCCCAAATTAAAGCTTACAAACTTTATGTTGCCCATACCGCGCAATTCATCCAAAAAGCGCGATGGCATAAAGCGCCGAACACTGCCATACTTAAATCTACTATCACACCTAGATAAAAACAGCCTTTCTTTTGCCCTTGTGACGGCAACATAAAATAGGCGCCTTTCCTCCTCTATGTCATTTTCACTATTTTCGCGCAGAATAGGAAAGTTTTCATCCTCAAGCCCAACAACAAAAACAGCCCTAAATTCTAGCCCCTTTACCGCGTGAACGGTGGCTATTACTACCGAATCCTGAGATTCATCCCGCTCATCAGCATCGCTTAAGAGCGTTATGGCTTGCAAGTACTCCGAAAGTGAGTCCTCAGGGTATATTTTTGCGTAGTTATCAACCGATGCTAGCAACGAATCGATGTTGGCTATACGGCTTTCATCCTCGGCGGTATCTTTTTCTAAGTAAGCCTCTTTTATTCTTGCCCTTAAAATAACTTCTTTTACAAAATCTAGCAAAGGCATCATATTTTGTTTATCAATTAGGTCTATCATTAAATCTCTAAAAGGCAAAACCTTATTTTTTAAAGATGTTGACAATGTATCGCCAAAAGCTTTTAGATAGTTAAATATGCTCATATTTTGCGCATCAGCAAGCGCGCGCAGTTGATTTATGCTCGACGAGCCTATACCGCGCTTTGGAAAATTTATTATTCTTAAAAGGCTTTCGTTATCTAAGTTATTGACAATTAGTTTTAGGTATGCCAAAACATTTTTAATTTCTGCCCTTTCGTAGAATTTCATACCGCCAAGCACTTTGTATGGTATGTTTGCGTGTAGCAAACCCTCCTCTATGGAACGGCTCATTGCGTTGTAGCGCATAAGCACGGCAATATCTTTATAATTAAAACCCTGCTTTATAAGCTCGCCAATGCGCCTAGCCACGAAGCCTGCCTCCTGCACATCGTTGTAGCCCACAAACAACTCTATCGGCTCGCCAGTAGGATTTTGCGTGTAGAGCACTTTATCTAGCCTTTGCGCGTTGTTTTTTATAACCCTATTTGCAACATCAATTATGTTTTTTGTGCAACGATAGTTTTGCTCTAGTTTATACACTTTTACATCTCTAAAATCCTCTTTGAAATCAAATATGTTTTGTATGTTTGCCCCACGCCATCCATAAATACACTGGTCCTCATCCCCAACAACCATAATGTTGCCGTACTTTTGACAAAGTATTTTTGCTATCTCGTACTGCACACGGTTAGTATCCTGAAATTCATCAATGTGTATGTAATGAAAGCGCTCTTGATACTTCTCTCGCGCCTCGGCATTTGTTTGTAGCAACTCTAATGTTTTTATTAGCAAATCATCAAAATCAAAAGCATTGTTCTTTTTTAGTTCCTCCTGATACATTGCGTACACTTTTACAATGCTTTCTATCTCGTGCAAATATGCAAAGGCTTGCGCGTACTGAGCGGGCGATAGATTTTGATTTTTAGCATTACTAATGTGGTATGCCATTGTTTTTTTGAGTTCCTCATCTAGGTTTTGCGATGCTAAAATTTGCTTTATTATACTTTCTTTTTCCTGTTCGCCGTATATAGAAAAACTTTTAGTGTACCCAAGTTTATCGGCAAACTGCCTTAAAATGCGCACGCACATAGAGTGGAATGTGCAAACCCACATATCTTGACAATCGTATGTTATGCGCTCCACACGCTCCTTCATTTCGGATGCCGCTTTGTTTGTAAAGGTTATAGCTAGTATGTTATATGGATGTACCCCATTTTGTATAAGGTACGCTATCCTGTGCGTCAAAACACGCGTTTTGCCACTGCCTGCGCCGGCTGTAACTAATACAGCCCCTTCTGTTTGCAGTACAGGGGCTCGCTGTTCATCATTAAGTGTATTAATTAAATCAATATTTTCCATACGCTCATTATAGCACAAAATTAAAAGCAGTCAAAACATTTTAACGCGCTTTTAGTATGCAATGCCTAAATTGTTGCCGTGCTCGAGTTTGTAGCGCTCCTTCATTGCTAAATATTGCTCCGAAAGCTTTAGTATGTAAACTTGCTTTGCGCTATCGCTCATTTTATCGTAAATTTCGTGGTCTATGAGTTTTGATAAAGGATTAAGTAAAACTTCGTTCGACTGCATAATTTTGCAAACTTTTTCGTACAAAGCATCCTCATCACTAGATTTTTTGCCGTTGGTTAAATTACGAATTCTATCCTCTATTTTGCGCTTATAAAACTCTTTTATGCACTGCACATCTTGCCCGTGCTCCATTGCGCTTTGTATAACTTCTTGGCGCTCTTTTATAATGTCATTCCAAAAACCTTGACGCAACCTTGTCCTAGCCTCTTTTGCCTTTTTTCTCAATTCGTCCATAATACAATCCTCCTTTAGAATAACAAGAGTTTAGCAATTTTGGAAAAAATTACCAAACGATTTTAAGCAAAAAATGAGCCTTTGACAAAACTTCTTATTAATCTACAAAATTAGACATAAAAAATAGGCATATTTTTATGCCTTTTATCTATATTACTAATTTGCTACCTTTTATTTTTTTAAATTTTACTCTACTTTATTTTTCTAAATGGTTCTATAATATTTGTGGGGCAAAAAAAAGAGCGCAAACTCTTTAAAATATATTATAGTTTACTAACTACAAAAAACTATAGAACATAGTATTACTAAATTTTATAGTTTTTATTTTTTAAGCAAATTATTAATATTGTACCAAATCTAAAAAAGCCGTACAAAATAAGTACGGCTTAAAATATTATTATAGATAAATTAAGATTTTCTTATGCGCTTTCTAGCAGCATCTTCTTTCTTTTTGCGTTGTTCGCTTGGCTTTTCATAAGCTTCTTTTCTACGGATATCGCCTATGATGCCATCTTTTTGACACTTGCGCTTAAAGCGTTTAAGTGCGCTATCTAAAGATTCGTTAGCACCAACTTTAACAGAAGTCATTCTATCTCACCACCTATTTTGTAAAATTTTGATAAATAAATATATCATATCTTATGCAATAAGTCAAGTTTTTTGCGCGCATTTTCGTACAAATTAAAATAATTTGTATTAATTGTGTAATAAAATACTAGGTGTACCAAAATTAAACTATCCACCAATTGTTTGGTATACTGCCACCGCATTAAAAATTTATGATACATAACAAAAACGCACTGCAAAGGAATATAGCCTTAATTGCACTCCCTAAAAACATTTTCAAGATATGCCAATTTCTACCGAAAATTGTTTATTTTATTGCTTATGCTTTAATTGACAATTGTTAAATAATAATAGCATTATTAAAATCTCCATTCACGCCCGCAATTGTTATCCTGTATTCACCAGTACTATTCTCTTTATTTGGCACAATAAAGGTAAATGTACTGCCTGTTTTTTGCCCTTTATCACCAAAATCAACTTGCCATAGGTACGGCTTAGATACCACTATCTTGTACTCCTGCCCTTGCATAAGTTGTACACTAATTGTTTGCG
>CALVJT010000014.1 GCA_944332315.1 uncultured Clostridia bacterium
TCCAATGCGCCCAAAACCATTAATCCCCACTTTTATCTTGTTCATTTTTCATTCTCCTTTACATAGATATTATATACCAATTTTATATTTATTTCCAAACATTTTAATCAATCTTTTATATAAAACACTATAATCTACTTTATATAAAACATTGTAGTCTGCTTTAATAAAACATTGTAATCTGCTTAATATTAAACATTTCATTCAAAAAATGTGCCAAATTCAAAGTTTATTTATAACAAAACAATAAAGTTTGTTTTGTATTCAACCAAAACCACTAAAGTGTGCTTGCAAAATGGATGCAAATAGGATACGCGATTTTGCCTAGCACCTACGCAATGACCATAGGTCAAGGACGCCTGTCCTTGCCTAAGGGGTTTTAGGGGAACGGGTAGTTCCCCTAGTTTTTTGTTTAATTATTAAATTAATATTGTTTTTTTATAATTATTATTTTATTTGTATAAAATATTTTAACTTTCGCGCAAGCGAAAGATAAAAATGTTTTAATAATAAAAGATAAATAATAAATAAAAAACTTATCTTAGTTTATCAATAGGCTTAAGTTCATCCAAAACAAACTTGCCGTTTTTTCGAATCAAAACATCATCGAACCAAATCTCCCCGCCACCGTACTTAGGCGTCTGAATAAGCACGAGGTCCCAATGCACAGCACTGCGATTGCCATTATCAGCATCATCATAAGCATTGCCGGGGGTAAAATGAATGGAGCCCGCAATTTTTTCATCGAACAGAATATCCCCCACAGGGTCATGAATTCTAGGATTTACACCCAGCGCAAACTCGCCAACAAAGCGCGCACCCTCATCAGTATCAAAAATGCGCTCCATACTCTCCACATCGTTGCCCGCCACCTTTATAATTTTGCCGTTGCTAAACTCAAGTTTTATATCGCTAAACTCCTTGCCCTCATAAACGGACGGCGCATTGTAGGATATCACGCCGTTTACGCTATCAATAACGGGCGCAGTGTACACCTCGCCATCAGGAATATTGCTCTCCCCCGCGCAAACAATAGCGGGCATCCCCTTTATGCTAAACTGTAAGTCTGTGCCCCTGCCCAAAATTTTCACCTTATCAGTGCGCTCCATAAGCTCTTTTAGCGGTTGTAAACACTTGCCCATCTTGATATAATCTAAACAGCAAACATCAAGCAAGTAGTCGGCGTACTCATCGTAGCTCATCTTTGCGCGCGAGGCAAGGCTCTGGCTTGGATAGTTGCAAATTGTCCAGCGCGTGTGGTTCACTCTCTGCTTAAAATGCACCTCCTGCGCGTAGATTTTGTTGTAGTTTTGCAGTTTTTGAGGGTCCAAAGTGCGCAAGCCCTGCGTGTTGAGTGGCGCCGATATGCTCAAGTAGCAGTCCATATTTTTCATTTTTTCTAGGTCCAAATCGCGTTTAAGATTCAAAAAATCTACATTATCGTAGCACTCCATAACCTGCCTGTTTATGCGTTGTGTGGAGTTGTTCAAAAACGGAAAGCCCCATACACTATGCACCTGTTTAATAACTTCGCAGACAAAGTCCTCAGGCACATCCACCGCGTCTATCCAAATCTTTTCGCCCGCTTGCAGTTTTAGCGAGTTGTTTATCAGGTTGTATGCGTAGCGCTTCTCTTTTTCCGAAACCATAATATTCTCCTACTATAGTTTTCCCGCTTTTTATAGTTTTTATTTATTTTTTTATTATTTATTTTTGTTTTTATTTTATTTTTATTTATTTTTATTTTATTTTAAGTTTTTTCTTTTTTCTTACGAAAAAAGTAAAATCATTAAACAAATTAAATACAAAAAACAAAAAAATATAATAACAAATATTAAAAAATACTACATTTACACAATATTGCGGGGAAAATCTTTTCCCCTGCACCCCTCGAGGTGGGATGCCCCACCATGGCGTGGTCTTAGCTTGGGTGCTAGTTGTGCTTTAGTATTCTATTTGTGGTGAGTACCAATGTTTAGTTTTGGTGGGCGCACTCCCGTGGTCATAATATTGTTTTCTATTTGTTTTTAGTGTAAAGCATACAAAGTTTACTTTGCGCACCATAAAAAACTTGCATTGCCCTTTGGCACTTGATTAATTTTTAGAACTAAACTAAAAATCACTTTTTTAGAAAGAAAAAAGCAATATTTTCTTTGTTTAATACAAAACTAAGCAAATTAAATATAAGCCCACAGGTCAAGAACGCGTAAATCGCTAATCACAAAACTGCAAATAGGAACTAAACTACAAATAAGCACAAAGCAAGGACCACAGGTCAAGGACGCCCGTCCTTGGACTAGGGGTGCGGGGAATGGCAAATGCCCCGCAAGCATAGTACTAATATATATTTTATATTTTATTGTTTTTGTTTATAATTTATGTTAAATATTTTAACTTTCGCGCAAGCGAAAGATAAAAATGTTTAATAAAAAATTAAAAAAAATTAATATAAATAATAAAAAAATAAAAAAAGCCTGCCTAGGCTTTTTTGCGTGTAGCGGAGCGCTTTTTGGTGGTGGCAATAGATGTAGCATCAGTCTCAGCAACTTGTGCCTCATCAAACGCCTTTAGCGTGCGCTTGCCACCTTTTGCATCTGCACTTTTAATGCTCTTTTTTGCATCTTTAGCATCCCCACTACTATCTGTAGATGCCTTTTTAGTACCTGTACTCTTGCTAGTTGTACTCTTTTTTGTACCCTTAGTATCCGCACTAGATGTAGATGACTTTTTGGCACTTTGTTTTGCAACCTTAGCATCCACATCCTTTGTAGCTTTAGCGCTCTTGCTAGTTGCG
>CALVJT010000015.1 GCA_944332315.1 uncultured Clostridia bacterium
CAGTATATTTGAGATATCACTCACGCACATTTCCGAAAGCGCCAAGGCGGATAGCACTCGTATGCGCGTTGTATCCGCAAAAACGGCAAAAAAGTCCGCCAACTGCTGTAAGATTTTGCCCTCCGGCAAGTATATATTTAGTTCGTCCAAAGTTTGCTCATCGGCTTTTAGCAACTTAAGCTGAGATTCCATTCCTAAACCTCCTTTGAGTATATTTTAGCGCACTATGCTTATTTCCTCATACAAGAATACTCACAATTTTTGACGCTTTCCTACTTTTTTTGTCGAAAAACTTATTTTTTGCAGGGGATATTTTTTTAGGGGAACTACCCGTTCCCCTAAGACCCTTTAGGCAAGGACAGTCGTCCTTGACCTGTGGTCTTATAGGCACACTAGCTTAGCTTTTGTACTAAAAACAAAAAAAACAATATTACTTTTTTCTTGCGAAAAAAGTAATTTTTTGTTTAGTACATAAACTAAACTGTGTACCTTATAAGTTAAGGCTCGCTTAGCACAAGATGATTTAGGATTAAAAACTAGCGCGTAGTACTAACCAAGACCACGGGAGTGCGCCTCCGCACCCTAAGGGGTTATAGGGGAACGGGTAGTTCCCCTAAATTATTTTATATTTTATTATTATTTTGTTTATTGTTTTATATTTGATTTGTTTATAAATTTACTTTTTCGAAAGAAAAAGAAAAATTGATAAATTAATAAATTAAAAAAATAAAAATTAAATAAAAATAAATGTTTGTATTTTCCAACAAAATTTGATATACTAATGTATAACTAATTAGGAGAAAAATCAAAATGATAAAAACTAGGAATGGAATTATAACCCTGCTTGCGGGTGTTTTGCTTGCAACTATGGTGCTATTTGCGGGTTGCGGAGGCAAGGATGTTGATAATCTTGAAGTTACAACTCAGCCTACCAAAACCACATACTATGTGGGCGAATACTTTGACGCGCGCGGAATGATTCTTGTTGCGGAACTAAAGGATGGCTCTACGCAGTCCATTGCATTTGCCGAGAACAACAACTCTAGCAACGATGGCTACACCTACGATAAATACAAACAGCCGTTGACTACCGAGGATACCACAATCACTTTTACCTACAAGGGCAAAACGGCAACTGTGAACATAACGGTGCTAAAGCGCAATGTGCAGGCGCCTACTGTGGACGAAATTCGCTACTCAACCACAAGCCACTCGATAACCATCACCTCGCTTAGCGGGGCGGAGTACCGCTTGGAGGACGGCGCTTGGCAGGATAGTTCTACCTTTGGCGGACTGCTTGCGGGCAGAACCTACAACATAACTGTGCGCTACAAGGCTACCGATGCTACCAATGCATCCAGCGAAACCACTGTGCAGATTACTACATCTAAGGACTTGCAGTCTGCGATAGAGGAGGATGCGTTGCAAATCACTCACAATTCGCCTACATCCATAACAATCGCGCCTATTGAGGGCGCCGAGTACAGCATTGATGGCGGGGATACTTGGGTGGACACCAATGTGTTTGAGGATTTGACGCCCGGCGCTACCTATCAAGTATCTGTTAGAATGAAGGAAACCGATACTTTGAACCCATCGGATGCGACCACAAAGACAATTGTTATGCAAAAACTCACGCAGGAGCAGACGCCTGATGCTAGCGCTTTGACTGTGGACGAGATTACATCCACATCGATTGCGCTCACTGCTGTTGCGGGCGTGGAGTACAGGCTGGGCGAGGACGGCGCTTGGCAGGCTGAGCCTGTGTTTGAGGGGCTGAACTACGCTACTACCTATACAATCTACGCAAGGTTTGCGGAAACTGATACTATTTATGCTTCGCAACCGATTTTTGACGAGTTTACTACATTGAAGGGCGAGCAGGAGGCCATTGAGCAGAGCGCTGTTACCTATCAAGTAGATGCTGGTGTTTTGACCGTTACGCTTATTGAGGGGGCGGAATACAAGCTAGATTCGGGCGAGTGGAGCACGCAGAATGTATTTAGCGGGCTTGAGGAGGGCAACACCTACACGCTTTATGTTAGGATGGCTGGCACTGATACTTTGTTGGCTTCTGCTGAGACTGCTATTCAAATTCAACTTTAATTTGTTTGATTTTAGGTGTAGGGGGACTTGTTTGTTTTATAGGGGAACTACCCGTTCCCCTAAGACCCTTTAGGCAAGGACAGTCGTCCTTGACCTGTGGTCTTATAGTGGCACTAGCTTAGTTTTGTACTAAATCAAAAAAAATAATATTGCTTTTTTCTTACGAAAAAAGTAATTTTTTGTTTAAGTGCTAAAACTAAACTAGGTAGCTTATAAGCATCACTGTGCAAGTAGGCACCAAACTTTAAGTGCGTTTGCAACGAAAACAAAATAGAACATTTTTTGTTTAACAACCAACTATGGTCACAGGTCAAGGACGCCTATTTGTAGTCCGCCAACTACTAACTGCAAATAGAATACCTAAAAACAACCTAGTACCCAACCATGACCACAGGTCAAGGACGCCCGTCCTTGCCGAGGAGTTATAGGGGAAAAGGCTTTCCCCTAAATTAAACGAAGTGCAAGTATTTTTATTAGTTAATTATATTTATATTTTAATTTTTTATTATTTTATTGTTTATTAATTTATGTTAAAAGTTTTAACTTTCACGCAAGTGAAAGAAAAATGTTAAAATAAATAAATTAAAAATAAAATAAATAAAATAAATAAAATAAAAATTAAAAAAATAAAAAAATGTGATATAATAAAGGTATGACAAACCTAGAGCGAATAAAAGAAAAGTTGCACAAACTGCCAACCACGAGTGGCGTATATCTTATGAAGGATATGGATGGGCACATAATATATGTGGGCAAGGCAAAGAACCTAAAAAGGCGCGTAAGTTCGTACTTTTTGAACACGGAAAAGACTATCAAAACCACCGCGCTTGTGCAGAACATATACGACTTTGACTACATTTTAACGCCGAGCGAACTGGATGCGCTTGCGCTTGAAAGCACGCTTATAAAAAAGCATCAACCTTTTTATAACATACTGCTAAAGGATGGCAAGGCGTACCCTTATATAAAAATAAACTATAGGGATGATTACCCTAATATTGAAATCGTCAGGCGCGTTAAAAAGGATGGCGCCAAGTACTTTGGCCCGTACTTTGCGGGCATAAAAGCGGGGGAACTGCTAAAAATTATACATCAGGCGTTTCCTATAAGGCAGTGCAAAATCAACTTAAAGCGCAAGCAAAAGCGCGAGTGCCTCAACTACTCTATGGGGCTGTGTCTTGCGCCTTGCACACGCAGGGTCACGCCCGAGGAGTATCACAAGGTGGTGGATGACTGCATCGAGTTTTTGAAGGGCAAGGATAGCAAAGTTGAGCAAATTTTGACGCAAAAAATGCTAAAGGCAAGCCAAATGGAGCAGTTTGAATCGGCTATTGTTTTTAGAGATAGGCTAAAAATGGTGGAAAAACTCAAAGGCAAGGTGATTATGCAACTCAACCGCGAGGAGGAGTTTGACGCCATCAGTTTTGTGACGAACGGCGAGTACTCCGCCATTGCAATTTCGGTGGTGCGCGGGGGCAAAATGGTGGGGTGCGAGACGCATACTATTTTTGATTCCAACCTGACTTTGAGCGAGGCGATTACAAATTTTGCCGTGCAGTACTACTCTATGAACGGGCTTGTGCCCAATGAGGTGCTTGTTCCGCTGGAGTTCGAGGATGGCGCCCTGCTAAAAGATTGGCTGGAAAAATTTAGCGGGCACAAGGTGGTTATAACCGCTCCGCACATTGGCGTTAAGGCGCAAATTCTTAAAAACAACTGGCAAAACGCCTTTGAACATCTGGAAAAACAGGTGGATAAAGATAAATACGAGCGCGATTTTACTTTGGGCGCGTGCGAGCAACTCAAAGAAAAATTGCATCTTAAAAAGATGCCCCATAAAATTGAGGGGTACGATATATCTAACATCAGTGGCACGAACAAGGTGGCTAGTATGGTGGTGTTTATTGATGGCACTCCGCGCAAAAACCTTTACCGCAAGTTTATTATTAAGACTGTTGAGGGGTCGGACGACTTTGCTTCGATGCTGGAAACTTTGAGGCGCAGGTTCGAAAATGTCACCACCACAAACGATGAAAGCTTTAATAATGTGCCCGATTTGATTGTGATTGATGGTGGCAAGGGGCAACTATCCTCCGCGCGCAGTGCGATGCTGGAGCAGGGCTACGATGTGGAAATGATTGGGCTTGCAAAAAAAGAGGAGGAAGTTTTTAAGGTGGATGAGCCCGATAGCATTATTTTGGATAGGTCCAGCTTTGGGCTGAGGCTACTGCAGAGGGTGAGGGATGAGAGTCACCGATTTGCTATCACTTTCCACCGCAACAGGCGCCAAAAAATTACTAGCGTTTTGCAGAACATTGATAAGGTGGGCGCCAAGTCTGCAAGAACTTTGCTTACGCACTTTAAGAGCCTTGATAATATTGCCAATGCTTCGCTCGAGGACTTGCAAAAGGTTGTGCGCAAGGACCAAGCTCAAGCCGTTTACGATGCTTATCATAAATAATTATTTTATTTATTTAATTTTTAGATTTTATTTTTTATATATTTTTATTTTTTAAGAATTTTTCTTTTGCTTGCGCAAAAGTAAATATCTAAACAAAATAAATAAATAATAAAATCAAAAAATATATTATAAATTTGCCAAAATGCAGGGGCTAACACCGCCCCTACAACCCCACGCAAGGACAGGCGTCCTTGACCTGTGGTCGGGGTTGGGTGCTTATTTTTAGTTGTGTTTTCTATTAAATTTAGAATGAATACGCGCTAAAGTTTGCCCCACCCATGGCGTGGTCTTGACTTGGGTACTATTATGTACTTTCGTATTCTGGCGTGCAAT
The DNA here is from genome assembly GCA_944332315.1 of uncultured Clostridia bacterium. Lineage (GTDB taxonomy): Bacteria > Bacillota > Clostridia > Christensenellales > UBA1242 > CAKVOD01. The sequence continues at coordinate 4,901 of CALVJT010000015.1, forward strand.
TTCTGAGGCTTGAGTATGTGGGGGCGTCCTTGACCTGTGGTCGTGGTTGGGTGCTTATTTATAGTTGTGTTTTCTATTTTTGTAAAGTACAATTGCGTACTTTATCAAATAGAAGTGCTAATTAACTTTTAGAACTAAGCACATTTTCTATTTCTAACTCTCTTTGTGTTAAGAGAACCCTGCTCTTAAATGGTACACAGTTAGTTTTATGTGCTAAAAAAATTCCTTTTTCGAAAGAAAAAGAAATATTTATTTTTATTTTTTAGTACAAAACTAGGCTAGTGCCACTATAAGACCACGGGTTCAAGGGCGAGAGCCCTTGGACTAGGGGTGCGGGGAATGGCAAATGCCCCGCGAATAATGTATTATAGATAATTAAAGATGGAATAAATGAAATAAATATAATATTTAGTAAAATAAAATTTTTTGCGCAAGCAAAAAATATTTTTTATAAATTTTATTATTTTATTAATTTATTTGAATAGTTTTAACTTGCGCGCAAGCGCAAGATAAAAATGTTTAATAAAAATTAAAAAATAAAAATTAAATAAAATAAAAAAATAAAGCATATAATTAAATATGAAAAAGAGCAAAAAGCAGTACAAGTTTGTGAACGGGGTGCCAGCGGTGGTGGAGCCAGTGGACGAGAGCGCAAAAAAAGTTCCCGCAAAGCGCCTAAAATTGACAAAAAACGACACAAAGAGCATAATTTTAGCAATAATGTTTGCATTTTTGATGGGTTTAATGCCATTTTTTTTTGAAAGAGCAGGCGTATACATAGCGCAAACACCGCAAGCCAGCACCACATTTTTGAAGCTGTGGCACATAGATAGTTACGAGGGCGGGAGTGGCAACCGTGCTAGTTTTTTGGAGCGAATGGCGCGCGAATATCACGAGCAGAACAGTTCGGTTTATGTGGTGGTGCAGACTATGTCGGGGCAAGAACTTGAAAACGCAATTTTATCGGGTGAAAGGCCGGATATTATCTCGTTTTCGCACCACACGGCGCCTATATTTTCGGCGTACTTGCAGGAGCTTTCGATATCCACAAACTGCCGTCAAGATTTGCTGGATAATGCCGAAAGGGATGGCGCGCTTTATGCTGTGCCGTGGAATTTATCGGGGTACTGCCTTATTGGCAACTCGCAGGTGGATGAACGGGTGCTATCGGCGCTTTCTGCCGACACTGCGTACTCGTTTGATGGCGGGCGCTACAACTATGTTGCGGGGCTTGTGGATAGCTATGCGCAGGTGGCTATGCAGGCAAACACCAATGCAAAGGCTGATTTGACTAGGTGCGCGGATATATTAAATCTTACACCGTATCAGGCGTACACCACTTTTGTGGCTAATGAGGCATCGGTGATGCTAGGCACGGCGCGAGATTTTTATCGCGTAAAGAACAGGGTGGAACTAAACAATATGGCGGAGTGCAAATTTGTGCCTTTGGGCAAGTTTTCTGATTTAGTGCAGTACTTGGGTGTGCTGGATGCTTCGAACAAGGCGGTTGCGGAGGGCTTTATGGAGTTTATGGTTAGTGACGATGTGCAAAAGAGGCTTTGCGATATTGGTTTGTTTAGCACTACGGGTTTGAGCATTTACTCGGATGCCGATTATAAGGCTTTTGAGCAGGTGCTGAACTCGCAACTATGGGGTATTTCTATATTTGCTTCCGCGCAACAAAAGGGCGAACTCTTTTCCTCCGCTATCAACGCGCTTATTTAATTTATTTTTTATTTTTTATTTTTATTTTTTTATTTTAACATTCTTATCTTTCACTTGCGTGAAAGTTAAAACTATTAACATAAATTAATAAACAATAAATTAATAAAATAATAAAATTTATAAAAAATATTTTTTGCTTGCGCAAAAAATTTTATTTTACTAAATATTATTTTTATTCATTATATTTTTATTTTTGTGGATGTGCTGGACTTTAGGGGATTTGCCATCCCCTATAACCCTAGTCCAAGGACGGGCGTCCTTGACCTGTGGTCATAAGTGAGTGCTAGGTTGTTGTTAGGTATTCTATTTGTAGTTAGTGGTTAGCGAGCTATGAATAGCGCCCTTGCACCCGTGGACTAGTGGCGTAAGCCCAGTTTTGTACTAAATAAAAAAAACAATATTGCTTTTTTCTTGCGAAAAAAGTAATTTTTTGTTTAGTGACAAAAACTAATCTATGCACCATATAACATCGCACTGCAAGACTATCTATAAAAGTTCGCGTAGTACTACTGCAAATAGAAAAGCATCTATAATTAGCACCTAAAGTGCGCCCACATATTCAAGCATCAGTACTTGCTATGCCAGAATATGAAAGTACAAATTAGCATCCAAGCCAAGACCACGCCATGGGAGGGGCAAACTTTAGCGCGTATTCATTCTAAATTTAATAGAAAACGCAACTACAAATAAGCACCCAACCCCGACCACAGGTCAAGGACGCCTGTCCTTGCGTGGGGTTGTAGGGGCGGTGTTAGCCCCTGCGTTTTGTAAATTTATAATAAATTTTTTGATTTTATTATTTATTTATTTATTTTGTTTAGATATTTACTTTTGCGCAAGCAAAAGAAAATGTTAAAATAAAGAAAATAAAAATAAAATAAAAATAAAAAATAAAAATAAAAAATAAAAATAAAATAAATAAAAGCAAAAAGCGGGGGTGCGCATAAATTATTTATATGAAAATTATTAAAGATGAGCCTATGTGCAAACATAGCACAATGCGCGTGGGCGGTAGCGCCGATTACTTTGTAGAGCCCGAAAACTTTGCCGAGTGTCTGCAAACTTTTGAGCTTTGCAAAACGGAGAATCTGCCGTTATACATATTGGGCAATGGCTCCAACACGCTTTGCGCAAGTTCGGGCTTTAGGGGCGTTGTTTTGTGTACGCGCAAACTAAACGATGTTTATTTTAGTGATATAAAAATAAATAAATTTGTGCCTTATAAATATATGATGGATAGAAATAGACAAAATATCTGCAAGCAAAGTTTGGCGGGCAAGGGTGTGTGTAAACTTAATGTAGGTATGGCACGGGGCAAACAGAGAAATTGTAAAAGCAAGGCGCACTGCACTCTTTTTGATTTGGCAAAAAAATGTGAGTTGCCTAAACTAAAATCTGCAATTATAAAAAAGCAATACCTTTTTGTTCGTGCATTGGGGGGCGCGCTTTTGGCAAGGCTTGCAAATATAATAAGCAGGCGGGGCTACAGGGGGCTTGAGTTTGCGTGCGGAATTCCTGCAAGTGTGGGCGGGGCGGTTAAGATGAATGCGGGCGCATTTGGCGGGCAGATGCGCGACTGCGTTTTTAGGGTGCTTATTTACAACACAAAGACTCATCAAGTTTACTACAAATATAACCTATTTTTGGATGGGAATTTGCTAAGCTTGTGCTACAAAAAATTTTGTGTTACTGATAAAAAATTGCGCAAATACACTATAAAAAGTGCAAAAATTAATAAAAAAAGTGCATTTTTTTATATATTTTTACAAAAAATTGACAATTTTATTAAAAACGGGAGCAAAAAGATAAACAAAAAAACTTATCGAGTGCGGGCATACAAAAAGGTTAATTCTAGCGCAATTGGGGGGTGTAAGGCAGTTTGTGGCGGGGCAAGTGACAAGATTTTGCGTGGCACTATAAAAAATAGTTTACCTATTGTGGGGTTTGACTTAGATTTACAATATCGGCACTCGAGCATTTTGGATGAGGAATTTATTGTTTGTGTAGATTTTGTGTTTGAGCGCGGGGAAGCTACAGAGATTGCTAAAAAGCTACAGAGCAACACTGTTGCGCGTATGCAAACGCAGAATGTGGGGCATCCTAGTTTGGGGAGTGTATTCAAAAAGGTGGGGAACATTGCGCCTGCAAAACTGATAGACGAGAGCGGGCTAAAGGGCTTGCGCGTGGGTGGCGCGGAGGTATCTAGGGTGCACGCGGGGTACATTATAAACTGCGGGGGCGCGACTAGCGGAGATATTTATAAACTTTTTGAAATTGTACGGCGCATAATTTGCAAAAAATACAATATTATGTTACAATATGAGGTGAAATTTTTAGGAGAAATAGATGAAAAAAATTGAGGACATTGAAATTTACGAGGGGGACACCATTTTAGATAAGAGCACGAGCGCTGTGGAGGTTAAAGAGCAGGCTTTTGTGCCGTACGGGGACTATCACACGCACACGAATTTTAGCGATGGGCAGAGCACGCTTGAGGAGAACATTCAGCAGGCGATAGCGCTGGGGCTAAAGGAGTACGCGGTTTCCGACCACGCGTTTAAGCACAGGGCTAGCGGTATTACGCTTGCTAACTTTTTGGCGCAGAAGCGTCAGATAGAACTATTTAAGGAGAGGTATCCGCAGATAAAGTTGTACCACACGCTTGAGGCGAACATTATGGGGTACTCGGGCAAGCTAGATGTGGATGAGTACAAGGACGAGCTGGACTTTTTGCAGATGGGGTTCCACAAATCGGCGACAAATGAGAGTTTTGCCACTTGGTGGTCGTTTACTGCCACAAATCTTATTTTTAAGCCGAGCGCCAAAAAGATAGAAAAGAACACCCTTGCTTACTTGCGCTGTATTGATAGGTACAATTTACAGTTTGTAAACCATTTGAACTATGGCATACTTGTGAATGTAAAAGAGATTGCTAAGGCGTGTGTGGAGCGCGGGACTAAGATTGAACTAAATGGCAAGCGCATATTCTTTTCGCAACAAGAGGTGGATGATATGCTGGAGACGGGCGTGGATTTTGTTGTCAACTCCGATGCGCACATTGCTACTCGCGTGGGCGATGTTAAGCTGGGCATCGATTTTGCTAAGGAGCACGGCATTCCGCTCGAAAAAATTGTCAACCTTAACAAATCTTTATTTAATTAAATTATTTTATTATTTTTATTTATTTTATTTATTCTTTTACTTTATTATTATATATTTTTCTTTTTCTTGCGAAAAAGTAAAAAAATAATAAATACAATAAAAATAATTTAATAAAAAAAATCTTTTTTCTTGCGAAAAAAGTATTTGGTTTTTTACTAAATATTATATTTTATTCCATTTTTAATTTTTGTGCTATGCTTTAGGGGATTTGCCATCCCCTATAACCCTAGTCCAAGGACGGGCGTCCTTGACCTATGGTCATAGTTGGGTGCTAATAGGTACCTCCACTTTCTATTTATTGTTCAGTGGTTAGCGTACTTTACGCAAAGAGAAAACGAAAATAAAAATTAGTACCTAAGCAATGACCACGGGGGTGCGCCATCGCACTTTCTTGCGAAAAAGTAAAAAAAAATAATATAAAATAAAAACATAAAACAATTAAATATTAAATTAAATATAATATTCCTTAAAATTAAAACGCAGGGGCTAACACCGCCCCCGCACCCCCACGCAAGGACGGGCGTCCTTGACCTGTGGTCGGGGCTGGGTGCTAATTTATAGTTGCGTTTTCTATTTAATTTAGTACAAATACGCACTAAAGTTTGCCCCACCCGTGGCGTGGTCTTTGTTTGAGTACTAATTTGTGCTTTTATATTCTAGCATAGCAAGTACTGATGATTGAGTATGTGGGGCGTCCTTGACCTGTGGTCGGGGCTTAAGTGCTAGTAGATATTTCCGCTTTCTATTTGTTAAGCTGGCTTAGCACAAAGTACGCGAATGAACAATAATTTGCTTAGTACTAACCAAGACCACGGGAGTGCGCCATCGCACCCGAGGGGTGCAGGGGGAAAGGTTTCCCCCGCAATTAAAAGCATAAGGAATTATTAATTTGTTATTTTTTAATATATTTATTTATTTTATTTAATTTATTTACTTTTTTCGAAAGAAAAAAGGAAAATATTAAAAATAATAAAAAATAAAAATTAAAATAATAAAATAAAAAGGAGGAGAGGGAGATGTCATTTTCGGTACGAGCGAAAGCGGAAGTGGCGGAGCAACCGTTGGGCACGACATTTGAGAATCTAGCGGAGCTATCGGCGCTGACAAAGACTTGCGGGCAACTTGAGCGCGGGGGCGATAGTTACAATGTAAAGATATCCACCGAAATACCGCAGGTGGCGGAGCGCTACGAAAAACTTGTGCAGGCGTTGTTCAACGAAACGCTAGATTGCTTTACCGCGCAGGACACCATCCGCAAGGATAGCA
>CALVJT010000016.1 GCA_944332315.1 uncultured Clostridia bacterium
TTTGCCCATATTTTACGCCAGCTAAACCAATATATTATCATCTGTATTTGCATTGTATCTATTTTTCTGTTCAATTAAACATCTAGCCCTTCCTTAAAAATTAGCTCGCCCTGCTTTAGGAACCAACACAGTGCAGAGTAGCGCTTAGCGGTATATTTATTTTCCACCATACGCCTCAGGTAAAACAGCGAACCAACCAGCACCACAAGCTTTTTAGCGCGCGTGACGGCGGTGTACAGCAAATTGCGCGTCAAAATTTTGCCCGTGCCAGCAATTATTGGCATAACCACCACATCAAACTCACTGCCCTGACTTTTGTGTATAGTCATGGCGTACGCAAGTTGTAAATTTATTAGTTCGTTTTTAGGATACATACAAACTCGCCCATCCTCAAAGGTAACCTCAATCTCGCCCTTATGAAAGTCCACCGATGTAACCGTGCCAATATCGCCATTAAACACGCCCTCGCCATGCTCAATAAAGCCCTTTTCGTTTAGCCTTGTCCACTCAATTTCGTAGTTATTTACAATTTGCATAACTTTATCATTCAACCTAAAAATGACGCGTTCGGTAAAAAGCTCGCTCTTTAGTGGGGATGGCGGATTAATTTTATCCTGCAAAACCTTGTTCAAATTTTCAATGCCACAAAGCCCGTTTTTCATAGGCGCCAGCACCTGAATTTTGCTGGGCTCGATATCCGCATACTTTGGCAAACGCTGTGTTACAAGCCCCACAATGCAATCTAGCATATCGCTAGGTTCGCGCTTATTTTCAAAAAAGAAGTCCTTGCTTTTGTTATCAATTTTGGGCATATTGCCCTCGTTAATCGCATGCGCGTTTAGCACAATCAAACTTTCCTTAGCCTGCCTGTAAATTTCGGTAAGGCACACATAGGGCACAATTCCCGAGTTTAGTATATCAGCAAGCACATTGCCCGCCCCCACGCTTGGCAGTTGGTCTTTATCGCCCACAAAAACAACCTGACAGTTGCGCTTGGTGGCTTTTAGTAGCGCGTTCAAAAGCACCACATCCACCATAGATACCTCATCTACAATAATGCAATCAACCGGCAGTTTGTTGAACTCGTTGTACCTAAACATATCGCGCGGATTAGAAAAATCTATCTCCAGCGCCCTGTGTATGGTCTTTGCCTCCACCCCACAACTTTCGCTCATTCGCTTGGCAGCGCGCCCAGTAGGCGCCAAAAGTAAGGTGTTTTTTCTTTGATTGCGCATAAGCGAAAGTATGCACTTTATAATCGTGGTCTTGCCCGTGCCAGGCCCACCCGTTATCACGCTGAACCCGCTGTTTACTGCCGTTACAACCGCCTGCTTTTGTTGCGCGTGTAGTTCTATGTTGTTTACGCGTTCAAAATTTTCAATTTCATTCGAAAAATCGTACCCGCTCTCGGCTGTATGATTTACTAAACTCAAAATCTTTTTTGCCGATGAGCGCTCAATGTTGTAGTACTTTGTAAGCATAAAAACATCGGTATCATAAATTCTTTCGCATTTAAGTACGCCATCCACCTGCATCTGAAAAAGCAGTTTTTCAAGTTTTTCCTCGTAGTCCTCAAACTCTATTTTAAGTAGGGCTGTCACCTGCCTGTAAACATCACTGCACGGCATATAGGTGTGCCCATCTTTGTCCGCGCCCTCCTTTAGCGTGTGCAAAATGCCCGCGCGCAACCTAAAATCGCTATCAAACGGAATGCCCAACTTGCCCGCAATTTTATCGGCAGTGATAAACCCAATGCCATCCACATCCTCAACCAGCGCGTAAGGATTAGTCCTCAATTTTTCCATTGTCTTATCATGATAAGTCTCGTAAATTTTTATTGCCATCTTGCTAGATATGTCATATTCCTGCAAAAACATAATGGTATCCTGCATCTTTTTGACATTTATGTAGCTTTCGGCAATCAAAAGCGCCTTTTGCTCGGATATGCCCCTAACCTCAGTTAACCTACTAGGATTAAACTCAATAATGTTTAATGTATCAGCGCCAAAGTGCTTTACAATGTTTTCCGCCGTCACCTTGCCAACGCCCCGAATGAGCCCGCTCGATAGGTAGCGTACTATGCCCGATTGCGTTTTAGGTTGCACCACCTTTGCGTGCTGAACCTTGAACTGCTCGCCATAGTTTTTGTTTAGAACCATCTCGCCCTGCAGTTCCAAATTTTCGCCAATATTCACCATAGGCAAAGTGCCAACGCAAGTCATATCCCCGCCTTCCGTAGAAAGCACAAGCACAGTGTAGCCGTTCTCCTCGTTCTGAAAAATTATGCCCTTAATAGTCCCTGTAATAGTCATAATAAAATTATAGCACAAAGTAGCCAAAAACACAACTAAATAAAAAACTCCTTGCAATGGCAATTCATAGCCCTATTTTAGACTATGGCAAACTTGCCACCCACAAAGAGTGTTTGTTTTATAAAGTATAGGTAAAAATCTTTTGATTCTACGAATTATAGTCATAAGGAATTTTGTTTTTGCGCTCACCCTTTAGATTGAGTATGTATCCATCCTCTACTTTGCACCACCAACTAGGGTTGTTTTTAGGTAGCGCATCTAATATTTTAGCATCCGTAGCTCCCCCATCCTCCACTAGCTCCAAATCCTCTATGTCTATTGGTATGCCTATATCATCCTCTATCATATTAGGGTCTATAAAGTTTACAAAAAAACTACCACTGCGTATCTCCGCCTCCAATATTGTACCTACCATACCTTTGTATATTCCATATTCGTTGTATTCTTTTTTATCCCTCAAAACTTTTACATCGTCTAAAATTTTCATATTTAACCTCCATTTATATCCAACACTAAACTGTAAGTAATATCACTATATTGTGTAATAGCTCTTATAATTATAAAAACATTTTCAGCACTACAATTTAACACCGTACAATTCTACAAACTGTTGTGCAAATTTATAACTATTAGTGTGTGCTACGAATTGTAGTCATAAGGTATTTTGTTTTTGCGTTCGCCTTTTAAGTTGAGTATGTATCCATCCTCCACTTTGCACCACCAACTAGGGTTATTTTTAGGCAAATCGTCTAATATTTTAGCATCCGAGGCTCCCCCATCCTTAACTAATTCAAGGTCCTCAATTTTTATAGATATAATTATATCGTCATTTATCATATTATCATCCCAGAATATAACTTCAAAGGTATTCTTTCTTATAGCGGCTTCTATAATTAACCCAACCATTCCCTTATAAATTTGTTTACTATTGTATTCGGGCGCATCCCTTAACAACTTAACTTCATCCAAAAATTTCATAATAGTATCACTCTTATCAAACATCATTTGCAACTAAACATTTATAAATTTGCATATTATACCCACTTTTAAAATACTACGAATTGTAGTCATAAGGAATTTTGTTTTTGCGCTCACCCTTTAGATTGAGTATGTATCCATCCTCCACTTTGCACCACCAACTAGGGTTGTTTTTAGGTATTGCATCCAATATTAAAGCATCCGAAGCGTGCCTATCCTCCACTAGCTCCAAATCCTCTATGTCTATTGGTATGCCTATATCATCCTCTATCATATTAGGGTCTATAAAGTTTACAAAAAAACTGCCAGTGCGTATTTCTGCCTCCAAAATTGTCCCTACCATACCTTTGTATATTCCAAAATCGTTATACTCTTTTTTATCCCTCAAAACTTTTACTCTATCTAAAAACTTCATATTTAACCTCCTTTTTTGTTAATTTTTATTTTTGTTTATATTTTATAGCACTAACACCATACAAATCTAAAAAGGTTTGCATATTTATAATAACTATCGGAGCATCTACGAATTGTAGTCATAAGGAATTTTGTTTTTGCGTTCGCCTTTTAGGTTGAGTATGTACCCATCCTCTACCTTGCACCACCAACTCGGGTTGTTTTTAGGCAAACAATCTAATATTTCGGCATCCGAGGCTCCCCCATCCTTAACCAATTCAAGGTCCTCTATATCTATAAGTATGCCTATATCATCCTCTATCATATTGGGGTCTATAAAATTTACATAAAAGCATCTATCTCTAATTTCAGCTTCAATAATCGTGCCTTCCATACCTTTGTATACCCCAAAATCATTGTATTCTTTTTTATCTCTCAAAACTTTTACATCATCAAAAGCTTTCATTTACCCAGCCTCCTATAGGTGTGTTGCATTTTAATTTGCCGTAAGGAAAAATCATATAACAAGATTTTATTTTGTATACACGCCCCTCTTTTTCCCGTTTGCCTGGAAAATCTATTGGAATATTTACTTTCCAACCATATTTATTGTGCAATATCGATTCATAATTTCCACGAGAATATTCAATATAAGATAGACTTTTAAGCAAATATTCAACTTCCTCTATATCATCGTAGTTATACCCCATTGCTTCAAGCCAACCATATTTTTTATCAAATAGATAAATCATTTTCCGATACGGCATTATAACTTTTACATCATTTTCGTTAGGCTTATCAATTGGCGTTTGCACACAATGGCAGTTATAGTGCAATTTTTCCTGCGGTTTTTTATCTAGTTCATTCTTAAAATAGCATTTATTAACGGCTACACATTTATCACAGTGAGGGTATACCACTTCTGCAATAACACCAGTAGAATAATCAAAGTCCTCTATCGTATACTTAGTTCTATCATCCGAATGCACTATCCACTCGCTAAACAACCCTTGCACGCGTTCAAAAATATCATCAAACATAATAGCAAAAATCTCCTTTTTTTTCAAGCAATTTAGAAAAAATTATTTATGAGAAAAATCACTACTTTGATTGTAAAAATAAAACAAAATAAAAAAACCTCATAAAATAATATATTCCATTTTTGATTATAGCACAAATTTTCGAAAAGTCAAGAAAAAATAACGCCTAATAAAAATAAAATTATGCTTAAAACACAAGCTTTTTTGCTTAGCACCCAATCAAGACCACAGGTGCAGGACGCCTTTCATATGTTGCGCGCCCCACTTTACCCCAATAGAAAACAAACTACAAACTAGCACAAAGCCATAACCACGCCATGGTGGGGCATCCCACCCAGAGGGGTGCAGGGGGAAGTGCTTCCCCCGCCTTACATATTTAAAGTTTTATATTTAATTTTTGATTTATATAAAACATTTTTACTTGCGCGCAAGCGCAAGATAAAATGTTAAATTAAGATCAATAATAAATCAAAGCAAAACAAGTGGCTTGACTAAAAAGCATCAAATTTGTATAATATATTAAAGGAGTAGATATGAAAAAGATAGTGATAATAGGCTGTGGCAATGTGGGTATGGCGTACGCGTACGCTTTAACGGCATCCACCGTACCGTTTAATGACCTTGTTTTAATTGATATCAACCAAAAGTACGCACAAGGGCAAGCGCAGGACCTAAACGATGCGCTACCCTACTGCCCAAACTTCCACGAAATTTATAGCGCCGACTACAGCGCCTGCAGTGATGCCGACCTAATAGTGCTGTGTGCTGGGCGCAATCAGGAAAAGGGCGAAACTAGGCAGAACCTTATAGATAAAAACTACGAGGTTTTTAAGGATATAATACAAAAGGTAAACAAAACAGGCTTTAGTGGCATATACCTAGTGGCTACAAACCCCTTGGATGTTATGACAACAATCACGCAAAAGCTCTCGCAGTTTGCGCCAAACAAAGTGCTGGGCAGTGGCACAGTTTTGGATACCGCGCGCCTAAAGTATGTGCTGGGGCAAAAATTGGATATCAACCCGCGCCACATACACGCCTATGTGCTGGGCGAACACGGCGATAGCGAGTTTATACCGTGGGATATGTCGTTGATAGGGCTAAACAAGATATCCGCGTACCTCACCGAGGTGGAACAGCAAGCCTACACCGATTATGTACGAAACTGCGCCTACGAAATTATAGATAAAAAAGGCTACACCAATTTAGGCATAGGTATGAGTTTGGTAAAAATTACAAGTGCCATACTAAACAACAGCCACGAGGTGCTTACAGTTTCGGTTTATGATGATAAAAATGATATCTACTACTCGCGCCCTGCCATTATAAATAATTTAGGCGTGCAGGAAATTATGCCTATGCAACTTTCCGAACAGTACGATAAATTGCTACAGAATTCGATAAATTCCATAAAAAACTGCTACTTGCAAATACCAAAACACTAGTTTTGTATTTATTTTTTATTTTTAATAATTATTCTTGCACTTGCGTGAAAGTATAATTTATAAATAAAACATAAAAGGTGGGATGCCCCACCATGGCGTGGTCTTGGCTTTGTTCTAGTTTGTGGTCTGTTTTCTATTAGAGTAAAGTGGTGCGCGGGACATATGAAAGACGCCCCACACCTATGGAATAATAGGACAACCTAATTTTACTTAAACAAAAAACCTTACATTTGTAAGGTTTTTTAGGCTGTAGACAAACTACAAATAGAAAACGCAATATAATTTATAATTTACTTTTTGCGAAAGCAAAAAGCAAAATATTATTGTGTTTTGTACACAAAAAATATTTTTTGTTGTTTTTTGACCACGGGTCAAGGGCGAGAGCCCTTGGACTAGGGTTCTAGGGGATGGAATATCCCCTAGAATTTAATTTGTCTACAATTTGAACAAAAAACCTTACATTTGTAAGGTTTTTTATGTTATTATTGTTTTTATAATTGTTTTATAAAAATTATTGTAAATCGGCAATTAGTTTAGAATATATAGTAAGATTTCTATCTGCATCCACAGCCATAGTAGTGCTGATGTCTAAATTCATTGTACCGCCCATAAAAACAGCTTGCCTATCTACATGATAATTAGCCATAGTGCTATCTGGCGCCTTTGCCTGCGATTCAAATGCCGAGATGTGCAAATCGGCTGAATCTCCCGCGTTCCAATCTAGCCAAAATTGAGCATTATCAGGCACAATTATATCCACATTGCCGTTGCTAGCGGTAATTTTATTTTGGCTTTTATCGGGCAAGTTATCCACATGCGCCACAATTCTGCCACGCCCGTTGGATATCAAATTCATCTGCCCGCGTGTGTTATAAACTTCGATAGCACCGTTGCCCCTATCAACACCCGTAGCAATATTTATATGCTTGCTATTTAAGTTGTTTACAGCGGTTGCAATGTCGCTAGCCGAAACGCCATCCACCACCGCATCATCAGTCATAAAAGTAACATAAACCGAACCGTTTTGAGATGTTACATCAACGCTACCAAGGCAGTTGCCCAAAGTGATAACTCCGCTTGTAGATGTGATTACAATGTTTTTAGCAAAACAATCATCAATATCAACATCGCCCGATTTTGTATCAATTCTTAAATCGGTACTTGCAGGGTTGGTGTTTACTTGCCCCACTTGCCCAATTTCGATATTGCCAGAATCGTTCTCGATTATAGTAGAGCCTAAAACTGCACTGATGCGCAAGTCGCACGCGTTATTATTATCGTCATCATTGTGGCTGAGCGCCGAAAAACTACCCGCAATGGTGTTTGCCCTAAAGAATCCGTAATCACTCATCAATGTGACATTGCCAGCAATGTTATTAAATTGAATATCGGCATTAACCGCTTCTATGTTTACTTCGGCATTGTTTAGCCCACTATTTATGTTTGCAAAGGTGTACTTGCCCTTGTTTACATCTAAGTTCAAATTGCAATTATAATCTCTATCCACGCTCAAATCGCTGTTATCGGCTGTAAGATTCAAATTCTCTAGCACATCGATGTGCGCAACATTCACTTCGTTCGAGCCATCCACTATTGTAAGGTTAGCCACATCAATTTCAGGGTCCCCAATAGGCACAAGGTCTGCAACACTTGCTTGCACAAATGTAATTTTGCCACTGCCACTTGTAATTCTTAAATCGGTGAGTTCCGCAGTGGTGTTAGGTATCCAAACATTAATTGCCGCCGCCCTGTTAAAGTACGCCCCCTCAGGCTCGTTTACATTAAAGGTGATAACATTTTTTTGTTCAGTTTGCCCTGTAAGCGCGCGCCTTTCGCCAGTAACAGTAAACGATGGCTCGGGGTCACTGCTCTTAACAAACCCAGTAATGGCACGGCCGAACTCCACCCTAAAAAATGTTACATTGTTTTCAACCTGAGTTGCATCGTATAGCACAACATTGATATCCCATTTATCGGCATTAATTTCCACCGCGTCCACATTTGTAAGAATATCGCCATCAATAGGCACCAAATAATCTAGCCCTATCACCTCTTGATTTTCGGCTACAACCTCGTAAATCACGCCCCTGTTGTTGCCGTGGTAAAACGAGTATCCAAAAACAGATACGCTAGGAAAAAAGTACATAATACCAATAAGTATCACGCCAACACCCAGCACTAGCCCTAAAAATATTAGTGTATACACAAATATGCCTTTTACAACTGACATAATTCCTCCTAAAGTATAATAATAGTATATAATATTTTCATACAAAAAGCAAGTTTTTATGTAAAATAGACAAATTAAATTGCAATCTCTAAAAAAAAAATGCCAACTAAAATTTCTCTAAAAAAAATTTGTCAATTAAATAAAATATCATCAAAATTGCAAAAAATATGTAATTGCCCTCGAAAATTAATTTTAGGGACAGCTGAATAATGTACCACACAACATTTTGCATAGAATCAAAAAAAATACCCTTTGCAAAACAAAAGGCAATTTATATATATTATAATCAAATAATCAAAATTTATAAAGCACATTTTCAAAAAGTGTGCTTGCTCCCAAATGTCGCAAATTTTATAAGGTATTTAAATTTTGCTCTACACTCAATATTGTAGTGTAGATTAGTTTATCAACCACAAAATAATATTAAAAACTAAAAAGTAAAATCATCCAAGGAGCGCTGTGGGTTTGTTTTTGTTGGCGCTTTCTTTTTAGTAGGCACAATTTTAGGCTTTGCAAAAAAGTCTTTCATATAAAGGTTTTTATTTTCGACAAAGTAGGTTTGAACTTGTTCGTTCGGCTCATCCCTAAAAGGCACAGCGGTTTTAGGCCTAGCATCAAGCACTCTTTGCTCCTCGTAGGTCAACTTAGATTGCGCTTTGCCACCCTCAAAAAGCATAGGACGCATTGTAACCATTTCGTACTCACCCCTAATTGCATCCATAAAAGCGCACTTAACCTCGTAATCAGATTTTGCTACAAAACTGCCATTTTTAAGCGCCTTTTTGGTAGCGTAGGATAAATGTGGGTACACACTTTGCAACTTTTCAACAGGCAATTGCACAAGTTCTTTGCGCAAAGCTATCACTCTATCGGTGTTTTCTTTGGTCAGCAATTTTTTATAATCGTAAAACTCTTGCAACCTGTTTTGGTATTCCCAACCAATGCCCAATTCCTTGTGCTGTAGCAACATATAAAGCGTGTTAGGCACCGCTACAATCGTGCTTTTATTAAACATTGTAGAATCGTACACCAATTTTAGCGTATCGCCATTTTTGCATTCTGCTTGCACAACTACGCAGTTAGAATAGTCCTGTATATCAATGCGCTTTACATCTGTAGATAAATGGTCTATAAAGTCATCCAAAGGTTCTTTGACATATAAAATAGAATCATCCCCGTGCTTTAACATAACTACATTAAAAATTGTATCCATATAAACTTCCTTTGTGTACATTTTATCACATTCAAATATATTCGTCAATAGAAAATGTTATAAAACAAATAAAATTATTCAAGGTATTGCATATCGAATATCGAAAATTCCACATCGTAAGGTGTTTGCGTTGCGTTATTATCAACATAATCATCGGTTTCGATTGCAGTAAACTCTAGATGCAAGCGCATATTGCTGTTTATCTCTAGGCTTTGATTGATGCGCAAATTCACGGCTTTGCCCACCCTTTGAGGCATATCTACTCGCTGATTTTCGATAGATAAATACTCGGTTTCGGTATAATCGCCGTTTTCATCAGTATGCCCATAGTAAACAGTCATACTGATAAGCAGAGTTAAATTATCATATTCGGTATAAAGCCTAAAGTAAATGCTCCTTATATCGTATGACCTATCCAAATCTTTACCAGTAAAATCGATGTACTGAAAGCCCGCCGTGTTTGAGTTTTTTGGATTAGCATCAGTAAGCGCATTTATCGAAAAATCTTGCATCCTGCCCTCGGCGCTCTCGCCCGTTTCGGACATTACAAACGCGCGCGCAGGGGATTTGAACAAATCGCCAAAATCTGTCCTAATCACCGCCGTATATATTAGCAGTGCCACAAGCAGTATCACCATAATTGCCAGCAACACCAAAAAGCGCACTGCACCCTTTTTGTGTATAAAAGTATCCCAACCTTGCGCTATGCGACTGCCCAAATTTCTCCACCACATCTTAAATGTGACTTTTTGTTTTGCAACGGGCGTTGCGCCATAGGTAGCGCTTTGCACCTCTACAATGTTGCCCATTTTTTTGATAGGCTCATCAGCAATTTTTGTGCTTGCGCCATCACTTTTAGATTTATCTACCGTAACATTGCCCCTAGTGCGCTGTAAAATTTTTGCTCCGCCCATAGATGCTATGGCAAGCCCCTCATTCGATTGCGCATCAGTTGCCCCCGATGCAGAATTTTGCTCAACTGCGCCCTCTTTAATCAAGTTGTCATTTTGTGCATCACCTTGCTCAAACGCACTTTGGCTTTCTTGTACGTTGCTTTGAGCAACCGCACCTTCATTGCCCCACTCACCATTTTGCTCAATCACACCTTCATTGCTTTGCTCTAGCAAATTTTCACTATTTTTAACAATTATATTTTCGTTATTTTGCTCAAATGCGCTAGGCTCTAAGTTTTCATCCTCGTGCATAAAAGCAAACATACTTTTAACGCGCGTGCGACTTTTTATTATGGGGGTGTACTTTCTTTTCATCATAACTCCTCAAATGTATAAAAACGAATGCAAATTAATTAAATAAAATAAAGTAAAATAATATAATATAAAATAAAGCAAATAAAATAAAATAATACAAATTGATTTAATTAAAATGAATAAAAATAAAATTAAAATCAACCTTTATATTTAATAATATTTTAATAAATACTAAACAATCAATTTTATATTGCTAAAATAATCAATTATTTTTTAATAACTAATTTATAAATAAATTTTGCTGGCATTAATAACGCTATTAATCCAATCTATTTTTATATTATCAATTTTACATAACACATTGGCTGTTTAATATTTAATTTTATTAATTTAATATAGTATATATAAAATAGGCTAAAATATCAACTAAAATATGCTGGCAAAAATTTCTTTAATTCCGTTAAAAAATCGCTCAACATCCTTGCCATCGCCCTCAGCCACATCCTCGTGAGGGATAATATAATCTACCCTACCAATAATGTTTTCCACCTTTTCGCAATAAGGCACCTCGGTGTAGGTGTAGCTACGACAGTCCTCACTGTTGTTGCGATTATCGCCCATATAAAAAATGTAGCCCTGCGGAACAGTGATTTCGGTTATGCCAAACCTGCTGTTTAGCCCCTGATTTATTAGCCCCATAAACTTGCTGTTGGCATCCATATCCAAATAATCCTCGGTAAGCAACTCGCCGTTTCTATAAACGCGCGTAACACCGCTTTCGCGATTATCAAAAGTTATGGTATCACCCGCAAGCCCAAATAGGCGCTTAATTACATATTTAGTTTGCCCCGTATTATCGGTGTGACTAACCACAATGATATCGCCATAAGTGCCCTGCTGATAGGTGTTTACATAAGCATAATCGTAAGCCTCATCTAGTTCGCTCTCGCTAGCATCGGCATTTATGGTGGGCTTCATCGAAGGGCCCTCAACGCCCGTGTAAAGATACACATTTTCGGCAAACATACCAAGCAAAACAAAGGCACAAATAATAATAAACGCCACGGCAAGCACCACCGCAAGCGCCCGATTCTGCCTTTTGTAGCGCTTTATTTTGCTGTTTTGATGCTCAGCCTCGCGCTCAAGCAAAATAGAATTATCCTCTATGTTTTCCATAATATCTCCAACTATTAATTATATACTATATTTATTAAATTTACAACTAATATGATAATAACAAATACAAAATGATGGGTGCATTTTAAGTAGGATGCCCCACCACGGCATAAACCCTATTTAGTGCCCGCTCTTTAATTTAAGTGCAAAAACATACTAACTATCTGTTTAGTTTAAGAATTAACAAAATTTACTTTTTCGCTAGAAAAAGCAAATTATTTTTGTTTTAGCAAGCCCCGCATACTTAATACAAAAGTTAAGCAATCGCAAAAATAAGTGACCTTAAGTTGGCTTTGCACAAAAACAAAATAATGAACAAAATTTTGCTCAGCACTAGCCAAGACCACGAAAGTTAAACCATCACACGAAAACGGGCAGTTCCCCTAAAATTATATTTGCACCTACATAAAACAGAATACAAAAATTAAAATATTTACTTTTTCGCTAGAAAAAGTAAAAATATTTTTGTTTTAGTACTAAAATAGGCAAGATGTGCCTAAAAGACCACAGGTCAAGGGCGAGTGCCCTTGCCAAGGGGTTCTAGGGGAACGGGCAGTTCCCCTAAACAAAACGCCACAGCGACGGCGGTCAAACGCGTGTGCGAAATAGATAGTTCAATATTGCTAGCAACCTTGCCCTTATAGCAAACAAAAGGGCAACCGTTGGCGTGATGTCTAATTTCAATATCGCGCAAAACCTGTAAGCCCAAGCTATCCAGTTTTAGCGCCTTAAAAACCGCCTCTTTACCTGCAAAAATTCCCGCTACCACTTCTCGCCTGCGGTCAAAATTTGTAGATGCATCTACATATTCGCGCTCGCAGTTTGAAAAGACTTTGTACAACTTGTCAACATCAATATCCTGCACTTCAACAATATCTATGCCTACACCAAACATTCGTCATCCTCGCTAAAATTTAGTTTATGTAAAGCGCGCCTAATTGTATCGTAATCAAACCCCTTTGAAAGCAAATACCGCATAACTTTAGCCATATTCTCGCGCGTAGGCTCCAAATTGCCAAGTTTTTTTTGCGCCAAACTAAAGCAAACTTCATCCTGCGGAGCAATGTTATCTAGCGCCGAATCTATAATATCCTTTTTTATGCCCTTTTCCATTAGTTTTTGACGCATCTTGTACTTGCCCATCTTGCTTTGCCCGTACTCAACAAAAGTTTTGGCAAGATTTTCATCCGATAGATAGTTGTACTCCTTTAGTTTATCAACCACATATCCTATAACCTTTTTATCGTACTTTTTTTCGCGCAAATACCTGCGCAACTCGCTCTCGGAACGGTACGATATTGCAAGCCAGTTGGTTGCCCTGTTCAAAGCAAAAGTGCAAGCGCTCTCGTATTCTGCAATCTGCAGTTTATCATCGTCAACTTTGCCCACACAAATCGAGTACTTTACCACCGCATCAGGCGTCAAACTTATGTTTTCGCCATCAAAAGTTATGGCAACAAACTCCTTTTTGTTCTTTTTCATCTTAAGTTCTATGATGTCCAATTAGTCACCTACCTAAAACAAATTGTACAATAATTTTACTCTCATTTTTGCACATTTGTTGGATATTTTTTTGTTATACTTTTGCTTTTAAGTAATAAGCTCCCATCACTTGCACAAATGCGCAAATATAACACTTATGCCTTTACTATATGCAATGCCAGTTTGGGAAAAGTGTGCGCCTATATAGATAAATGCATTTATATAAAGAACTAATAAAATTGCATATATGCACGCAAAATGCGCAAATCAAACACTTTTTTAGTAGAACTACTATATAAATTGCCCATAAAAAACAAATTATTTAATAACCACGCAAAAAATTATTTATCATATCTACTAGTGCCAACTCGCAAAATTATTCAATAACCCTGCAAAAATCTGGCAAATTATCTAAATTTTGATTGCTACCCAACTCTATTTGCGCCTCAAACTCCTGCCCAAACAATTTTGTGTACACTACGCCCAAACTATCTAAATACCTAATAAGCCTATCAGCAAACCTCACCTCGCAAACCACTTTTATAGACTTTGTAATCTCCTCGTAAAACTCGCGCAAAAGTTTAGCACTGCCACCGTACGCGCGAATAAGCCCACTAGCGCCCAATTTTATGCCACCAAAGTAGCGCACAACCGCAACCGCAACATCCATAAGGTCATCGGCTAAAATAATGTTTAGTATAGGCTTGCCCGCCGTCCCGCTGGGCTCGCCATCATCGCTAGACTTTTGATACACCTGATTATCTAGCGTAAACCTATAAGCATACGCAATGTGACGCGCATCGCTGTACCTGCCCCGAACATCAGCAATAAAAGCCTCAAAATCAGCCTCGCCCCTAATATGACGCCCAATAGCAATAAACCGCGATTTCTTTATAACGCACTCGCCCATAACCTCTTTATTAAAAGTTTTCATAGTTAATTATATCATACAATTAAACTTTTTGCAAAAGTTTTAAGATAGTAGACAAATTAATTTCTAGGTGATATTCCATCCCCTAGAACCCTAGTCCAAGGGCTCTCGCCCTTGACCCGTGGTCAAAAAAACAACAAAAAATATTTTTTTGTGTACAAAACACAATAATATTTTGCTTTTTGCTTTCGCAAAAAGTAAATTACAAATTTTATTGCGTTTTCTATTTGTAGTTTGTTTACAGCCTGAAACTTTTTGCAAAAGTTTTCAATTACTAGTGGATATTCCATCCAATAGAAGTTTAGTAAAAAAAACTCCTTAGCACAGATAGAAAGCTTATAAATAGGCTTAGTACAAAGCCAATTAATGAACTTTAGTTTGCCTTGTACTAACCCGACCACGGCAGTGCGCCATCGCACAAAAATAGCAGTATAATGCTTAAAATTATACATAAAACCCCTAAAATGATGCGCACATAGTGTTTTTTGAAGTCAATTTCCTTAAACAAAAAAATTCCAAAAAGCAGAGTATATATGGCGCTCAACTGCTTTAGCGTGGAAGCAACCGTGCCCAGCAAGTACTCAAACGAAAGTATAAGCATAAAACTTGCTAAAAAATAAAGCACGCCCGCTAGCACGCCCAACCCTGCACGCCTATCAAAGGCAACCACAAACCTAAAATTGCGCTCCTTTGCCCGCGCCACAATAAGCGCAGTCAGCATAATAAAAAACGAGGAATATAACTGCTGAGAGTATATCAAATTTTCTGCCGTCACATATTTGCGAATAATCACATTGCTAGCAAATATAAACGCGCACAACAGCGCAAGCATAGTGCCAACGCGCGAGCTTTTGGCATCGGCG
This sequence comes from uncultured Clostridia bacterium, assembly GCA_944332315.1. GTDB lineage: Bacteria > Bacillota > Clostridia > Christensenellales > UBA1242 > CAKVOD01. The sequence goes on from CALVJT010000016.1 coordinate 15,272, forward strand.
GGCGTGTGTATGGATAAAAATAGCCCCGAAACCCCCATTGCAAAAATGGATAGCAATATAAAAACCAAATTATCTACGCTGTATTCGCTAAATAAAAACAGTATTGCTAGGCTTGCAATAGGCCCCTGCAACTTTTGCCAAGTGCTGGCGCGCGATAGCCCTATCATATTTATTGCCCGCATATAAAGCACCTGCCCAAAGTACCACACAACGCCCGCCACTCCCGCAACCAGCAACCAAATATCAAAAAGTGGCTCCCCGTGCCCAAATATAACAAATATAAGGTATGTGAATAGCGAAGCCACAAAATACCCCACGCCCAAATAGTACGAAAATGTGTACACACTGCACTTTGTAAGTTTTTGTGGCACCGAGTAAAGCGCAAAAAACAATGCGCCTATCACCGCATATATAATTCCTAAAACAGCCATATCAGTATATTATGTGCTATATAAAGCTATCAATACAGTTTTTGGCAATATGATAAAACTTGTGTCGATATTTAGCAAGTTTTGTAGTTTAATTCATAAAAAAATTGCACTTACACATATTAACCCGCGAGGTGAAAATATGTTAAAGAGCAAAAATAAAATTATGACATTTTTAATAGCGCTCATCATTGCGCTATTGCTTGCAAACCTGTTTGTTGTGCCAACAACTTGCGCAGTTGCAAGCGCCGATGATGGCATTACAATATCGGTGGAGGGCAGTTATACGCAAGAGGTGGCGCCCGATTATGCCACTGTTAGTATGCATCTACAAAGCGTGGATATAGATAAAAACACCGCTAAAAACGCAACAAAAGAACTATTTGATAAAGCAGTAGATACCCTTAAGGGCGCGGGCATAAAAGAGGATGCTATAATTACAACATCATTTTACACAACACCCAGTTTTGATTACGGCGCAGGCAAGAGTTTTGTAGGCTACAACTCCTCCTTACACTTTACCTTTGAAGCCGACTTAGATGCGCTACAGCCCGCTATAAATGCGCTAGTTGAAAACGGCATTGATGATATTTTGAGCATACAATATAAACTAAAGGATAGCCAGAGCGTTTACAATGATTTACTAAAGCGCGCGCTATCCAACGCCGAGGAAAAAGCCAAGGATATTGTTGGCAGTGATAATTTGCAAATTATAAAGATTTGTGAAAAAGAAACCTACAACTACCCTACCCTATATAGGTCCGGCATCGATGTCCTAAACGATGGCGCCTATGTTGGCAAAATTGAAATCACGGCAAAAATGCTTGTCAAATTTGCTATTCAATAAATTTATAAATAGTATTTATGGGAACTACCCGTTCCCGTGCGATGGCGCACCCCCGTGGTCTTGGTTAGTACTAAGCAAACAAATGTTAACGAATTTACTTTGTACTAAGCCAACTTTATAAGTTTTTTACATTGCGATGGCTTTACTTTCGTGTTCGGGTTAGTGATGGTATATTCCTAAAATGTCAATAGTTTTTTTAATAGCCCCTATAGTCTAAATTTGGTACTTGTATGGTACGCAACTTAGTTTTAATACTAAACAAAAATCCACGGGTATACCCCGTGGTTTTTTATTTTTTGTTTTAGTACTAAAACTTGGCAAGTGCACCTACAAGACCACAGCTCAAGGGCGAGTGCCCTTGCCAAGGGGTTGTAGAATAGCGGACAGTTCCCCTAAATACACGCGGGCAGTTCCCCTAAATCTTTATGAGCGAGTAGTTTCTCTAGTCCCCTGCCTAGATTTATATTTATCACGACAATCATAAAGCACCTTGTATTCCTCATCAAGCACCGGCACATCGAACATTTTGCCCACGCTTTGCAAATACTCTTGCGGAACTTTTTGCGCATCGCGTGCAACAACCGCCACAATGTAGTTGGATGATACCCCTGCAGGTATCGCCGACCAATCGGGATGATCTTTTGCTACGCTAACTACATTTGAGCCCCCATTTAGATGCGAAAGCACAGGGTCGGTTGTAGTTTTAGAGTTTGTCCATTCCTCAATTTGCTTTAGAGTGGTCAACTCATCCTGGGTGTAACCACCCAAATTGTTTGCATCTTTATTGCGCAAGTACTCAAAAAAATCTAAGCGCAACGCGGGTTGCAAAGCAGGCGCCGAGGCATCTATAATAAATGTAAGCCCGCTAGGCTCATCGGTACCTTCATAAAATGCATCATACATTTTGTTTTGGCGCTGTTTTGTTGTACTTTTTTGCAATTCTTGTTTTAGTTTGTTGCCATCTTTTTTGCTAAACGAAGCACAAAATCTGCATTCCGAATACTTTTCAAGCTTGCCGAACCACTCGGAGGCTATAATGCCTAGGTCCGCACGGCTTTGCAGTTCCTCAAGAGTATTGTACGGCACATTGTGCAACAAAAATTTGCGGTCATCTAAATATGCCACGCCATCCACAAACTCTAGGGGTGTTGCTACGCCCTTTTTAGATTGCTCGTAGTTTGCCTCTAACTTTTCAAAAAACGGAAGGTATTTCTTTTTAGTTTTTTCAATCAAATTATCGGCATATTCTATATATTTAGGGTCCAGACATTTTATTTGCGCGCGCAAGTAGTCATCAACCGATAACCCTAAATCTTTTTTTCTATCCTCCTCGCAAAACGCCTGATATTCCTCATCGTTTTTTAAGTACTCGCGAAAATTCGTGTTGGATAGCGCCGCTATATAAAGCAGTATATCCGCATCTAGCACGCTTTCTAGTTTGCCTTTGTAGTAAAAGTCATCAATGTTTTGCGATTCGCTCAAATTGTTGTTGCTATTTCCTAAATTGCAACCTTTTGCTATGCGGTATTGCCTATTTCCCATAATTCTCTCCACCTAATTATACAATTTTATCTGCAACAAGTCAAGTATGCAACCATTTTGTGCACCTCCACAAAATAAAAAGCTTATAAAAAGGTTAACACAAAGCCAATTAGTAGACATCAGCTTAGCCTAGCACTAAACAACATATTGCCCTTTAACTTAAAAAAGTGCTAAGCTTACTTTATCAATTTTCTAATCGTGCGCTTTCCACCCACACATTAAAAAACTAATAAAACTAGCTTAGCACTAAATAATTTAATTGTACAAAAACATGTTTAATACTAACCAAAACCACGCCGTAGCCCGCATCTTTACACACTACAAATAGTCCGCATCTGTATCCGCTACAAATAGAAAGCAAATGCGAATGTAAGTACTAATAAAGACCACAGGTGTGCGCCTCCGCAAAATTAGAAAACTCATAAAATAGGCTTAGCACAAATCAAATTAATGAACCTTAGCTTGCCTAGCACTTACCAAGACCGCGCCGTGGGTGATAAAAACAATCCGCATATGTATCCACACAAATAGAATACAAATGTAAGTATAAGTACCAACTAAGACCACGGGTGTGCGCCATCGCACTTAGCCAAAATAAACAAGTGTGTTATCTTTGTATGCCTTCTTTTGTTTATCTTTTTTATCGTTTTGCGCCAGCACAACTTCCTCAATGCCATCCACATTTAGTGTGTTTTTATTTTCAACACAAATGTTTGCGCCGTAAATTTCGGGATTTTCAATAATGTATCTAGTAATAGGTCTAACAAACAGTTCCTGAATGCCCTCGTGCAAAGCGCGCGCGCCCGTAACATTGGCGTTTGCCCTAACCAAAATATCGTCAAGCAAAGCCTCGCCATACTCAAGCGAAAGTTCGTTTGCGCTATTGTTCTCAAAATTTTCGATAATCTCATCTAACTTTTGCATAAGAATCTCGCGCAAATTATCCACAGATAATTCGTTGTATTCAATAACATTATCAAAGCGCCCCAAAAACTCGCGCAAAAACGGCGAGCCAATTTCGCCCGAATGCGCATAAAGTTGCTCCAAATTTTTGTTTTCGGCATCTTTGCGAACATTTGCTTTTTGGTTTGTTGTGGCAACTATTGCACACTTAGATACATCTATAACTTCGCCTTTAGCAGATGTAAACTTGCCCTCATCAAGCAAACGCATCATAAACGGCAAGCATGTAGGGCTAGCCTTATCAATCTCGTCAAAAAGTAGCACACTCTGCGGATTTTTTTTAATAAAATCAATAAACGCATTTTTATCATCGTACCCAACATATCCCGCCGCAGAACCAATAAGCATATTAATATCGCCCTCGTTCTTAAAATGCGTCATATCAATGCAGTACAGTTTATCATTAAAAAATGTCTTTGCCATCGCCTTTGCTGTTTGGGTTTTGCCCACACCCGTAGGTCCATTCAAAAGCAGCGATATTATAGGACGCCCCTCGTTTACAAAGCCACAAGTAACACTAATCAATTTATCAACAATAGCGTCTACCGCCTCATCCTGCCCCACAATACTATCCCTAAATTCATCGCACTGCTGTTTGTTTACTCCAAAATTAGTTTGCACTTCCTCTTTTTCTGCATCCGCACTTAAAGTTTGCAATTCTCGTTCATATTCGGCAAAAGATATCATATTTGCACTTTCGTTATCAATATCATATATCTCCTCGCCAGTTTTGCTAATAGCCACAAGCCCATCCAAAAAGTTATCTTGCTCACTCCAAAAGTTATTTGAAAAGTGGTTATTAAACAATTCTACATATAACTTGTTGCGCTTGTTAATTGCCTCCTCTAAATTGCCCTTTTCCCTAAACAAATTTAGATAGTTTGTAACTTCAACAATGTTGTTATCTATGTATTTTGGCAAAGCATCTACATTTAAGTAGTTGGTAGCACTCAAATAAAAGGTAGAACACAGCGCAGCAACTGTCATATCGTTCATAGGCACAGTGTTCACTTGCCTGTTGGTAGAAATCGAGTACATCGCATTTTTTAACCACTCATCACCCATTTTTTCAAGCGGAGCCTTAAATAGATAAGCTTCGGAACCCACTAATTTATAGGGTTGCTTTTCATCCATACGCGCGTTTGAAAAAAATGCATAATTCTCGCGCATACGCAACTCCTTAAAAGCGCTAAAAATGCGCAAATCTGGCTTTATTGCGTAAAAAAGTTTATCTACAACATTTTTTTCTTTTGGCGGATTATTTTTTAGAGTTTCAAAAAAATCCATAGGCGTAAAACCAAAATTATCTAGCAATAGCACAAAAATATCTATCGCAGTCAACTCCGAGTGTGCATCATCTACGCACTGGCAAATGCGCTCGCTAATAACGCCCTCGTAGTAGTTTGCAAAATTTTGATTATCGTCTTTAATAAGTGCCTGCGCCTTTAGATAGTTGTAGGCAGATACTTCCTTGCTTTTCCTTTTATTAACAGAGTAGCAGTACAAATAATTAAGGTCTATCATAGCCTTCTCCTTTTGGGCAAATTGTACCACAACTTGAATGCATTGTCAATAGCAAGTTAAAATTTCATCCGCAAAATGTGCTTAAATTACACACTTTGTGAATAATCTTAATTTAAT
>CALVJT010000017.1 GCA_944332315.1 uncultured Clostridia bacterium
ATGAGCATAAAGTTCAAAACAGTACTACTTACTATAGTTATAGCGCTAGTAGGCACAATGTTTGCCGGTTGCGATACTTGGAGTTGGGACTACGGGCAGGCACATCAGCCACCATTCACATCGGGCACAACCGTAACCGATAAGACGCAAGACCCTAACTTTGATGCCTCCGATGAGGACCTTGTGGACGAGGACCAGCTTGTGGACGCAAGCACCTACTATGATTTTTTGGACGGCGTCAAGTTTGCCTACGATGGCAAGGCGCACAAAATTGAGGTGCTAAACGATGCGCGCTTTGATGCCGTGTACAGCCGTGTATCGCAGTATCTAGAAAGCAACTCCAGCATAGATTGTCAGGCTTTTGCCGATACAAACAGCGAACTTGGCGTGGACGCCACCTTTATCAGTCGCACCGTGTGGCTATATAACTATGTCAACCAGTACCAGACGCTTGCGCGCACCATCTTGACAAAAATTGCGCAGAACTACGGCTACGGCATAGAGGCGGGCTATCAGCAACACAACAACCTCTATGGTAGCCTTGCCTATGACGCCTTTGAAATCGAGGACCTTGGCGACTTTACCACAAACAAAAACGCCATAAATGCGGGCGTTTTCGAGGTTTCGGATACTTTAACCGCTTCCAACCCATACTACGGGCTTGGCATCGAGGCTATTTACGATGATGGCGGGCTGTATGTCGATTTTAGCAACGACCTTTATGTAGATTTTCCGCTTAGTTTTGATGTGCCATCGCGCGCGTACTACTTTGCTATGAACCTAAATAGCGCGGACCCTAGTCAAACTACTGCATTCTTTGTGATTACTGATGCGAACCCTTACTATGACCCTGATAACCTTGTAAATCAGCCTACAATTCCTAACCCTGATTTTCCTGAAAACGGAGATGAATACATTGATAACCCTAGTTACTACCCAGGGCACATTTTGGGGCAGGAGGAGGTTTCGTTTGTCGGCACGGTGGATAGCGATGGCAACATTTCCTACGAGCTCGGCACTGCGGAGACTGTGCTGGTAGAGCCAAACGCGTTTATCGACCAGTATGTGGAGGCGTACACCAACTACCTTGCGCTAAAGTTGCTGGAAACGCACTTAAAAGTGAACAGCGCCTATGCGGGCGAATATGCTGATGTCACATATCTAGATTTGCTGAGCCTGTACGAGCAGTGGTCGGCGCAGATAGGTAGCCTTGGCTTTGCCGAGACTTACGCCGATGAGTTTGGGCAGGAGTACGATACCCTTGAGCAGTTCACGCAGTGCGTGCTAGATAATGTTGTGGGGCAGGACACCATTGATGCCGATTACAGTGCGGGCGAATATTCGCGCGATTTAGAAAACGGCGTTGCGCAGATTGTAGCGGATGCGATGGGCGCGCAGGTATCAGCAGTGGGCGAGGGCGAGGACGCGCACTTTGTGTTTGTTGACGAAAACGGGCAACCGCTTTTTGCTAGCGTAGATAATGTTGAGTGGAAGGACTACTCGCTGGAGGAGCTGTTTGTGCTTTTTACCGATTCGGAGGAAGGTGGGGAGCAGGGGGCGCAAAATTTGCAGGCTTCTAATGTCGATGACCCGCTAACTTATCCTGAGGGGCCCGATTTGACGCCGGATGAGCCTTACGAGGATACTTTTATTTACTTGCCGGATGAGCATATCTACAGCATTGTGTTTATGCTCAAGCCCGATTACGAGCCTATGGTTATGCAGTTGCTTATGCTAATAGTGCTTTCGCCGTATTCCGATTTGGATGTCGACCTGCTGTTTAGGTATGTAAAGGGCGGGGAGGAGCAGATTTTTGAAAAGATTGATTACACCATTCAAAACACATCCAGCGAGGACGGCGGTTACGACCTCAACAACACCTTTACGGGGCATTTGCCTAAGTTCGAGGATGAGGAGCTGACGCTTGAAAACTCCGATGACTACATTTTTGCGCTGGAGGAGTACAACACGCCATCTATTAACACGATAAGGAATCAGGAGATTTTGCTTGAGAGGTTTACAAACAATCTTGCCTCCGCCTACTCGCAGGCGCTAAATGTATCTTTTGGTGCGGATAGGTACGCTTATTCGGAGGAGCTTGATACCTATTATTATAATGAGGCCGATGAAAACTGCGATTTTGTTGAGATTAACTTTTGCACGCGCGCTCCCGAGGCTATGCAGGGGCAGGATGTAGATTTGAGGCTCAGGCTTGCCATTTTTGAGATGTTTTTCGAAACTTTAAGTAGCCTTCAGGGCGCTGATGAATAATTTTTATTTGATATTTTAATTTTTTAATTATTTTTAATTTTAATTTTTTAATTATTTTATGAATTTTTCTTTTTACTGGCGTAAAAAGTAAATTTATTAAACAAATTAAATAATAAAATATTAAATAATTTATATTCATTTTTATAAAATATTATCTTTTTACTTTCGTAAAAAGTTAATCATTTAATAAACAAATTAAAATAATAAAAAAAATTAACCATAAATTGCTTGCACTTCGTGCAAGGCAGGGGAAATTCTTTTCCCCTGCACCCCTCGAGTGCGATGGCGCACTCCCGTGGGCAGGACAGGCGTCCTGCACCTGTGGTCGCGGGTGAGTTTTTATAGTTATATTTTCTATTTGCAGTTAGTACTGCTCGAACTTTTATAGGTAGTACTAAACATAATGCAGTGCTTTAACCCGCTTGTACTAAGTGAACCTTGTACTTATATGGTACAAGTTTAGTTTATGTACTAAACAAATTTACTTTTTTCGTAAGAAAAAAGAAATATTTTATTTTTGTTTTTAGTACAAAACTTGGCTTGTGCCACTATAAGACCACGGGTTCAAGGGCGAGAGCCCTTGGACTGGGGTTGTAGGGGATGGCAAATCCCCTGCAAAAAAGATGGCAAATCCCCTACGCACAAAGGGCGGTGCAAGCCCCTACAAAAAAGATGGCAAATCGCCTTGCAAAAATAAGTTATATTATGTTTTATATTTATAATTTTATTAAAAAGAATTTACTTTTTTCGTAAGAAAAAAGCAAAATGTATTAATTAATTATAAAAAATAAAATAAATAAAATAAAAAAAATAATAAAATATTATAAAAAATAAATAAAAAAACAAAAAATATTAGAAAAGTTTGTCAAATTGTGTTGCAAAAAATCGAAAATTTGGTATAATAAGGGTGACTTTATAAAAGAATAAGGTAAGGGGTGGCCTTATATAGGGTGTTGGGGTTTATCCTATTGGGGCGGAGATTAAAATCTTATTGGAGGAAAGATGGTTTCACGATTACTGTTTTTGGACGGAATTATCGATGCCATTAGCGGGGTATTTTCGGGCATTGCCAACTGGATAAGTGATAAAATCGGGCAGTGGGTAGATTACCTTATCTACACGCTACTAAAATTTGTCTACGAAATTCTAAAGATTTTCTTTTTGTTGCTAGATTTTATCCAGATGGTGTTCCGCAAAATGGCGGGTCTTGATACCGTTTACATAGATGGACAGGCGTGGTCGCAGGACCTTGCTTTGATGTTCTTTCGGAACGAAAATGTCATAAACGCACTCATCTCGCTTATGGTTGTGGCGGTGGTGCTGATTTTTGCAACAACCTTTATAGCAATTATCCGCAACCACTACAACGCGCGCGAGGCTAAGGATACTGCCATTGGCCCTGTAGTTGGTAGGGCGTTTAAGGCGCTATTCACCTTTATATTTGTGCCACTAGTGTGCTACTTTGGCGTGTATGTATCAAACGGCTTGCTGAAAACGGTGGACCAAGCAACGCGCCTTAGCAACGCGCTTACAATTTCGGGCGAGGTGTTTGTTGCAAGCGGTATGAACGCCAATCGAGCCCGGATTGACTCCGATTTTAACCTAAAACTGCAGGGGGATGCCAGCCTAAACTTTAACGGGGCATTTAAGGAGGATAGCAACCAAAACTACACCAATAGTCAAGATTCTGCCGATAAAATAGACGAGGCTTTTGCCTCCAAACTAGAGGCAAACGGACACAATGTTCAAGCTAGTTCCGATGACTACAGCTATATGTTCCATCAGGCCTCGCCGGGCAACATTAATAATTGGGACTATATGAACACCGACCTTGTGTTTATATACTACGACTTCCTAAAATATAATTGGCTGTTTGCGTTTGTTTCGTGTTTCTTTATAATGGCAACGCTACTAGTCGCCGCGTTGGGTGTCATCCAGCGGTTGTTCGAGATAACCATTCTGTTTGCCATCTCGCCACCGTTTATCGCGCTGATGCCTCTTGACGAGGGCAGGGCTTATAAGAACTGGGCAGGTAAATTTATCGGAAATGTCCTTATTATGTACGGCACGGTTGTGGCGTTGAACTTCTTCTTTATAATTGCGCCAATACTGCAAACTGTCGATTTGTTCGGTAGCCCGCAGGAAATCGAGGCGTACGGCGAACTTACCTGCGCACTGTTCAATGCCATTGCCCACATACTGTTTATTATGTGTGGCGCTATGATGATTAAGGACTTTACAAACCTTGTAAACTCACTTGTCACCGATAAAACCGCTAGCCTTGAGGATAGAGGTAGGGGTGTTCAAGGCTCTATACAAAACACTATCGGTAAAGGACAAGAGCTTTGGAGGCAAACTGGTGGCAGGGCGCACCAAGCATACAACAACTACTTCTCGGATGAAAAGGTGCAAGAGCGTCAAAAGAAGCGCGACCAAAGAAAGGCCGACCGCGCCGCTGGCAAGCAAGAGCGTCTTGAAAATAGGGCGCGCCGTAGAACTGTTATGGCTGGCGTGCGTAGCGGACAAATTAGTTTGAGAGAGGCGGGCAGATTCAACCGCGAGTTGCGTGATGAGCAACGAATTAAACGCGATGGGGCTGACGCAAAACTCTCGGCACTTACGCGCTTGCATAAAGGCTGGGATAGTTTGACCGGTCAAACTACCGACCAAATCTCTGCTGAAGGGCATCAACACCTAGATTCGATGCGTACCGCTATGAACGAGAGGGCGGATGTATACACATCTGGCGGAGTTCAAGCTGCAAGACAAGGTGTACCTGGTAAGATACATCAAATTAAGCGCTATAAGGCTGCAAGAAATGCAACCACCGCTCCAACAAAAGCATATAAATCTGGCGGGACAAAGCGCAAGGATGCTATTAATAAACTAAAACAGGATGTTAAAGATTTGGATGAGCTTCAATCATTGTTTGACGAAAACAACTCTACTGAATTCTTAAATAAAGATTCTGGGTTGTTGACAAATCGAGAAAAACAAAATAGACAAGACCTTGAAAGTGGGCGTTCCTCTGGCATATATGTGGCTGGCAAAGGCATATTAGATAAGAGCGAGTACAATGACTACTTGCTTGAAACGTACCACGATGACTACCAAAAACGCCTTGAACAAAAGACAAGCCGAGCAAAAGCAAAACTAAAGCAACGCAAAAATATTAGTAAACAGCGCTAACACTTGTGCGTAGCTAAATAGTGCTTTGCAACCAAAAAAAACTTCGAATTTGCAATAATTTCTTAAACATATATAAAAAAACTACTATCTATTTTGGATAGTAGTTTTTTTGTGCGTTGGCGCACGCGAACTTATGTTTGCAAGGGCTGGCACCGCCCCTGTACCCCGTGGCAGGATAGCATCCTGCACCTGTGGTCTTATAGTGGCACAAGCCTAGTTTTGTACTAAATAAAAAAAACAATATTTCTTTTGGCTTCCGCCAAAAGGTGCGATGGCGCACTCCCGTGGTCTTGGTTAGTACTAAGCATAGTTTTGTACATTAACCCGCTTTGTGCTAAGCGAACCTTGTACTTATATGGTACACAGAATAGTTTTATGTACTAAACAAAAAATTACTTTTTTCGTAAGAAAAAAGCAATATTTTTTATATTTGTTTTAGTACAAAACTGGGCTTGTGTCACTATAAGACCACAGGTCAAGGACGACTGTCCTTGCCTAAAGGGTTGTAGGGGAACGGGTAGTTCCCCTATATAGGGGTTGTAGGGGATGGCAAATACCCTACATAAAAAATAAATATAAAAAACAAAATAAAATAAATTGTAAAATTGGCGCTGTTGTGATATAATAGCATTATCAAATTGTAAACTGCTTATAGCAAAAGTAAATTTGCCGAAAAGGCGCAGTGCGATAAATGCGCTATAGTGCTAAAGCGCGCGCCGTATAACCGCGGTATCAATCATATGTGCATATGTTTAAGCAAAATTGTAGCGTGCAAATGTATGTTGTGGCACTTGCCTGTGTTTGTGCCGAAGTTGCGTGCAAAATTTTTATAAAAATGCGCATATAAAAAGCAGTTTAATTGTTTTAGGAGAAATTATTTATGGAATACAATCATATTGATATAGAAAATAAATGGAAAAAGTATTGGCAGGAGCATAATACCTTTTATACGGATGTAAGAGATTTTACCAAGCCCAAGTACTATGTGCTAGATATGTTCCCATATCCATCGGGCGAGGGACTGCATGTGGGGCATGTAGAGGGCTACACCGCCTCGGACGCTGTGGCGCGTATGAAGCGTATGCAGGGCTACAATGTACTGCATCCTATGGGCTTTGATTCCTTTGGCTTGCCCGCCGAGCAGTACGCCATAAAAACCGGCAACCACCCCGGAACTTTTACCGAGTACAACATCAATAACTTCAAAAAGCAACTAAAGAATCTGGGGCTTTCGTTCGATTGGTCCAAGGAAATTTCTACCTGCGACCCTCAGTACTACAAGTGGACGCAGTGGATTTTTGAAAACCTTTACCGCGATAACCTTGCCATCTACAGGGATATGCCCGTAAACTGGTGTGAGGAACTGGGCACAGTGCTTGCTAATGATGAGGTGATTGACGGCAAGTCCGAAAGAGGGGGCTTTCCTGTTGTAAAAAGGAATATGAAGCAGTGGGTTATAAAAATCACCAACTACTGCGAGAGATTTTTACAGCAACTTGATGACCTCGATTGGCCAAAGTCCACTAAGGAAATTCAAAAAAATTGGATAGGCAAAAGCGAGGGCGCTGAAGTCGAATTTTGCGTAGATGGAACAGATAAAAAGTTTACCGTTTTTACCACGCGTCCCGATACTATGTTCGGCGCAACCTACTGCGTGCTGGCGCCCGAGCATCCGCTTATTCAGCAAATCACCGCCGAGGAGTGCCGTGCGCAAGTTCAGGACTACATCAAGCGCTGTGAGAGTTTGACCGATTTGCAACGCACCGATACTAGCAAGGAAAAAACTGGCGTATTCACTGGCGCCTACGCCATAAACCCGATGAACGGCGCGCGCCTGCCTATATATATTGCCGATTATGTTATGGTATCCTACGGAACGGGTGCCATTATGGCGGTGCCTGCGCACGATAGTCGCGATTACGCGTTTGCTAAAAAGTATAATCTGCCTATTATCGAGGTACTTGCGGGCGGAGATATTAGCAAAGAGGCGTTTGAGGGCGATGGACTGCACATAAATTCGGGCTTTTTGGATGGGCTAAACAAGGCGGATGGAATAAAGCGCGCCATCGAGTGGCTGGAGGAGCAAAAAATTGGCAGGGGCAAGACCACCTACAAAATGCGCGATTGGATATTTGCGCGCCAACGCTACTGGGGCGAGCCTATGCCTGTGATTTATATGGACGATGGAACTATCGAGCTTGAAAAAAATCTACCGCTTGAGTTGCCTGTTGTGGATGACTACGCGCCACACAACGGCAAGGCTCCGCTGGATAATGCCACCGATTGGAAAAATGTGGTGATTGATGGCAAGCACGGCGTGCGCGAAACTAGCACAATGCCGGGCAGTGCGGCATCTAGTTGGTACTTTTTGCGCTATATCGACCCGCACAACGAGCAGTGCATTGCCGATTATGAGTTGCTAAAGCACTGGATGCCTGTAGATTTGTACATCGGCGGGGCGGAGCACGCGGTGGGGCATCTGCTGTACTCGCGTATGTGGAACAACTACCTGTACGATAAGGGCGTTGCGCCAACTAAGGAGCCGTTCAAAAAGCTAGTGCATCAAGGTATGATTTTGGGTTCGAACTCCGAAAAAATGAGCAAAAGCAAGGGCAATGTTGTAAATCCGGATAGCATTGTGGAATCGCACGGGGCGGATACACTGCGCCTGTTTGAGATGTTCTTGGGGCCTATTCAGGACGCAAAGCCGTGGAACGATAGTGCGGTGGACGGTGCTAGGCGCTTTTTGGAAAGAGTGTGGCGCCTTTATACCTCCGAAAATAAAATTGCGGATAAAGAAAATAAAGAGCTAGAACTCGTGTATCACCAAACGGTAAAAAAGGTTACCGATGACTACGAAAAATTGTGCTTTAATACGGCAATTAGCCAAATAATGATATTTGTAAACGCGGTGTACAAACAGGATGTCTTTCCTTTGGAGTACGCTAAAAACTTGCTAAAAATGCTAAACCCTATAGTGCCATTTATAACCGAGGAACTGTGGCAGATGCTGGGCGAAACCGAGAGCATTGCCTACTCGGCTTGGCCTGTTTACGATAAAGATAAGGCGATTTCGGACGATATCGAGATTGCTGTGCAAGTGAACGGCAAGGTGCGCGCTAAAATAGTGGTTCCGCGTGGCACTAACGCCGAAAAACTAGAGCAGATTGCTCTGCAACAGCCCGATGTTGCTAAGTTCGGCGCGCCTAAAAAGGTGATTGCCGTTGTTGATAGAATTGTAAACATCATTGTTTGATTATTTATATTTTGATTTATTTTATATTTTATTTTATTAAAACATATTTCTTTTTGCTTTCGCAAAAAGTAATAATATTAAATAATAATAAACATAAAATGAACAAACATAATTCTAAATAATGTAATATATAAACAGATAAAACATAAATAAATAATTAGCGCTTGCATTAAAAGTGCGGGTGGAAGCATTTACCCCTGCACCTCTTTTTATTGATGGGGGTGGAGGGGGGTAGGGCGCTACGCACTTTAGGGGCACTACCCGTTCCTCTATAACCCCTTAGCAAGGACAGGCGTCCTTGACCTGTGGTCTTTGCTTGGGTACTTGCTTGAGCTTTAGTATTCTATTTGTGCTAAATACTAGTGCGAAGTTAGGGGCGCACTCTTGTGGGAAATGTTTGGGTACTCATATTTAGCATAGTATTCTATTTATGTTTAGTACCACTGCGAATCTTGTGTTTGCCCCACCATGGCGTGGTCTTAGGTTGGGTACTAATATGTTTTTGGTATTCTATTTGTGGTTTTGTGGTCAGCGGACTATTAAAAAGGCGTCCTGCACCTGTGGTCTTGGCTTGGGTACTAATTTATATGTGCTTTTCTATTTGCGGTTAGCACTAAGCGGACTTTTATAGGTAGTACTAAACATAGTGCTGTACTTTAACTCACCTTGTGCTAAGCGAACCTTGCTCTTATATGGTACATAGTTTAGTTTTACGCACTAAACAAAAAATTACTTTTGGCGAAAGCCAAAAGCAATATTGTTTTTTTTGATTTAGTACAAAATAGGGATTATTTCACTATAAGACCACGGGTGCAAGGGGTGCTGAGGAGCACTCCCGTGGTCTTTAGGTGAGTGCTAATATTTGCACTTATATTCTATTTTATATAAGTGCGTAAGCCTAAGTATGTTTGCCCTTGGACTAGGGTTATAGGGGATGGCAAATCCCCTAAAGTGCGTAGTCTAGCCCCTCACAAAATAAAAATATAATGAATAAAAATAATATTTAGTAAAATAAAATTTTTTGTGCAAGCAAAAAATATTTTTTATAAATTTTATTATTTTATTAATTTATTGTTTATTAATTTATTTGAATAGTTTTAACTTGCGCGCAAGCGAAAGATAAAAATGTTTAATAAAAATTATATAAAATAAAAATAAATAAAATAATTATTTATGATAAGCATCGTAAACGGCTTGAGCTTGGTCCCTGCGCACAACTTTTTGCAAATCCTCGAGCGAAGCATTGGCAATATTATCAAGGCTCTTAAAGTGCGTAAGCAAAGTTCTTGCAGTCTTGGCGCCCACCTTATCAATGTTCTGCAAAACGCTAGTAATTTTTTGGC
>CALVJT010000018.1 GCA_944332315.1 uncultured Clostridia bacterium
ACATCATAGTCAGCCAAATTAAATGTTACAGTACCAGTTGCTGTTTTTGACGCTTGCAATGCCGAATATGTGCCGACAACAGCCACTGCTACGCATATAAGTAGCGCAAACAGTAATGTCAATACAATTTTTGCAGACTTTGTACTTTTTGTCATATCCAACCTCTTTTAGTTTATATTCAAAATAATTTTACACAAAATTACAAAATAAGTCAAACAATTTAGCCTATATTTTCAAATTTGACAAAATATTTAATTTGTTTATATTATTTGCTAATATTCGCATATTTATGCAAAAACAAATTCAAATTACAACTATTTTTGTGCTTTTACAAAAATTGGTAGAATATTTAACAAAAAGTAGATAGAAACATAAATAGCATTATCGGCTACAAAATTAGGCAACATTTTGCAAATTAAATGGCAAATTGTTTTCATATATTTCATTAAACATACTGCGCTTATAATCTAGCACTTCTTGCTCAAACCAATCGTGATACGATTCTATTTTTTTATTAATTTCATCATTAACATAATCGCACTTTTCCTGCACAATCAACGCAAACTCTGGGTTGATATTAAACTCGCCAAGCATATTATCGTAGTTTCCGTTGATATTTTGTATCATTTCGTTTATAGTTTCGTACATCTTTTGGTCATAATCTGATTGCAAAATTTGTAGGTTTACTATTATTATATATAAATTTTGGGATAAATCTTTATATTCGTTATAGGCACTATCAGCATTCATATCAGCTTGCATTTGCTCCCAAATATTTTCGTACTGCGAATTTAGGTTGTATTCAAACTCTTGATGTTCTAGGCTATCAAAATTTACATAAATTTTAATAAGGTCGGCAATATTTTTATCGTCAATGCTTTGCTCACTGCACGCATACTTAACAGCAACCGAATCTAACAAATCTCCACGATCGCTTATTGTACTATTTAATTGATAACTTTTGCTCAACTCATTTTGAGCAGAATTTAGCCCTTTGCAAATACTGCTTTTTGAATCTACATTGCTAGATACTACGGTAGAAATGTTAATATCATCCCCAGGGGCAATCATCCCCAAAGTTTCGGCGTTGTTTACAACATCCACAATTGCTTCATCCACCGCACTATCTACATAATTGCAACCAAGCAAAAGTATTTGCGCCTCGGGGTTGAGCGCCTGCTGTTCTACAACCACATCATCCTGCACCACAAACTGCACTTGCGAGCCGAGCTCGAGCAGTATATAGGAGGTTGTACTCGAATTTTTTGGCAGAGTAAAAACTATGCTTGCACAAGTTACCGATAAAAGCAAGCACGCCATAACGGGCATAAGCATTTTATAAATGCGCCTTTTATAAAACGGAGTTTTAGCGTTTACGCTTACTGATATGCCACATTGTGCTTTAATTTCATCCAAAACTTGATTGTTTGGTTGTATATCCTTGATGCGTTTACGCAAAATTCTAATAATTTTCATAGTTTTCCTCCTTTAGCGATTTTTTTAATTTTTTTAGTGCTTGCTGATAGCGCCAAGTTATGGTATTGATGTTGCTATCTAGCATTTTTGCAATTTCTCGGCGCTTAAAGCCCTTTATTAGCGAAAGCGTCAAAATTTCGTACTCCTGTTCAGTAAGCACTTGCCTACAATCGGCAAGGATATCATAATCTTTGTGCGGTGCAAGGTTTTTATCGCCAATCATCACCTCAACCACATCGTCATCTATATCCACAGTGGCGCACTGTTTTTTTAGTATGTTTAGCGCCTTATTTTTAGCAATGGTGTACATATAACTCAAAACATTGCTATCCAGTTTAATTTTATCTAAGTTGCGGTACAACGCAATGTAAGCTTCCTGCACCGCCTCCTCCGTCAAGTCTTTGCGCCTCAATACGCCGTACGCCACGGTGTACATTAATCGGTAAGTTTGTGCATAAAATTCATCGAATACCGCAAGATTGCCCTCCTGCAACTGCTTCAAGAGAGCGGTTATCTTGTTTTGCATAAATATTCCTTAATCTCATTAAATTTAGTGTAATTGAACTTTATTGTATCACACTTTTGTAAATTATACAATGTAAATGCACTTTTTGTTGGAATTTATTCAAAAATTGACAATTTTGCTACACAAAGCGCAGACTTTTTACATACTATGTAGCGTAGGGAAAATAGGAGTATAAAATGGGAGTAATAAGTTCTAATAAAACTATAAACACAAGCAGTATTGGATGCGATGGCTCACTCCGCGTGAAACTTGCGTTTACAGCTGCCCCTGACATTGCTTCGAACCCAACGGACATAGTACTTGTGCTAGACCGCTCGGGCAGTATGTCAGGCACGCCTTTATCGGATATGAAATTAGGTGCCAACACCTTTATTGATATTATCGATGAATCTACAGATGGCTCACAAGATGGACAAATTGGCGGAGGTAGCCGTATTGGCATTGTAAGTTTTGCAACAACCGCTGTTGCAAACACGCAGTTGATAACATCAGTTGCCGACCTAAAAACCGCTGTAGACGGGCTTATGGCTAACGGGCAGACAAACCACGCTGATGCATTTACTCAAGCAATAAATTTGTTTGACCCAAGCTCGCAAAACGCAAAAGTTATTGTTATGTTTACAGATGGCAATACCACAGTGGGCGCACCGCCAGCACCGGTTGCTGAACAAGCAAAAAGCCAAGGCATAGTGATTTACTGCATCGGCTTAGTGGGCTCGGATGGCGTTGATGTTGCTACACTAAACGAATGGGCATCCGACCCCGATTCAACTCACGTGGCTGTTACGCCAACATCGGCAGATTTAGAGGAACTCTTTGAGGACCTTGCAGCCAATATATCAAAACCAGGTGCTACAGATATTGTTATTGACGAAGTTGTTAATGACGACTTTTCTATAACAAATCTCGAAACTCCAAACTTTGGAGATGCAAACATTGTAAACGCAAACACCATCCATTGGGAAATTGACCAACTAGGCGTAACTAGCACCGAAAGTGCAGTATTACAATTTGATATTCAACACACAGCACAAACTTCTGGCACAAAACAAGTTAACGCATCGGTAACTTATAACGATGCCGAGGGCAATGTAGTAACATTCCCTAACCCAGAAGTGACAGTAAATTGTTGTGACCCTGATTTTCAAGTAGAATGTCCAACACCTATCGATTTTACTGCAGATGATTGCAACGCTACTATCGATTACGATTTAGGCGAAAATGAACTTGAGGGTGTGGGACGCATTGTAACTTTAAGTACTACAATAAGGCGCGTATGCCCAGGTAAGCGCGTAGCATTGGCAGTATCGCTTGCAGAACTCGATGACGAGGGCAACGAGTACGAACGCGGACTAAAAACTTACACCATACCCGCACATTCTTGCACGGGTTGCCAAGATGTAAATGTCAGCAATATAAAATTTGTACTGCCCGAGGATATTAGCGTGGGCACCTGCAACACTATGTGTTGCCAAAGGTCCTTGCGCGCAAGAGTGATATCTCACTATATCGATTCTGGCTCCATCTGCGAGGATGACCAACAGTAGTTTTTTATAAAAATTACAAAATTTAAAAAACCCTTTTATAAAAAATATTGCAAATTCATTAAAAAATATGCAAATTTTTATAATATAATTACTAAATTTTTATAATATAAATGCAAATTTTTATAATATAAATGCAAATTTTTAGCAATATAAAAGCATATTTTTATTAAACAATGCAATAAAAATTTTACCACCAAAACAACAACCAATAAAATATCACAGCAAAAAATCTTTATAAAAAATTAACAATTTTATTTAATATATTTATAAAGAAAAGACTTCGCTACCCCATAGTGAAGTCTTTTTATATTATATGTTTTTTGTTTTTAATAAATACAATGATTCCTGCATTTTATATCACATAAAGCCAAAAAGCATTAGTAAAATTTATATATCTTATAAATTTTATAGTATTAGCCCTACTTGCTTGCACATCTATTAATCTATTTTGTATTTTGTATGTGCGGAGGCGATATTTCTGGCGCCTTTTTGTTGGATTTAGAAAATTCCAGCAGCATTGCCTTTAGATCCACCACCTTAAACATCACGCAAAGCAGTATAAAGCTCAATGCGCCCGCGCAACTGCCAAATGCCAACGCAAAGAATTTAGGGCAAAACATATCAAATATATTAAATGTAAATATTGTAAACAGCAGGCTTGGCACCGCAAGCAAGCTCATCGAAACTATTTTGGTCACAATATGTGTTTTTATTTGCAATTTTTTATTGATAAGGCTAATATTCATAGCGCTAGAAATTGTCATACAAGCCCCTGTGCCCACTATCAACGATACAATTCCTATTGTTTGCGTAAGTGATAAAATTATGATGACAAGTACTACCGCACCCGTTAGGTAGTTTATAAAAGATTTAGATTCCATTCCTAGCGCGTTTAGCACGGTAGACGATATATTGGATAGCGCAAGCGGAATCATAAGCCAAGCCGAGTACAGCAAGTATAGCCCTGCGCGCTCGTTATTATATACAAACAGCCCTATATCTTGCCACATCCCCATATAAAGCGGAACTATCATCATCGAAATGAATATCGAAAAGGTAAATGCTATGTTTATTTGAGATACAACATTTTCCTTATTTTTTTGTGCATACTGCGATGATAGTTCAGGCAAAAGCACCATTGCTAGCGAACCTGTAAGCGTAGATGGCACAAACAGCAGTGGCATTGTCATACCAACCGCTATGCCAAACTCTGCTAGCGCGTTTTCGTTGCTCATACCAGCAAGCACTAACTGCATAGGAATTATTATGGCTATAATAGGTTGTAGCGCACTTGTTGCCACGCGCACGCCCGTAATTGGGGTTGCACTTTTTAGAATTTTTCGGTACTGATCGCGTGGGTTGCCCAATCGGTTGCCCTTTACAAAATAGTAAACTATCACCATCAACGCGCTAAACAGACACGCTATGGATAGCGAAAGCCCCGCAACTATGCCACTGTTCAGCGTTTGCCCTACAGCGTACGCCAGCACAAAAAAGAACACTATGCGCAATGCCTGCTCGACAAACTCACTCAACCCCACAATAAAGTAGTTCTTTTTGCCCCACAGCGCGCCTCTAAATGATGAATATATTGCCGAAAATATCACCGATGGCAAAAGCGTTAGTATTATAAGCACGGTGCGCGGATCGGCAAAAATTTTTTCTAGCGGAGTATCAAATACAAAAATCAATAGACACAACACTATTGATAGCGATAAAGAAATTATCAATGTTGCAGTTGTGGCACGATTAACTGCTTGTCTATCCTTTTGCGTTTCGTATATTGCGGTGAATTTAGAAAGAGTGAGTGGCAAGCCACTAGAAACTAGCATCATAAGCACGCCCACTACCGACATTGCCACCTGATATATGCCCAGCATTTCTGCGCCCATTTCCCACGAAAGGTAGATTCTAAACACAAACCCCAGTATCCGCGTAAGAATGGAAAACACTGTTATAAGCGCCACTGCCTTGATGATATCGCTAAATTTTATCATAAGATAATATATTCATATGTGCATTTTTTTATGAAAGCACTTTTTAATGCATCCCATCTATAATATTTCTATTGCAAAGGCTTCTCTA
Source organism: uncultured Clostridia bacterium (assembly GCA_944332315.1). GTDB lineage: Bacteria > Bacillota > Clostridia > Christensenellales > UBA1242 > CAKVOD01. The sequence goes on from CALVJT010000018.1 coordinate 5,635, forward strand.
CTGCCTCTGCACCATAAATGCCACGCAACAATTCAACACAAAGTTTGCAACTAACTTCAAACATACAAAAAAGTATGCCTCTAAAAGCATACCTATTCATCTAAAATAATAAGTTGTTGACCTATAAAAAGTGGTGCAACGATGTTGTTATCTGCCTTAATTTTTTCCACGCTGACATTGTACCTTTCGGCAATTTCTCGCAAAGTTTCCAGCGGACGCACTGTGTGTATGGCTTTGGCACTAAACGGAATTACTAAGTAATCACCCTCCTCCACTTGAGTTTTGCCCTCGTTTGCCATACTCAAAATTTTGCAAGTAAGGTTGTACCTTTCGGCAATCTTTTCAAAAGTATCATTGTAACCCACTTTAATAATTAGTTTTTGCATAATTCACCTACACTATTATATGCGCCTAATTGATAATTTTACACTGAAAGTCTTTTTTAGCAAAAAACAATAACCCATAATGCCCCAACATTGATTTTACAGTCTAAAATTAAAAAGCATAGCACTTTGCTACGCTAACAACTACTCTTTATATTTATTTATATAAAGTTGATATACTTGATTTTTTGGCAAGTTGTACATTTTTGCTGTTTGTTTTATAGCTTCTTTAGGTTCGGTGCTTTTAAGACATTGCTCTAAGTACTCCTCCATACTCATTTGTTTTCGTTGGGGTATGCACCCCTCTACACACACAACATATTCTCCGCGTGCATCCGCTATTTGCATTTGGCCCAATGTTCCGCGCTCAACACTTTCGTACAACTTTGTCATTTCGTGCATAACAGCGCATTGCCTATCCCCAAGCACTTGATGCAAAAACTGCAAGTCCTCGTTTATATTGTGCATACTGCTATAAAAAATTAAGGTTGCCTTTATATCAATTATATTTTGTATTTGCTCCATTCGTTCCGATTTTTTATCTTTCAAAAAACCAACAAAATAAAAATTATCCGTGTTTAGCCCGCTCAAAATAAGCGCATTTATGCACGCGCACGCCCCAGATACAACAGTGTATTCAATGTTGTTTTTTATTAGCTCTAGAACTATTCGGTACCCAGGGTCACTTATGCAAGGCATACCCGCATCCGATATATATGCAATGCGCTTGCCCGCATTTAGTTTTTGCATCAAATTTTCCACTTTGCTTTTGGGGCTGTATTTATGAAAACTCTGCAAAGGCTTGCTTATTTCAAAGTGCTTTAATAATACTACCGAATGTTGTGTATCCTCGCACCAAATTTCGTCCACACTTTTTAGTATTTCCACTGCCCTAAAAGTCATTTCGTCAAAATTGCCTATGGGCGTCCCTACAAAATAAAAATTGTACTCTCGTTTATCCATAACACTCCACTAGTTTATAATTTTTTTAATTATTAATATCTTACTTTCTTAATTTTTATTAATGTTATCTATTTTATTCTTTTTATTTATTTCAAATTGGTTATTTAATTTATATATTTTGCTTTTTAATTTTGCATTTATTCAAATACATATATTTAATTTTAATTCAAATACATACTTTACCTAATAAAATCTACAAATATTGCAACAATCTACATAAAAATACATATTATAATGCATTAAATTTTTAACTTTATGTTAATTTTGATAATTCCAATAATTTAATATAATTACAAATATAAATAATGTATAATATTTTACTAAAATGTGTGGTTGTTTTTATATTTCATTATCCACATTTTCACATTCGTTGTGCACGCTAAACTCTACGCCATCACTTGCGCCCTTAACCGCCTTTACTAGCGCCAAACGGAAGCGAGAGCCCTTTTTAATAAATTCCACCACTTTAATTTTCATATCGTTCTCATTAAGGGCTTGAGCAACCTCAAAAAGTCGTTCGCTCTTACAAATAAAGTAAAAAGCACCCCCGTAGCGCAAGGCTTTGCCCGCAACGGTTGCAATTGTCAAAAAGTTGGTAGTAACTTCGGCGCGCGCAATGCGTTCGCTCTCATTTTGTTTTTTGAAGCCATTATCACTTTTTTCATAAGGCGGGTTACAAAGCACTACATCCATTGTAGATTTTTTTACATAATTAAAGGTGTTTGCTAAGTCATCATTAATAGGCACAAAACAATCTTGCAAATTGTTTACTTCAATGTTTTTAACTAATAAATCAAAAAGCACCTTTTGCAGTTCAATTAAATAGAACTTGCCCCTACCTTTATCTCCCGCCTGCTCGTTTTCGGCAAACTTATGCAAACTAACTATGCCACAGCCTGCGCACAACTCAAGTACATTATCACTATTTTTGCATTTAGCAAATCTACTCAAACGCACACTATCGCTAGTAAAGCAGTAGGCATTTTTGTTTTGATAAACCTTGTAATCATTTATCAAAAGGCTATCCTCTCTTAAAATGTCGTCCATAAATCCCCCTATTCGCCATCATCCTGTAGTTGATGTGGACACGCACCCGCAAATTCAATTGAATCATTGCATTTTAATAGCTCCTCAAGCGCACAATCTTTAATTGCAAAAGCATCGCCCTCTTGCACCTTTACCCTTACAATCTTTTTTATTAAATGATTGTAGTGCACAATGCCCTGCGAGCCATCAGGTAGCATAACCTGCGAGCCCACTTTAGGCATAGTTTTCATAGCCTCTAGGTAAGCCGAATTTTCGTAGCCAAGACAGCACAACAGCTTGCCACAGTATCCGTTTATTTTGTTCGGATTGAGTGCAATGCCCTGATTTTTTGCCATTTTTATAGATACTTTGCCAAAGTCTTCCAAAAAACTTGTGCAACAACATATTCTACCGCAAGCACCCACGCCCCCCATCAAAGCCACTTCCTCGCGCTCGCTAATCTGCCTCATCTCAATTCTAGTGCGCGCAAGTGCACTTGCCAAACGCTTTACAAGCTCGCGGAAATCCACGCGAGTATCAGATGTAAAGTAAAATATAACCTTAGATGCATCAAAATTCACATAAACTTTTTTTAATTGCATATCAAGTGCAAGTTCTTGAATATGTTTGTTACACAAAGTCTGCGCATATTTAAGTTTAGATATGTTTTTTATCTGACTTTTTATATCGTGCTCATCGGCAACTTTAATAAACTTTAGGTCGCTAGTTTTGCTATCTTGCAAGCCTAAAACCACCGTTTCTACTAGGTGTTTGCCGTTGTCATCCTCCACAAGCAACTTATCGCCCACTTTTATTTGGCACCCCTGCGGAACCTCGATAGGCTTTACCCATAAAGTATAACTAGATTTTACTCCAACCTTATTCATATTCACTCCTAAACATATGCTTAAATTATAAATGTGTTGCTAGTTTACATATGTAATTTTTTACATTTTATTAAAAATTAATATGTATATTTTTTGATATGCCTTTTTATACATATGTGCAAAATAACAAGTATCCTGCACCCTTTTTAAATTCTAGGGGATATTCCATCCCCTAGAACCCTAGTCCAAGGGCTCTCGCCCTTGACCCGTGGTCAAAAAACAACAAAAAATATGTTTTTGTGTACAAAACACAATAATATTTTACTTTTTTCTTACGAAAAAAGTAAATTACAAATTATATTGCGTTTTCTATCTGTAGTTTGTCTACAGCCTGAAATATTTTTTAAAATTTTTTGTTTTTATGAATTTAATGTTTTTATCTATTCAATTATACAATGTCTAATTTTATGGCAAAAGTTTACATTTACAAGTTTCAATTAAAACATTATCAATAATTAAAGTAGTATTGCAAAATCTATCTATCATTTCAATAATCAAAATCAACTTGCTTTGCAGTGCCAAAATTGCATTTTTCGAAATTTTTTCCTTCAAACTTTCAAACTGCAAATTTTTATAATCACACTTGCCTAAAATTTGCACACGCAAAATTTCCTGCAGAACATCGGCATAAATTTGAACAAATTTTAGCAAATTGCTTCTAAATTTATTTACCTTTACAGTGTAGCCCAAAATTTCGCTAGAGGAGCGCAAATTTGCCACAATATCTACAGCTAAATCAAACATTTCGCAAATTTCGGTATTTGTAAGCGCCTCCTCTATGCGCCCCATCTCGCCTCGCCCATAAAATTTTGCTATTTCTTGCGTGCGCGCATCCACAGTGTACTCGCTAACCAAAATATTCAGCGCACTATCGCTAAGCGGTTCAAGCTCTAGCGTTTGACAGCGCGATTTTATAGTTGGCAATATGCCGTCCTCTTTTTCACTGCAAAGCAAAAAGTACACATTGGGCGGTGTCTCCTCAAGTGTTTTTAGCAACTTGTTTTGCGCCTGCACCGTTGCCGATGAAAAATTTTGTAGCACAAAAACCTTGCAATCAGCCTCCATAGGAAAGTAATTTAGCCTTTCCAGCACAAGCTCCACATCCTCAACCTTTAAGCCCTCACTTTTTGGCAAAAAGAAAACATCAGGATGCACCTTTTTTATAATTTTGTGCGCAACTTTTTCATCACTATCCCCACATATTGCAAGAATTGCAAAGCACGCGCCAAATATCTCCCGCGAAAGTTTATCTTTAGATAGTAGTAAATGGCAATGCGCAAGTTTGCCTAACTTATAATCATCCACCAGCTTTTGATAAGTTCGTGTAGTTTTTATAATATCGTATTTATTCATATTTTGCACCAGATTAATAATTTTTGTTAAAATCAAAACATTATGGCAAACACTATATAGATAGTATTTGCTTTTTATATAAAGGCTTTTAACCTATTAATTCAATATAATTTAGCACTAAATTTGCAATACAATTTTCATCTTTGTCAGCATAAATACACAAAACACTCTCGGGTAATTATTAATATGTGCTAAACTAATTTATATTGTATCAAAATATAGCAAAAAAAGCAATCATACCCATTTATTTTACAAAAAATTCAATAATATAGTTTCAATTTTTAGTTTTTTTTGAGTTTCAATGTAAAAAAATATTATATGATGCATTGCACTAGCATAAAACAAGATACCTTATAGTTAATTTGCGCACAACAGTAAAATTTTTCACAAAAAAAGGACTAATAGAATGCCCATCAGCCCTAAATAAAGTTTAATTTTTTAAGAATTTTTTATTCCAATTATTTGTATGATATTGAATTAATAATCTATAAAAAATTACCATTGATTCGGTTCAATATCATTGCCAGCATTTTTACCTGCGCGCATAAGCTCTTGCTTAACCTCATCAATCTGCGAGTGTTTTAGTTTTTTCTTGAGGTATAACTTTTGTTTTTTTAAGTCCAAATAATGATTTAGTTGCACAGCAATTTTGCTTGTATGCTCCTGCAAAATTTCGCGCTCTGCCTTGCTCAACTGTTCGGTAGTCTTATCAATCTGCTTCTTTTCGTCCATAAATGTAGTATGCGCAATTTTTAGCATTCTATGCAAAGCATTAATTTAATCATAACATTTTGTCTATATACTTGATAAACTTTCATACGATTAATTAAGTTTCCCCATTCGTTTATTTATTATTTACCACTTTTGATAGTGATATAAGCAATAGCACTAGGTTGTTTAGCTCTTTATTGAGTTTAGATTTATCAAATATTGAACACAATAAGTTGACTATTTTACTGAGTATTTTGTTTTTGCTTACAAAATACAGCAGTGGCCTTTCCACTTCTTGTACTTCTTGCCCCAAGTACTCGCTCAAGCCGTAGTCATTATTATAATACTGGCGCAAATCTTGTATTAAATCATTTAGCCATCTGCGCTCGTTTTCGTTTAAGCCCACATAGCTAATTTGCGGAGCGGGCGCCACGACATCATCATTAAATGGTATTGACGCTTTGTTTTCATTCTCGGCTACTGTGCTTGCAATTTTTGCGTTTTGCGCTTGCGCATTCACTCCGCTATAAATAAAGTTATCCTCATTAAATGGTTGAACGGAATTTTCTCGCGCATCCATAAACTGCGCATTTTCTATCAAAACGCCGTTTAGTGATTCATCCTTGCTTGCTTTGTATGCTTGTGCCAAAGCCTCGTACTCTGTAGATGAAAAACCATCTAACCTATCATCAAATTTTTCCATAATAACCTCTATGCTATGTATATGCTATAATTTTATTTTTATGCTTGCAAAAAGGAACTTACACTATTTTGCTTTATTCTACACTTTTATTTGCATCGGCAATATCAGCAACTTGTAGCAAAGAATTAACGCGGTTTTGCTCTATTTTTAGCCATATTTTGCACATTAATCACATAAGTTATAATATTTGACTATGCTTTATTTTTGTGCGTGCGCACTGCTTGTTTACTTAGCTAAGTGCTTTGCATCTTAATTTGTAGCCCAATAAACGAAATTATGCTATACACAATGTAAGATTAGTTTAAGGCTGCAGTTTTTTATTTGTGTGCTTACTAAAAACCAGAAAATAACCTATCAAAAACATTGCTAAATTGCACATACATTTTCTATATCGAATTGCCTATTATAAAAAGCAAAGCCCACTTTTTAAGTAAACTTTGCTTAAATATTACATATACGATTTATAAACATCCATATCGTCTAAAAGCGCCGATAAAATTTTTATATGTACACACTCGTCATCCGCAATGGTATATAGTAGCGCCTGCAAACTTTCGTTATCCACAAGTTGCGCGGTGTTTCTATAAGCGCGTACAGCGTTCTGCTCATCCTCGATATCTTTTTGCAATATACTTTTTAGGTCGGTATAATAAGCCACACTACTTGAATTATAGTCGCAACCCTCGCTATTTATGTAGCAAGGCTTGCCTCCAAACGCAATGATGGCCTCGCCCAATAACTCGATGTGATGCATTTCTACAAGAGATATTTTTTCTAAAATATACGCCACCTCTTTGTTGCACTGCAATAGCACTTGATGCTGGTATATGTATTGCAAGGTAGCAGTCAACTCGCTTTCCAGCCCACTGCGCAACTCATATAGCAAGCGCACAACGCGCTCATCTGGTTTAGCCCCCACAATTTCGGGATACTCCTTGCCCGCTGTAAACTTAATATCTGCCATAAACGCCTCCTATAAATAATATAGTACGCGGTATTTTGCAATTGTGTGATGTCAATAAAATAGCATTTTGTTTTTTATAAGTTTTATAATTTTTAGATAGATAAAAATTTAGCAGTTGACTTTTTGAAAACCCCTACTAAAAATATCTAAACAGCGCTGAACCTTCAAGCACACCCAGAAGCAATCTTTTATAAAATTTGTTTTATAAATTTAGTTCTAACTTTATCTATTTTTTATCTCTAAGCCATCTTTGAAAGCGTTTCCAACCCTTTCGCCAATTTTATAATAGCCGTGAGTATAAGGGTCAAAAGCTATGGCATCTAAAAGCGAAATATCCACTTTATCGCCATTCAAAACACTTTCCTCGGCAGATACATTTATAATTTTGCCAATAACACCGCACCCGTATTGCCCGCCTTGGTGTTTAACAAATTCACATTCTATGCAAATAGGAAATTCGCTTATAATCGGTGCATCAACTGCATCAGATTTAACAGCAGTCAACCCGCTTTTTGCAAATTTATCCTTATCCACATTTGCCGAACTCATACCAAAATAATCTGCCTCAATAACATGTTTTGCATCAGCAAGGCTCACAGTAAACGCCTTTCTTTGCTTAATATTTTTTACAGTTTTATGAGATTCAGTCAAATTCAAAATAATATAATCGCGCTCAAGCATAGTTCCCCACGCAGCATTCATAACATCCACGCTATCATCCTCGTTATAAGTAGCTATCATAAGCACAGGCATAGGAAATATCACTTCAGTTGTAGAAATACTTTTTTCATAATTCCTCCTTATTAACACTACTATTTTAACAAAATTTATTATTTTATACAAATAAAATTATATCACTTATTTAATTTTTTAAACTAAAAAAGTATAGCTGCCACATACTATACTTTTTGCTAACTTCTACACTTAGTGTGTGTAATTTATCTATTCCTTGCACGCCACTATTCAAAAGCAGGCATATTTATTGTAATATCTTCTTTGTAGACTATAGTAAATTCCTTTCTAGTCCACATCTCACCTGCATCTATCAAAGGCGAATAAGAATATAATGCCTTAGCATACTGCGTAATTACACCCCCACTAGGAGAATATTTAAAAAATTCATAAATCCACCAGTCAAGATATATGTCATCAAATACATCACTTTGAGTATCTTGCCCGGCAATTTGTTGTGATTCCAAACCAAAAATGCTACCAATTTTACTGTATATGAAATACTCATTATATGGAATCTTATCTTCACCGATGATATTATTAGAACCCAATGCGTTCTTGAGCGCCAAATAAGCATTAGATCCGTATCCTACTATCTGCACACCATCGCCTTGCTTAAGGGCTAAATCAGTTACTAGTTTCCCTTCTGTATCAAAAATGGAGCCATCAATAATAGCAGTGCTAGAAGATGAGTAGTTCATTAAATTAAAATACACTGCATACTCTTCAGTCTCAGTAACATCCGCTAGAGAAGAGCGCTCTACTACATTCTGTGCATTGTTTTCAAATATAGCAGACACTAGTATCGCTGGAGTGCTACTCGAACCATAATATAATATTATATTAGCAGCTTGGAAATCTGGGTCATAGTCATTAAATCTACTATACCAACCTAGTGCTTCCGTAGCACGAACTAGTTCGTCTTCGATATTGAATATATATACATTCCACTGCCCTTCTTCATTGCTTGTCTTACCCAAAAAACTATTAATTGTTCCATAATCTATATTGAGAGACCCAGTATTATCAGAGTATTTAGAAACTAGGCTATCCGTGGCATCATTCCACATAGAACTTGCCATCAATGCTTGGACAGGGTCATAAGTCGATACCCTATCACTATACCATTTTGTTAGATCTGATCCATCGCAAACATAAATAGAATATGTATCGTCTAATGCTAAGTTTGTATAAGAAGCACTTAGGTTAACCACAAAACTATTTCTGGCACAATCTCTATCAAAAGTATTCGTTGTATCTGCATACACTACCACTTCTAATTTTGTATCTGTAATATCTGTGCCAGTATATTTGAAGTTTGATAACTGTGATAGAATATCAAATGTCACACCCTTACGCACTTGCGTACTGGAATTCGACACAAATGCATACCCTTCATCAGATGCCGTTTCTACGGGAGTGGACATACTTGTTGTTCCATCACTAAAACTATATGTGCCTTCTGTGAATGAAACGCCAGAAGTTATACTCTCAAATATATATTCAATACGCATATAATAATTGATGTCTAAGTTATTGTCATCTATACTAACATTTAACGAATCACCAACATTATTAAATCTCACTATTCCATTTTCATTCTGTTCATTTGTATAAGTCATCCCTATGCCAGTATCATAATTCATTGCTGGAGTGTCCCAGTCAAAGACAATAGAGCCTGAAGCAGTTTTTGAATCACTGAGCAGTGAATAGGTCATAGATATTGCTAAAACAAAACCTAATACAAACATAAAAAACAACAAAAAGACAAAAGTCCTCTTTTGTCTTGTATTATCCTGTTTTTTTATACATAAATTGCCATTAATTATTTTTGTAGGTTTGGTTTGTGTATTCGAATCCTTATATACCCCCCCCCCCCCCAAACATTATATTTTTTCTCATAACATTCCTCCTCTTGCATTAACTGTAGTATACCACAAAATTAAAAATTATTGCAATTAATTTAACAAATTTATTATAAAATTATAAAAATATAAATAATATTGAAAAAAAAATTAAAAAACTCATTCTTTTGAATGAGTTTTTAACTATAGAAATAGGATAGACTATTTTAATTCTACTGTAGCACCAGCTGCTTCGAGTTTTTCTTTCATTTCCTTTGCAGCTTCAGGTGATACGCCTTCTTTGATTGTAGCAGGAGCGCCATCAACAAGCTTTTTAGCGTCCAAAAGTCCAAGTTCTGTAACTTCCTTAACTGTTCTTATGATAGCTGGCTTCTTTTCAGCGTCAACAGCTTTCAATACAACTGTGTATTCGCTCTTTTCCTCGCTAGCAGCTGGAGCAGCGCCACCAGCAACAGGAGCTGCTGCAACTGCAACAGGAGCAGCTGCGCTAACACCGAATTCCTCCTCTAAAGCTTTAACAAGTTCGCTAACTTGTGTAAGTGTCATACCTTTAATAACTTCTACAATTTCGTTGATTTCCATAATAAATTCCTCCTAAAAAATTTTAATTTTTATTTGCAATAGCGTCAAGCGCATAAACTAGATTTCTTGTAGTAGCAGATAGCACACTGCAAAGTTGTTGTGCAGGTGCATTGAGTTGACCAAGCAACCTTGCCACCAGAACTTCTCTTGATGGAAGATCTGCAAGAGCCTTTACAGCATTTTCGTCTATGAATTGTTTATCGATAATACCAAACTTAATCGCGATTGTTGGATTATCCTCAAGTGCTTTTTTAGCCACTCTAGCAGCATCGGTTTCGTCATTATAACTAAATGCTACAGATAAAGTGTTTTGCAATCTATCCTCATATCCGGTAATGCCAAGGTCGTTAAGCGCGCGCAAGAATAGTCTGTTTTTGTAGACTTTATAATCGCAGTTATTTTTCTTAAATTCACGGCGCAATTTGATGTCGTTATTGACATTTAGGCCTCTGTAGTCGATAAAAATAATAGATTTTGCATTTTGAATCTTTTCTTTTATCTCTTCTACAATAAGCTTTTTCTTTTCCTGATTAGCAGACATTTCCATCCTCCTTTCTATAGTAACAAAAAACTCTATGCCCCCTGAGATAGCATAGAGTAAAACCTTGCCCTGCGCAAAGTATCATTTACCTATATTATCTCCTCGGCAAGTATGCCATAGCATATTGTGGATAACTCCGCTTGCTGTCTTTGGCGATAGTTTTTTGTAAGAGTATTATACATATTATTGTGCGCTTTGTCAAGTATTTTTATAAAATTTTATTCATAGCATATTGCTTATTTAAATTAACATAATGTACTTTTATATAGCATTATACATTTACAAAAATTTTAATCACTAAATTACAAAAAATTTAGCAAATTAAATTGTTTATAAACAATAAATAATCCAATATAACTATAATTTTTGAGCAACTTCCCATGCGCGCCATATTACTGTGCGCAAGTTGCCCACCTCGTAGGCATCGCCAACGATATGCGTATGCTTGCCTGCTTTTGCGATAGGTGCTGGGTTATAGCCCACAGATACAATAACTGCATCCTTTTCTAGCTCAGTTTCGTTGCCCGATTTATCAACTATTACTACCGAATTTTCTTTTATTTCTTTAACGCCACTTTCTAGGTACACAGGCACTTGCTTCCACTTAAAGTAATCGCGCAGGTACGACGAGTTTGCAAGGCACAGTCCGCGCACTGCCATAAGGTCATTTTTCATTTCCACTATAACAGGATGTTTGCCTTTTTTATGCAAATCGTAAGCAATTTCGCATCCCGTAAGTCCTCCGCCTATTATTATAACTTTATCACCGATATCCTCATTCCCGCGCAAGTAATCTACTGCCTCTATAGCACTTTCAATACCGCTTATATGCAAAGTTTTAGGTTTTGCCCCCGTTGCAATTACCACCTCATCGGCATCAAGTTGATTTATATCATTAATTTCGGTATTAAACTCTACTTTAATATTGAGTTTTTGTATTTGGCGTTTATAGTACTCTATAAGTTGCCTATCCTTTTCCTTAAAATCGAACACAGATGCTGGCACAAACACGCCACCAAGGCTATCAGTTTTTTCGTAGATTGTAACATCGTGCCCGCGCAGTGTGGCAACGCGCGCCACTTCCATCCCGCCTATACCGCCTCCGATGACAGCCACCTTTTTAGGTTGTTTTGCGGGCTTGATTTCGAACTTTTTGCTTTGCATAGTTTGCGGATTTAGCGCGCATCTAGACATATGCTTTACATCGTCAAACGCTTGGTCATTAGCCACGCCTTTGTAGTGTGCCATAGTAAAGCAAGCGTTGTGGCAACAAATGCAAGGCAAAATATCTTCGGGTCTATCCTCAATTAGCTTGGTTACCCATTCAGCATCGGTCAAAAACTGACGAGCAAATCCCACGCCATCAAGTTTACCTTCCTGCACGGCTTGCGCGCCCACCAAAGGCTCCATTCTGCCCGCGCAGACAACGGGTATATCCACAAACTGTTTTATGTGCTCCACATCCTTTAAGTTGCAATTTTGTGGCATATATGCTGGCGGATGAGCCCAATACCACGCATCATAGGTGCCGTTATCGGCATTTAACATATCGTAGCCAGCATCCTGCAGATACTTTACAGCCTTTTCGCTTTCCTCCATAGTTCTGCCAACTTCGGTATACTCCTCGTCAGGCAAAGCGCCCGAATCAAAGCCTTTAGTTTTGCTTGTCACCGAGTACCTCAAAGAAACTGGATAATCTTGTCCGCACGCCGATTTTATTGCCTTTACCACATCCACAGCAAAGCGATATCTATTTTCAAAACTCCCGCCATATTCATCCGTTCTATGATTGGTGTACGGAGTTGTAAACTGGTCGAGCAAGTACCCCTCGTGCACGGCGTGAACTTCCACCCCATCTACGCCCGCTTCCTTGCAAAGTTTGGCTGTTTTGGCAAACGCATCCACCATTTCCAAAATCTCCTGCTTTGTTAAAGCGCGCACTGTAACGCCCTCTGCCCATCGAGATGGCAACTCGCTAGGGCTTGCGCACAAATAAGAGGCATCTATAATAGGTTTGGCAATTTTGCCTAAAACCTTGTTTTTTATCAAAAGCAGTAAACTATCAGTTATGGCAAAGGAGCGTCCAAAACCCGCTGTCAACTGCACAAAAAGTTTTGCGCCCGTCTTGTGAATTTCAACCATATAATCCTTTAGTTTCTTAAACATCTTTTTGTTTTGATAAAGCCAGCGCCCACCAATAGTATCTTTAAGCGGAGCAATACCGGGTATAATCAACCCAACATTGTTTTTTGCGCGCTCCAAAAAGAAATTAGCCGATTCCTCATCAAACTTATTAGGCTCCATCCAGCCAAAAAGCGAAGTGCCACCCATAGGGCAAAGCACTATGCGGTTTTTTATTTCTACATCCCCGATTTTCCAAGGTGTAAAAAGTGGTTGTAATCTTTTATCCATAGTTTTCTCCTTATTTATAAGGATAACTTTTTTTACTAAAAAAGTCAAACAAATAAATAGTTCTCTTTATTTTAGAAATTCTTTTTACGCAAGCTTAAAAGTATAATATTCAAATACGCATCTATAATAAAACACAAATACGCAATTCTATATTCAACCATAATATAGGGCATATTTATAGTGCTAGCATTGTGAGATGCTTAAGCGTTAGATATCCCATACAACTAATATTGTTTTTTGTACATTAAATAGATGTTTGTATTTTTTAGGTTCTTATTTTGGTTCTTTATTATTAACGGTAGTTATAGATTCAAACTTTTGCTAAACTCTTTTCGCTAAATTTTTGCTAACGCCCACGAATATTATAGAACCCTTATTTTTTCGCAAGCTACAAGTTATATCCTTTATTAAAAACAACTTTGTGGATAAGTTATCCACAAATGTGCACAAAATGTGGATAACTACCCACTTTTGTACTAACTTTGTTCTAAAATTGTGCAGTTTTGACAAACTTTTTAGTTTAGTTATTTACTATATTTTACACTATTTGATTATTTAATTAACTATAATGATTATGCATTTAACTATTTTGCTTACAAACAATACTAATTTGTGTTGTTTAATTTTATAACAAAGTGTCAAAAATAAAATAAGGTGATATTATGTTTAATTTTATAATGTTAATTATTGTAATTGCTGGAGCATTAAATTGGTTTAGCATAGGAATGTTTCAGTTTGATTTAATAGCAGGCATATTTGGCACACAGGCGCACTTTGGCAGTAGATTTTTGTACACAATTATAGGCATTGCAGGCATTTGGCTTTTAATTTACGCAACGGTAAAAAAAGGCAAACTTATTTTATTGCAACCAAAAGATAAATCAAAAAATAAGCAAGATAAACAATCTCCCGATAAAGAACTAAATGATGCGCAAGTAGCCACATCTAATTCGGCAATTCCCCTTAATGTTCAAACACCACTAACGCAAGGCGCCATATCCACTTCTGCTACCCCACAAGCAAATAACATAGATACCATTATTTTAACTAATCGTAGTGCAGTAGATAGCACACCAGCGACAACGCAAACAATAACACCTACCCCCACAACTGCGCCCCCACCTAAACGAAAGGCATCTAAAAAATCTAGCAAAGACAACACAGGCTAATGGCGCCTAAAGTTGTCTTTTTATATCTTACTAAAACATAAAAAAAGAATAAATAAAGTACATCCTAAAAGTTGCACAAAATAAGAGATGTATTTTATGAAAAAGCGTAAACTAAAAAAGATACAAGCACACTTTTAGTCTTTAACATAATATTAAGGGCATATGTCCTTAATATTGAGAAATGAAAGATAAAAAAACTAAAAAAATTAAAAGATTTGTATTTACATATGTAAAAATAAAAAAGCCCTTGCATTTTGCAAAGAGCTTTTCTTTGGGGTATAATAGCTATTTTATTCTGTTATAGTAAATATTTTTATAGTCTATCCAACATTTTTATATACAATGCATTTACTCTATAATAACTGCGCGCTCATCACCATTTTGATATTGTATATCCAAAACGCAACCTACGGCTTTGATATCGCCATCAAAAGTGCGCACATATTCTGGATACCCTTTAATTATCAATTTTGGTATTTCGTATTTTAGCGAAAGATTATTTTCCGATTTATAGCGCCTTATGCTTGATACAATTTCTACCACCGCATCGCCCTGCTCTACAATATCCTCCACAGATTCTAGCGGAATATAGGATATTTGCGTTTTGTGTATAGAAATTTCGCCCTCATATTTTTCAAAGTAATCTTTATAAATTTCCTCGCAAATGTGTGGCAAATAAATTGCAAACATCTTTAGCATTTCTTTTAGCACCACAAAGCAAGCGTATTTAGCACTATCGGTTGCATCTTGTCCAAATATTTGCGGATTATATAAACGGCGTTTTGCAATTTCGATATAATTATCGCAAAAATTCCAAAAATACTTTTCTAGTTCCGCCATAGCAAGCCCAATTTCGTATTTATCCAAATAAGCCCTAAAGCTTTTTTGCATTTGATTAAATTTTGCTATTATCCATTGGTCTATAGGCAGTAATGTAGGCTGTTTTACCACATAATCCTGCAAAAATGATAGCACAAACTTGCTGGCATTCCAAATTTTATTTACGAGTTTGGCGCCGTTCTTAAACTCGCCCTCACTAAATATAATATCCTTGCCAAGGCTACCCGTAGCCGACCAATAGCGCGTTACATCGGCAGATTTTTCGTTTATCAAACTTTCGGGTGAGAATTTAGCGTTGTTTTTGCTTTTAGAAATTTTGTTATCTTTATCGGCAAGCACAAAGCCCGATATCATAACATTTTCCCACGGCAAACAATTGGAGTGATAGAACGATTTTACTATGGTATAAAAATCCCAAGTGCGAATAATTTCGTGTGCATTAGTTCGCAGACTCATAGGCATCATTTTGCCATACCTATCTGTGCCCCAACCGCAGTTGATTTGCGGAGTTACAGAGGATGTATGCCAAGTATCGAACACATCGGTTTCTGCCTCAAACTCGCTTGCGCCACAGTGTGGACAAGTGCTTACTGGTGGTTTATCTACAATAGGGTTGCAAGGCAGTTGACTTTCGTCCGCAACAATAACTTGCCCGCAGTGCTTGCAGTACCAAACGGGAATCGGCACTCCAAAGTAGCGTTGGCGCGAAATACACCAATCGCGGTCGACATTAGCCACCCATTCAAAATATCTATTTTTCATATAGTCAGGGTACCAATGCACCTTTTTGCCCATTTCAATAAAATCATCCTTGTGGCTCAACAAATCAACAAACCACTGTTTTTTAATTAAAATTTCCATAGGCGTGCCACAGCGCTCGTGCGTAGATACGGCGTGCACAAGCGTTTCGGACTTAATCAATTTTCCACTTTCCTGCAAATCATTTATAATTTGTTCGCGCGCCTGCTTAATCTTTAAGCCCGCATATTTGCCTGCAAGTTCGGTCATACGCCCGCCATCATCTATGGCAACTTTAATAGGCAAGTTGTGCTTTTCCTGCCACAAAAGGTCGGTTTCATCCCCAAATGTACAGCACATAACGGCGCCGGTGCCCTTTTCTTTATCCACTACATCATCAGTCAAAACTGGCACCTCAAAGCCATAAAGGGGAACCTCAACTTTTTGCCCCACAAAGTCCTTATAACGCTCATCCTCGGGATGCACAAACACGCAGACGCACGCGCACAGCATTTCGGGACGCGTAGTTGCAATTTCGATGCTCTTGTTTAGCGCCTTGCACTCAAAGTTCATGTAGTTAAATGTAGATTCTAGGTCCTTGCTTTCAAGTTCTGCCTGCGCTATAGATGTTCTACATTCGGTGCACCAAATAGCTGGTTTTTGCGCATAGTAAACATTGCCTTTTTTATATAAATCTAAAAACGATTTTTGCGATATTTTTTGCACTTCACTGCTAATTGTGCTGTACTTAAGGTCAAAATCTGCACTGTTGCCCGCCATTATGAACACGCGCTTGTAGTCATCTACATACTTGCTTGCCACATCCAAACAAATTTGTGTAAACTCCTCTCTTGGCAGTGTGTGTGCGCGTATTCCGCGCTCTTTTTCAACCAACCGCTCGGTAGGCAGTCCGTTATTATCAAACCCAAACGGATAAAACACATTGTAGCCAGTCATCCTTTTGTAGCGCGCTATAAATTCGCTTTGCGAGTACGAAAATATGTGCCCTATGTGTATGTGCCCACTCACTGTTGGAGGCGGATTATCTATCGAAAATATTGGCTTTTCAGAGTTTGGGTCAAATGCATAAACCTTGTTCTCCTGCCAATACTCCTGCCATTTAGGCTCGCTTTCCTTAAAATTATATTTATCTAACATAACTGATCTCCTTTGAGTTGCCATTTTTAATTGTTTCGTAAAGTTCAAATAAATCTATGTGTGCCATATCCTCTATAAATTGGCTCAATTTTGCGTTGTCGTACAGTAAACATCTAAAGTTGCCACCCACAAAATTTGCGTACCTATCTTTGACGTACTCAAGCTCTTTGTAAGAGCAATCGTACTTTACATTGTATTTACTATTTACATACGGCAAAGTGGCATCGTAGTTTTCGTACAAAGCTTGCTTGAAATTAAAAGGCAATTTTGCTATCTTATCTAAATCTAAAAAAACATTAAAAAAGTAGTAGTCTACTACTAAATGCAAAAAGTAGCCTAAATCATAATCACTATTAATATCATTTTGCATTACATATTTGTGCAGATCTACTTTATTTTTGTATTGTAATACTATTGGCATATCTTTTGTAGCTATGCCATAATGAAAATTCCCTTGTAAATTATTTATCTTTGCCAGTAAATCGGGTGCCACTGCACCATACATAAAATCATCAGAATAAAACTTATTGTGCAGTCTTGCCCATTCCTGCGCTATTGCTAGATGCACAGTAAAATTTGCCATAAAAACCTTCTTAACACAAAAAAATCGCACACATAGTGTACGATAAATTATAATATAATTTGCTTTTATTGTCAAGCAGAGTGAGCAATTCCGAAAGGGTTTTGTTTAACAAACCAATATGTTCTTGCTTTACCTAAATTGAATTCATTGTTTTTTTTGATTTTTTTGCGCTAGACTTGTATAATATTCATAGTTCTTTTTGGCATCCAAATCACTGGGCTTGCAATCAAGCGCTTTTTTAGCATAAAACGATGCTTTTTTGTAGTGTTTTAGCCTAAACTCGCAGTACGCAAGGTTATAATAAGGAATAAAATCGTAGCAATCTTTTAATATAAAAGCTCCGCTATCATAGTTAGGTTTACCTATTGCCTTGTGTAGCCAGTACTTGGCCTGCTCAAACTTGCCTTCGTTACAAAGATATAACGAAAGCTGACACAGTACTTCACTGCGCGGTTTATCATATAAAAAACTAGAATATAACATTTGATATGCAAGCCTTATATTTTGCATACCATAGTAGCACTGCGCGCAGTTTAGACATGCCTGTATTTGATTTTCGACAAATGCGGGCTTTTGCAAAAAGTTTTGGTACTCCACAACTGCCTCTGCGTAGTTGTGTGTATAAAACAGCTCGTTTGCGTAGTAAAACTGCATGCGTGCAGTAAACGGCACGCCTTTAGCTTTTAGACGCCTATAAAAGTTAAGATTACGCAAAGGGTCGGACTGCTTTACCTTTCTATGCTCGATAGTAATATCCAAATGAACTACCTTGCCACTAGGCACAATAACTTCGTGTATAGGGTCTACAAACCTAAACTGTGGTGCGTTTTTTACTATGCGCTCGCGCTTATAACAAAAGGTAGTGTTGCCTGCCTCATCAAATGCTGTGGCATAAAGCATATAAGCAACATCAAAATCTGCATTTAACTTTTTGAACTCCAAAATTTTAGCTATGTTTGCATCATCAATGTAGTCATCAGCATCTAGCCACATAAGATACGGCTTTGTAGCCTTTGAAAACGCAAAGTTGCGCGCCTTGCTAAAATCATCTACCCACTTAAAATTGTAAACTTTATCGGTAAACTTTTTTGCTATTTCAATCGAGGCATCGCAACTCCCGGTATCAACAACTACAATTTCGTCAGCAAACTTGCTAGCACAAGTTAGTATGCGCTCCAAAGTCTGCTCCTCGTTTAGCACTATAAAACAACAACTAATTTCCATACAGATATTATATGAAGCATTTTTAATTATTGTGTGAAATCAATTATATCATTAAAAAACATTTTTAATTATATTGTTCGGCTTTATGCAAGCAAGCAACTATTGCACAAAGCACTTTATAATCTCTACCAGTATAAACATTCTTTAATATTCGTGGGGTTAGCAAAAATTTAGCGAAAAGAGTTTAGCAAAAGTTTGAATCTATAACTCACTATACCCCCATTAATAATAAAGAACCTAAACAAAAAAGGCCGTTAAAAATAACAACCCTTTATGTCTTATTTATCATATGCTATTCTAAAGTTTCAATACTATTCAGTACTATTTATCAAAATCATCATCGTCGTCGTCATCGTCATCGTCGTCATCAAACTCGTCGTCATCATCATCAAACTCGTCATCGTCATCATCAAATTCGTCCTCAAAATCGGCGCCAAATTCGTCTTTTGCAAGTTCATCGATATCATCAAAGTTTAGGTCGGCAATATCGTCCATATCCAGTTCGTCCGTCAAGCCCGCATCGTAGCCATCATCGATACTGCCCATAGAGGCCATTGGGCCAAGATTTTCATCCTCATCACTATTCGGTTCTACCCCTTCCTCGTTGATGTACTCATTCCACTCCGAAATATCTATATCGTCAATATCGGCACCTTCGGCTTCCTTTTCGGCAGCGCAGGAGGCACACATAATTTCGTCCTCTGTGATATAATTAGTTTTACAAATAGGGCAAAGTTCTAATTCTACATCAAAGTTGCTATCACTCCTCGAATTCATTTCGTTGATGCAAACGCTGCAGTAGTCCTCGCCTTTTTTAATGTAGTTCAATTCACATCTAGGGCATCTTTTATATACAGTTTTCATATTAAAAAATCTCCATCAAGCCTTTACAAAAAAGGTTTAGTATATTTTAATTATTTTTATACAAAATGTAAACTATTTTACGCATAAAAAGTCAAAAAATTCACAATTTTTTCGTGAATTTTATTTGTTTTTTACCATATTTAGACAAATTTGCCTACATTTTAATATCTAAGTCATTGTTGTGCGCTTGCAAATACTCCCTATGTAGGTGCTTAAGAACATCGCCCTCATCTTTGCTAATGTATTTTGCGTACTTTACTAAAATGTTTTTGCCGTAAACAGTTTTAAGCGAAGCACCGTTTTGAACAAGTTTTTCTGCCACATCAATTTGATTAGTTAAGCACGCAAGTTCCAATGGCTCCAAATTTGTAAAATCTCCAGATACCATTGTTCTGCCCGATGCCGTTATCGAGGCGCCATTTTTTAGCAAAACATCAAGACATTTTTTTGCCTTCAAATCTACAGCGCTAAACACAAAATTATCCTTAACACCAAACTTATAGCCCGCATCTACAAGCATATTTAGCGTACTATCGTCATCTCGCTCTATTGCTTCGTACACAATCGATTTAGTATCTGTACCCTTTATCAATTTATGTAAAATATTTTTCAAAACCTCTTTATCGTCTTTGTTATTTGACATTTTAATTATCCTCTCTATTCAATGTTACCTCATAAATTGTTTTAGTATTTTCGTCTATTTTTATCTTTTCACTAATCTCCACACCCGCAATTACATAGACCTCGTTTTCACCCGCCAAAAGTGGCAAATTATCACGCAAGCGTGCAGGTACCTTTTTGTTTACAAGATAGCTTTTCAATTTTTTAGTGCCACCACCAAACTTTTCAAATACATCGCCATCGCGCCTAAAACGCCACATCACGCCTTTTGGCAATTTATCAGGGTCAAATTTAAGTTTGTTCGGCTCAATATCAGCATTGCTTGCCTTGCGTATAATCAAAGTGCCCAAACCATCTATTTTAATTCTGCCTGTTCTAAATACCCAAGCCTGAGTGCTTTTTTTAGGCACTTTTTTGAATATTGTTATGTAATCATATTCGCAAATGGCAAAAATTTTGTTTGGCAAGCTTACTTTAGAGCCATTTTCGCCCATTCGCGCAAGTGCTTTTATCATTTCGATATGTTTAGATTCGATATCTGCATAAACATCTATGCTATGAAAGGCGCGCCTAATCATTCTATTCACAATAGGCTCGGGATATACAAAGTAGTTGCGAGGCAATTTTACAGTGTGTGCCTCTTTATTGACAATTACAGCATCCAGTGTTACAAGGCTATCTATGTACTCATCATCCTTGCGACAAATGTTGCCAAAGTTGGCAAGATTTTCCTGACAATTAGGGAACTTTTCCTCAAGTTTAGGAAAAATCTCATTGCGGATAAAGTTTCTTGTATAAGAACTATCGTCATTTGTTTCGTCATCTACATAGTTTAGGTCATTTTCAACAATATAATCGTTTATGGTCTTGCGAGAGATATTTAGCATAGGGCGTATGAATATACCCTCGCTAGACATTGCCATGCCACTGGCGCCCGCAAGCCCAGCCCCACGCAAAATGTGCATAAGCACAGTTTCGGCTTGGTCACTGATGTGGTGCCCAAGCGCTATTTTATCCACAATTCCCTTTTTTATCAAAGCGCGGAACATCTCGTAGCGCCCCTCGCGCGCTGCCTGCTCTAGCGTCAAGTGCCTTGTGCGCGCAAGGTTGTAGGAATCTATGACAAATTTGTAGCACCTGATGTGATTTTCTTGACAAAAATCTACAACAAAGCGAGTATCGCGGTCACTAGTATCGCGAATACTGTGATTGATATTGATGCACACAACCTCTATATCCAAGTCCTCTTTAATCGTGTTTAAGTAGTGTAGCAAACTGATGCTATCTCTGCCACCACTGCAAGCCACGCCAATAATCTCACCGGGCTTTACAAGTGCCTTCATATTATCCATAACTTTCTTAAAACTTTCCATAATTAACTCCGTTATATTATTATATACTATTTGCCTAAAAATTTCAATACCTTATTGCATAAAATATATCTTACTTATAAAAAATACACAAATACTTGTTTTAATTTTATTGATGCACAGTTTAACATTTATTTATATTTATCAAAAAAAAGCATTAATCACACTGGCAATGCTTTTTCATAGAATATTAAAAATTGTTTTTAGTGGTTAGTCTCTAATTTATCTAATTATTTTAGAAGCAAATTTTTTGCTTTATGTAATATCCTTTAATTTTAGTTATTAGTTTTTATGTAGCTCAATATGCATTTAGTATGCATCATAAAACTTCTAATTATATGCACTTGCTGTTTTATTTTTCGGGTTCTGTTTGCGCAATTTGACTGCCGTATGGAGTTATGATTATATCGGCATTTTTTACTATATTATAGCTGTGTTGGATGCCTATTGTTGCCATTCCGTGCGCTTTGCCTGCATCTAGGTACACTTGCATATCCTCACACAGCACGCAATCGGTTGCTGGCACCCCAAAATATTCTTGACATTTATCGTAGATATCTAATTTATTCAACTTTTCATCCATACAAGATATAATTCTTGTAAATTCCCCCTGCACCCCCCATTTAGATAGCATATTATCTATTAGCGGGCGCGTTTGATTGGACACCACAAACTTTTGTTTATCTTTATACGCCAAAATATCTTTGACATAATCAAACATAGGCACATAAACCTGTTTTTCTATGTCCATAAATATTCTTACATAATCAGAAACTTTGCTCAAAAACTCATCTCTATCAAAACTATCTGGGTACTGCTCTTGAAAATAATCGGCAATACTACTTATAGGACGCCCCACAATTTGCTTAAATTGCTCCTTTGTAAACTGTATGCCGTAGGGCTCTAGGCACTTTACCCAAGTTAAGTAGTTTAGTGGCTCGGTATCTGTGATAGTGCCATCAAAGTCCATTAAAATTACTTTTTTATTTTTTATAATTTCATCGATCGATTTATTCATTTTTCACCTTTATATTTTATAAATTACTATTGCTTTTGTATAACATTATTTATTCAAACTTTTATTAAAATTGCACATTATTGCTTTTTCGCAAGCAAAAAATTAAGAATTGTTTGTGTAATCAAATTTTATAGAACAGTCTTGCGCCCCCATTATCAAACATCTAATACCTATTTTTGAATCTTTTTTAGATATATTAACAACACCGAGATATCTGCGGGATTAACCCCACTAATTCTACTTGCTTGCCCTATTGTGAGCGGTTTTATTTTGTTTAATTTTTGCCTTGCCTCAATTCTTAAGCCATCTATATTCATATAATCTAAATTGGCATCCAATTTTTGATTTTCCGCGCGGTTGAGTTCTTTTATTTGCAACCACTGCCTTTTAAGGTACCCTTCGTACTTCACTTCAACATTAATTTCGCTCAACACTACGCTTGAAAATTCATCAAATAAATGTAGGCATTCGTTAAGATTAAATATATCCACATTAGAGCGTTTCAAAAGATTTATAACTTTTGTGCTTTGTTCTATCGGCGATTCGTTTATCGATTGCAAAAACTCGTTTACTTGATTTGGTTTTACTGTTTTATCTAACAGCGCTCTTGCCCGCTCTAGTGCCTGCACTTTATCTTGATATATTTTGTACTGCTCATCTCCAACTAGCCCAACTTTTCTACCATACTCGGTCAAACGCAAATCGCAATTATCCTGCCTTAGCTGTAGCCTAAACTCTGCGCGCGAGGTCATCATTCTATAAGGCTCGTTGGTACCTTTAGTAACCAAATCATCAATTAAAACGCCAATATAACTTTCCGAGCGCTTGAGCACAAGCGGTTCGCGCCCTTGCAACTTCATAGCGCAGTTGATGCCCGCAAGCAAACCTTGCGCGCCCGCCTCCTCGTAGCCTGAAGTGCCGTTTATTTGCCCAGCAAAGTACAACCCCTCGATAGCCTTACTTTCAAGTGTGGGCTTTAGCACAGTGCTATCTATGCAATCGTACTCAATGGCGTAGCCATCGCGCATAATAAAGGCGCGCTCCAGCCCCTGCATAGATTGCACGGTGCGCTTTTGTATATCCATAGGTAGCGATGTGCCAAAGCCTTGCAAATACCATTCATTTGTGCTAGCGCTTTCGGGCTCCAAAAACAGTTGATGGCGCTCTTTATCGCTAAATCGCATAACCTTATCCTCAATAGATGGGCAGTAGCGCGCACCCACGCCATTTATAGAGCCGTTATAGAGTGGTGCCCTATCGATGTTATCGCGTATAATTTTGTGCGATTGCTCGTTTGTATATACAAGGTAGCACGGGCGGATGTTTGGCAGTTTATTTTTTGTCAAAACCGAAAATGTTTGAATATTTTCATCCCCATACTGCACTTCAAGTTTATCAAAATCTATGGTGCGCGCATCAATGCGTGGTGGAGTGCCTGTCTTAAATCGGCGCAATTCAAAGCCAAGTTTTTTTAGCGAATCGCTCAAAAAACTTGCTTGCTTAAATCCACTCGGTCCAATTTCTTGAATATAATCGCCCGTTATGATGCGCGCCTTTAAGTACACCCCTGTGCACACTACAATGGCACTGCAAGCAAATGTTTCGCCCGAAGCCAATTCAAGCCCCACTACTTTGCCGTTTTCGACAAGTATTTGTTTTGCTTCGCCTTGTTTTAGATATAGATTATCTTGCATTTCAAGTGTGTACTTAGTTAGCTTGTGATACTCCACTTTATCTACTTGCGCGCGCAAGCTGTGCACCGCTGGCCCCTTGCCCACATTTAGCATTTTTATTTGTAGCATAGTTTGATCGGCAGTGCGCCCCATCTGCCCACCGAGTGCATCCATCTCGCACACCAAGTGCCCCTTTGCAGAGCCCCCAATGCTAGGGTTGCAAGCCAAAAAGCCCACCGCCTCAAGATTAATTGATAGCACAAGCGTTTTTACATTTAATCGTGCAAGCGCTAAACCTGCCTCACTGCCCGCGTGCCCTGCACCTATAACTATGGCATCAAATTTTTCGTAATTTTCCATACTTTTATCCTTAATATATTCTAAATAATTATGTACTATAAGTTTTAATTTTATCAAAAATGTGTTAAATATATTTTTTAAGCACTCCAAGGAGTATTTATATTTTTGACTCTATAATCAACAGATGTTATTAATTTAACTTTACCTATTGTTTACAAATATTTACCAACACTTTTCATAGAATCTTTGTTTATATGCCAACATGTAGGCTTATTTCACATATAAAATAAAACACTTATTTAAGCTCCATTTGCTTTTACATAAAAACTACCGCAAGTTGAGCGGTAGATTTTTTGCCTAAACACCAGCAAAATTTTATTGCTTTATCTACAAAATATTTGCTAATTTTTATTGATTGCAAATAAAGTTTAGCTTTTTGCAGATTATTTGTAAAAAATTTGCACTAAACATTTTTAACATATGCTTTATTTTTTATGCACAATTATAAAGTTGCGTAAATTGTTTATACGCAAAATTCTTTATAAATGCAATCATCGGCAAAGTTTTACTATAAATACTATCAGCGAAATTAGACATATCAACGCGTACACCGCAGTAACTATGATGCCAAATATGCTTGTAAATTCAACTTTTGCCTCATCCGTCCCATAGGAAACAGTAAAAGCATTATCCACATTTAGCGTGCTCAAAAAACTAATAGGAGTATTTTCCAGCCCGCCAAGGATAATTTTGCCATCCTCAAATTTGTAGGTGACATCTCCTATTTCCTCTCCATCATACGATACTGTACATTCATCGCCAAAATGGAATGTCATTTCCACACTGTGCTCGCCATAAATAGGTATATCAAAAGTAGTGGTATACGGCCCTATGTTGTACACAAATAGCGGAAAGAAAAATGTTATTACAAGTAGCGCTGCACTTGCTATAAACAAAATAAAACTCAAAATTTTACCCATAGTACTTCTCCTTTGAGTAAAGTATAGCACAATGCGATAATTAAATCAATACATTTTGCAAACTTTAATATGTATTAAATGTTAATAAATAATCATATAAAAACTAATAAAACATTAACTTTTTATTTGTTAAAAATCTTATAAATTTTAAGAATTGTTTATTACCTTATAAAATTAGTTTTTATTGTAGATGCTGCATTAGGCACTGGCACGCCATGTGTTTTGCCAAGTTCATACACTTTAGCATCCAAGCCATATTTTTGCCTAAATTATACATAGTTTGCAAACCTTCTTTATCCTGCAAAACCTGCTCTGGTGCATTGCCGTGCACCATATTCCAATAGGTAGAAGCAACCATGGGCATTTGACATATGCCCGCATATTTGTTTAGCACATCATAACTAGCAGTTGTACCTGCGCGCCTTGCTGTAACAACGCTTGCAAAGGGCTTGTGTGCAAAATTTATACCGCCCGCATAAAACACCCTATCTAAAACCGAAAGTATTCTGTCACTGGGGTGCGCATAATAAACAGGTGCCCCCACAATAAAACCATCGGCATCTTTGGCGTTTTCTATCCATTCATTAGCAACATCGTCATCAAACACGCACTTGTGCGAATTTACGCACCCACCGCAAGCAATGCAATCGCGTATAGGCTTTGCTCCAATATCCAAAATTTGAGTTTCCACACCTTCCTCGTTCAATGACTTTGCAACATAACTCAATGCGGTATATGTGCAACCATTGGGTCTAAAACTTCCATTAAATAATAGTACTTTTATAACAGCCTCCTAATTTACATCAAAGGGCGCGCCGTGCCCTGAATATATGTGTTTTATATTTTTTAGGTTCTTTATTTTATCTAGCGTTTCAAAAGTTTGCTCTCGGTTACCCGTTGGTAAATCGTAGCGCCCATAGCCATTTTCAAACACTGCATCTCCGCAAAATAAGCAATCATTTATAATTAAGCCGATGCTACAATCGGTATGTCCAAACAAATTTATAAAACTGTGTGACTCATTTAGTCCATCAATTTTGCAGTTTTCATCCACAAACACCACTCTATCGCGCGCGATATCTCTTAAGTTAGTTGCCCCAAACAAATTTGCAACTGTTTGCGCGGTATCGCTGTGCTTTTCGTACGCCCTTTTAGACATATATACGCGCGCTTTCGGAAATTTAGTAAGATAATCTACTAAATATATAAGGTGGTCATAGTGCGCGTGCGTAAGAACTATTGCCTGAATATCGCACTGCGGAAGCTCCGATATACTTGCCCCCGCATCCACTAAAATATTTATGTTTGAATTTATTAAATATACATTGCAATATTCGCCCAAAATAGTTTCAACTTGCATAAATACTCCACAAAATGTAAATCAATTTACACTAAAAATTAATATGGCAGATGCTAAAAATGATTAATATTTTTATGACTCTATTTTATTCATGGGAGTCAATTAAGCAGAAGTAGCTTAACTTGCTATACCCCCATTTATAAAATAACCTATTTTATTAACATTTTTCTCTTTTAACAATTTCAATAAAATTAGATATAATCTATTAAAAATGCAGTTAAACTAAATAATTTAAGTAGTTAAACTGCAAAAATACTACTGGTTGTAGTTTTTTATAATTTAGTGCTAAACTCCAAAATTTGAGTATATTTTTTATCAATAAAGGTCGCAAAATTCGCACTTTGTACTTCTTAAAAAGAGATTGTCAAATTCAACCTTTAAGTCCTTATGATTAAATATTATGTTATATAGTGCGCTTGTTATAGGCATTGTTATGCCGTGCTCGCTTGCAAGCTTCATTATACCTTTTATGTTGCCTACGCCTTCGGCAGATTTACCAAAAGTTTCGCCCTTTACATACTGCTCGCCCCACATACGGTTGTGCGAATACGGCGAAAATAATGTTGCCTCAAAATCGCCCAAGTGACTCAAGCCATAAGCAGTCATCACCTTGCCACCCATTGCTTGCGTGAGTTTTGCTATCTCGTATGTCCCGCGCGACATCAAAGCGCCCTTTAGGCAGGACATACCAATGCCATCCAGCATACCCGCTGCTATGCCCAGCACATTTTTGCCCGCCGAGCCTATCTCGCCCCCAATAATATCATCTCCAATATAAAATCTAATTAGTGGTGAGGCAAATTTTTCGACAAGCTCTTTTGCAAGGTCCATATTGTACGCGTGTATTATCATACAGTTAGGTGTGCCGTTTACAAAATTTTGCACATGCCCTGGTCCCACCCAAAGCGCAATGTTATTTTTATCTACGCCATGCTCTATCATAATTTCGCTGACGCGCTTACCTGTATCGGACTCAATGCCCTTCATACAAAGCACAAAGTTTTTACCACGCAAATCGTAGTTTTGCAGTGTCTGCATAAGGTTTGTAAGTTCCTGCGTCAAAATAGATATCACAATTGTATCGCAATCAAGCGCCTCATCAAGCTTACTTGTCAATTTTATATTGTCCTTTAAGGTCAAGTACTCGTTTTTGCCCGTATCCATCAAAGTTTTTAGATGTTGCGAATTCTCGCGCCCCCACAATGTTACATCGTGCATATCCGCCAAATACCACGCCAAAAATGTCCCCCATCTGCCACAGCCAAGCACACTCAATTTCATAATTCCTACTCCTTATTTTCCCCGATACTGCCAAACACTTGCTTTATAAATTCTAGTTGTTTATAGTAAATTTCATACCCAATTTGCGTAGAGTTTTTTAAGCACTCAATATAACTTTTACAAAACTTTAGTTTATCTATGTATTCATCTCGCAAAGCCTCATCCACCATATCGTTCAAAATGTCAACAAAAGTACTATCATTCTGACTGAGCAGTTTTGCACTATGTAGCAAATCTTTTTCTAGTCGTTCAAAGTGATTGGAATCAAGCAATAAAGGTTGCCTTTGCTGTTGCTTTTCATCATTCTTTTGAGATATCTTTTTTATTTTTGCCAAGCGTTTATCTAACTTTTTAGCTAGTTTTGCATCCGAAATATTTTGCTTATCTTGTAAATTTGCATCTATTTTTGTAAGCAATTCGCTAAGTACCTTTATTCTTGCCTCGAACTTTGCGCACAAATCTCTTAAAATGACCTGCGCCTCATCACTGTTTAGCATATCTTTCTCCTATTTAGTAATATAACAAATAAAAGCTCTTTTGTCAAGCAAATGCAGTTGCGCGCGTATATTGCTAAATTAACTATAATAAAAAAACATAATAATTTAATCTTACACTTTCACACAAGCGTGAGCGAACAAAAAAAATAACAAAACAAAACAATAAGAATAAAATTGCACTATTTTGTCCAATATATAAATATGATATCAACTCGAAAAAAATATTTATTTTTAGCAATGGTCATACTATTGACAAGCCTACTACTATTAATTCCGCGCTATAACTACGCAATTTTATCCTATATAAAGGATGGTAGTACAGTTAGCATCTACACAACATCGCGCGTGGCAAACACTCCACAATTTGTAACACAAACAAGTCTAGGCTCGGGCGCCGTACTCGAATGCCCTAGCACAGTTGCTAAAAGCGTTGTGCAAAGCCTTGATAATATTGCGGGCATCAGTTTTTGCTTTGAGGGTGGCTCAAACGACATAGAGGAATTTTTAGATAAAGTGGATGCAGTAGTGCTGTGCATTGAAGATGTAGAAAACAATTTACAAACACTACTCGCCTATTCCCCTAAATTGCAAAACAGCATTAAACTAGATAGCAAAACTGTAAACTTACAAATTGCAAAACACGGTAGCACTATAACAATAGGCTCACCCATAATACTAGGTGCATATTAATACTAATTTTGGGTATTAAAGTTTATAATGTTGGTGGTTAATATTCTAAATGATAGATGAATCCTAAATCAATACCCCAACATTGATTATAGAATCTTAATTTTAATATTATAAAAAACTCTATCACTAAAATAGAGTTTTTGTTTTATTAGATAGATACATTTAATTATATATTAAATTGTATGTAATTTATTCCTCAATATCATCACTATCAAAGAGTGTTGGTTGTTCAATTTCCACGATAGGAGTGCCATCTATAACCGTTACAGTATCCAATTTTTTCTGTATTTTTTTAGATTTTTTAGTTGCGTCCTCGATAGTAGTAGAGGCTTCGTCCAATTTCTTTTGCGTTTTAGCAAGCAATTCTACAAACTTGACAAATTCGGTTTTGAATGTAGAAAGCAATGCCCACACTTCGCTGGAGCGCTTTTCAATAGCCACGCTCTTAAAGCCCATTTGCAAACTGTTTATCAAAGCCGATAGTGTAGTTGGCCCGCACACAATTATATGGTACTCGTTTTGTAGCAGTTCAAGTAGCCCTGCATTTTTTACAACCTCGGCATACAGCCCTTCTAGCGCAAGATACATAACAGCAAAGTCGGTTGTAATAGGAGGTTCGATATATTTTTCCTGTATTTTTTTTGCTTCCTCTTTAATGCGCTTTTCAAGCGCTTTTTGTGCTTTATCCACCTCATCCTTATCGCCGTTTTGGCTGAGCTCGACAAGCCTTTGGTAGTCCTCAAGCGGGAACTTAGCATCTATAGGCAATAGCACTATTTCGTTATCGCCCTTACCAGGCAATTTTACAACATAGTCTACCGCCTCTCTCGAGCCCGCCTTTATTTGCACTTGCCCAGCAAACTGCGAGGATGCCAGCATTTGCTCGAGGATATTGCCAAGTTGCACCTCGCCCCACACTCCGCGCACTTTTATGTTGCTTAAAGTGTGACGCAAGTCCTCTACGCCTGTGGCAAGGCTTTGCATCTCGCCAAGGCCTTTATGCACTTTTTCAAGCCTATCCGATATTATGGCAAAACTTTCGTTCAAGCGCTTTTCTAGCGAAGCATTGAGTTTTTCATCTACGGTTTCGCGCATTTTATCGAGTTTTTCGTTATTATCTAGGTTAATTTTATTCAAGCTTTGGCGCACACCGACATCTAGGTTTTGCATACGCTGTTCGGTATTATTCAAAAGCACTATAAGGCGATTTTCCACCCTTTGAATGCTTTCCATTTGATTACTTTGGTAGTTGCGTATATTTTCGTTGTTCTCGCGCCTAAGGTCGTTTATTTGTTTCAGCAAGCTATCATTGTTTGCGTCTACAATTTTAGGCAGTTCCTCAGCGCGCCTTTCAAGATTATCGGTTATAAGCCTAATTTGCCCGAACTGACGGTCGCTTATTTTTTGAATATCGTCTATATCCGCACCACCCGCGCCTCCGCGAGTTTTTCGGAAAATTAGTACCAGCAACAGCACAATTGCTATTGCCACCGCACCTAGAATCATCCAACCTAGTGTTGTAAGACTTATACAGATGTTAGATATCATAATTTATCGTCTCCATCCTTGTTGACAATTTTTTCTAGTTCATTTAGCAAAAACTCTTTATCGTTGTTGCGGTTGCGTGTGGCAATTATCAGTGCACAATCAAGCATCGTGTTTATTTGATTTGGTGGTAGGTCTGGAAAGCGCGTAAGCAAATCTACAGGTTTTAGGTTGAGCTCATCAAAACTGCGCGGAATGTTGTTGGCTTCCATCAATTTATCGGTGATAGCAAGCCTTGCCAATTGCTCATCACTCATATTTTTTGTAAGGTGTGCGCGACTAATTACAATATCCGCTAAAAACGGATAAAAAAGTTGCACATAGTTCATATAAAGGCTTTTATCGTACATTTTGTTCAATGTAACTAGTCCATCCACAACCACCCTGTACTTTACTGCGATATTGCGCGGTAACATAAGCCCCTGCACACT
Source organism: uncultured Clostridia bacterium (assembly GCA_944332315.1). Classification (GTDB taxonomy): domain Bacteria; phylum Bacillota; class Clostridia; order Christensenellales; family UBA1242; genus CAKVOD01. Next base: position 37,099 of record CALVJT010000018.1, read on the forward strand.
CAACATATCAAAGTAAAACTCTGGCGGAGTTTCGGTATGCGTTACGGCCTCGTAGCCCTGCGCAAGAGCGTAGATAAGGCACGCTACAACATCGTAATCAGCAAGACCAGCGTAGTCCTCTATCTGTACAACATCATAAAATGCATCCATATCTAGGTAGCTTTCAAGTGCAGTAAACACATTTGTAAGAATATCCAACTCAAACAGCCCCCTACAAAAATCATAGCCCGAAAATCTTTCATTCAACTTTTTATCCATTATGGATTGGTTGTAATTAAACACTTCGCGCATCTCTTTTGCCACTCTTTCGTGCGCTATCTCATCAAGGAGTGGCGCGCGCAATTTGGCTTTGTTGTAGGTGGTGCGGGCTATTTTAAGGTCCTTTGTGTAAGCCAAGCGGAGCATACGCATTATTCTCAAACCATCGCTATCAAACACTTCCGAATTTATCAGCCTTAAAGTGTGATTTAGGCAATCATCTATGCCGTGGAACGGGTCGATAAACTCTTTAGTTTTTAGGCTATAGTATATGCTATTCACCGTAAAATCGCGCCTTTGCGCATCCACCTCTATCTCGCTTACAAACTCCACTTCGCTGGGGCTATGGCCATAGTCGTAGCGCTCCTTTCGTAGGGTAGTGTACTCAAAATGCACAGTACTGTTGCGCGTGCTTATTTTGTAGGTGCCAAGGCGCTTGTTGATTAGCGTCCACTTAAAGCCCGAACCCTTTAGCAATTCCTCTACCTCATCAGGAGTTGCGCTGGAACAAAGGTCAATATCTGTGTTTTTTATGTTCAAAAAAGCATCGCGCAAGTATCCGCCCACTATAAAAAGTTCAAAGCCTTTATCCTCGAACAGTTTATTTAATGTGAGTAGGTCCTTAGGTATTTTTATTTTAAGTTTTCTTGCTTCTATCAAATTCTCGTTCATCATTCGTCCTTTAATGTATAGTATTATATCAAATACATCAAATATTAACAAGCAAATTTAATTAAAACTTTATCTTTGCACTAGCCCAAATAAAAAATTTAACAGTCAAACATTTAATATATTTATAAATCTTTACAAATTTTGGCAAAAACTTATCAGGCGTTGACAAAAAATTACAATTATATAAATTTTTATATACGCTATGCCCACCCTTTACCCAAACAACCCACCAATTATTTATAAAAGATTTTATTATTATTTTTATGTTTTATTTGCTTATTTATAGAATTTTTAAGTTATATATCTATTTTTGCTATATTATGTGTATTTTTTTGCATATTATGGTGTATTTTTTAATTATAAAGCAGTTTACTTATTATATTCTCGCCATACCACATAAAATCTATATTTAATTGTGCACCATGAAAAAGCAAAGAATCTATAGTCAACGGTGACGATTCAGTTAAGTTTTAGTATACCCCATCATATCACATAAAATCAAACAATAAAAAAAGAGTTACCTATTAATAAAGCAACTCTTTAATAATTATATATCAGATTCTTGATTATCTAAAATAGTCAAAGTGCCATCCAAAACGGTAATCTCGTAATGGTCGCTATCAGGCGCCGAGCCCGATATGGTGTATCGCCCAGCTGTGGTTTGAGTGACTTCCTCAAACATTATAGTATCAGCAATATTTGCATCCTCAGGCAAAAGTGCATCCGAATTTTCGGCAAGCACACAAGTAAATTCACCTATCTCCTCGCCCTCAAAAATCTGTTTATCCACAATCTTAAATATGTATTGCCTTTTATTTATTTGATACTGCGCCTCGTTTACTGTGATGTTGTAGTTGTGTTTTTCATTGATTTCCACATATTCACAGATAATATCGTAGGTGCCAACAGCTTGGTACTCGCCCTCTTGTTGCCCCTCGCCTCGCAAAGTTATAGATAGTTCGCTTTGCGCTTTATCGGATGTGACATCATTGCCACTCACTTGTATATCATAGGTAAATGCCACGCTAGCATCCTCGCCATACTTAAATGATTTTGCGTGCACATTAATCGTTATGTTTGCTTGATTTATTGTAAGCGTACCCGCGGTTGCAAACAACCTATAGTTTTCGGTGCCCTTATTTAGCACTAATGTTACGGGATATTCGCCCACATCGGTGCCCATACCCTCAAACGCAAATTCCACCTCATCCTCAAAAAGCTGGCCATCAACCTGCGTGATTTGATATTGCATATCGGGCTGTTGCCCGTAGGTAATAACATTATCTAGGACAGTTGCATAAATTTGCGCTTTATTTATTGTCAATGTCCCCGCTAGCACAGTTATATTGTAGTTGTTGTTAGGCTGGCTGACTTGCCCCAAAATTTGATAGGTATCCGCGTCTAATACCTCGTAATACTCACTTGGTACAGTAAAGGTAAACTCATCCGCACCATCCAAAGTATCGCCCATCGTATCGCTGTTTTGCACATACTCAAACTCAAATGTAGGTTCTATGCCATAGTAAACCTGCGTATCCTTTAGTTTTATAATCACTTGCGCTTGCTCAATAATAAGGTTGCCACCTACAAACTCTACATTATAATTAGGTATTTCCTGTTTAAGCGTTACAATAAGCGGATACGAACCCACATTATTTTGGTACGGCACCTCTATGTTAACACTTTGAGCAATATCAATGCTTTCCACATTGGCATCACTGCCCGCATTTAGCGAGAACTGCACATCGCCAACATCATAACCCTGATAGTAACGCATAGTAAGGTTGCCAACATCAAAGATAAGGTGCCTTGCAATAATTTCTAAAGTGCCAGATAGTGTGGATACTTGATAGTTAGGGTCGGCAGTTTCCACGATGAGATTAACTTGATATTCGCCCACATCCTCGCCTGATACGCGTTCAAACTTTAAGCCGAGTGCGTGATTCTGTTGCAATGCATCACTATTTGGCGCCACAGTAAACTCAAACTGCGGGTCGGCATCAGCATAAATTTTGGTAGCATCTAAAACCTGCAAAGTAACTAGCGCTTGAGTGATGTTGAGCGTGCCATCTATTGCCTGCACTTGATAATTCGCCTTTTCCTGCACCGCATTTGGTGTTATAGCGTACTGCCCCACATTTTCGCCCTGCTCGCGCGTAAACTCAAATGTGAGTTCATTGTTTAGAATTTCATCCGAGCCCTCAACTATTGTGTATGCAAACTCGGGGTCAGATTGTCCATAGCGCTTGCTGGCATCCTGCGCCTGCACGGTAATGTTGCGCGCATTTATTGTAAGTTTGCCTTTTTGCACCGTCACGCGATAATTTACTACCCTTTCTCCGCTAACCAATGCGTTGATATCGTACTGCCCCACATCCTCGCCTGCCGTGCGCTCAAATTCCATGCTCAAAACATCATCGTAAAATAGTTTAGTAGTATCCTCGTTGCGCGAGTTATATATTGTATAGGATATATCCTCGGGGTCCGCAGTACCGTACTTTTTATCTTTGCTACCAACAGTTATTGTGATAGGCGTGCGCACTATGTTTAGTGTGTTATTATTAAACTGCAAATTGTAGTTTTTGTTTGTGTAGGTGCACTTTAGTGTGTACAAGCCCACATCACGCGCATTTTCAGGCACAACTATTTGTATGCCTAAGCCCTCTACAGTATCATCATTAATAAGCCCTTGCACCGTGTAGGTAATTTCGCCAACTTCGGTGCCGTAGTAGGTGTTGGGCGCACTAACTTGCACCTGCGCCGATATCGGCTGAATGGAGTAGTTGCCCTCTACAAAAACTACTTCGTAATTAGAACTATTTTCGCCCGTCAAGGTAAAAGGCTCCGATTCGTATATTCTGTAGTTGCCCGCATCAGTACCCTGCTCGCGCTGTAGTCCCCCACTAATGGATGGTGCATTATCATAAAAGTTGCCTATAATGCGGTAGGTAAGCGCCACCTCGTCATCGCCGTAATATACCTCTCTATTGTTCGCTTCCACTCGTATCTCTTGTGGTAAAATTTGCAAAACAGCATCAGTGGAACCTGTAAAATTAGGGCTGTTTACCTCGGCGCGTATATCATAAGTGCCTACATCTGTTGGCGCCTGCGTAGTGTACTCAGTTTGCTCTTGCAAGCGGTATAGATAAGTTACATTTTCCTCTATGCCAACAACCTGCATTTGTTGTGGCTCACCATTATAATCGCGCGTAACCACCCCATTTACACTGCCCTGAAAGCGCAACGAAAGCGCCCCCGCTTCTACCTGTAGCGTAACACTATCGGTAAAGTTGCCATCGTAGGCTCGCGCATAAACCACCGCCGTACCTATGCCTATAGTTTCAATAGATACTATAGTGCTACTTAGTACCTGCATATCTATGATGTCGTTGTTGGGCGTCCACCAATCTACGCGCTGGTCTGTGGCATTAGTTGGGTCAAAAACCGCACGCAACTCAAATGTCTGCCCCACAACTATAGTTTCGGTAGGCACGCCCTCAATTTCTATGCCCTCTAGCGCCACCTCATCACAGCCCGCAAGTGCAAAACCCGCAACTACTATAAAAAGTGTAAGCATAAAGCCCTTTAATATTTTAGCCATAAACTGCTCCCTTTTCTTTAGAATGTTAAATAAACAAATTATCTTAAAATATTAACCTTTGTTTACAATATGGTGTTTTTTTACATTAGTAATATAATTTTGCAATGTTAAATATTTTTTATACTTAATTTAGTATAACACAATTGCCACTTTTTTTGCAAATAAATAAATTTATTATTTTTATATTAAATTTTAAGAGATATTCATTATCTTAGTCCATAGATTCCCTTAATCTTGACTTTGTAAATGATAAAAAAGCAACCCGATATTCCATCGAACTTGCTTTTCGAATTTTAATAAGTTATAAACAAACATCTTTTTATCCCACATTAATAATAAATAAATAATCATTTTATTTATGTGATTATAATTTATGTTTATATATAATTTTTTTTCTAAGTTTAATTAATATAATAAATTTTGTATCAATTTATTCAGTAACTCAACTACAGATATTAAATGTTATACAACAATAGAATTGTTTAATCCTCCATTCACGCCCGCAATTGTTATACTGTACTCACCAGTACTATTCTCTTTATTTGGCACAATAAAGGTAAATGTACTGCCTGTCTTTTGCCCTTCACCACCAAAATCAACTTGCCATAGGTACGGCTTAGATACCACTATCTTGTACTCTTGCCCTTGCATAAGTTGTACACTAATTGTTTGCGCACTTGCTATGTACATTTGCTCAATTATATCCTCGCCTTGCATAAAGTACACTACAGCACCCATATCCCCCGTTTGTGCCATCGTAACTGCTATACTAATATCACATATAGGCTTTTCTACCACACCACTTACATTAAAAGACTGCTGTATGTTGCTTAGCGTAAACTCTACTTGATTGCCACTTGTAGTATAAGAATAATTGCAATAATTAGGTATACTGCCACTTGTTGCGCTTGTTCCTACAACTATTTCTTGCCCACCTATGTTTATAGTAAAGTTGTATGCGGATGTATCTATATTATCATACACTAACTGCACTTGTCCGTTCAAAGTATTATCATTTTTTAAGGCATAAACTCCCTTGTTTTGTATTATTGTTGTTGCAATATCTCCCGATTGTGGCATAACCACTACATCTCCCGTAGTAGCCCCCGCTGATACACTTGCTAGCACATTGTTTGCTAGTTCCTTAAGATTGAGATGGAGCGCAACCCGCACGCCGAGATTATCGTGGACAATGGAATTGCTGTCGTCACCATCTGAGTAGACTTCGCGCGCGAGATTAGAGTTTATTGAAGTGTCGGAACGCAGCCACGCCGAGGAACCCGTTGCTCTATCGTACCCGTTTAGTTCCCATAAGCCTGTTCGTCCATCCTTTCCTTTTGTCCACGATGAACTATCTATCTCTGTACTTGCTGTTGGAGACCTATCACTCATGCATGTGACAATTTCACCCTCATCAAAATATCTATCTGTACCTTGTATTGTAGCTACCGAACCTGAGTCAGCACTGTCGTAGCCAGTATGTAGTACTTCAAATGCGCTTGGTAGCCACAGTTTATCATTATATGTATCGGTATCTTGTGTTCCCCAATTCGACCATCTATCTCCCAAGCCATCCATTCCGTTGCCTACATTAAAATATGTAGAATTGCCTCCATAACCGCTTACTCCAGAACCTGTTTTAGTGCCCCCGTCGTGCGAAACTCCACGAAAGTCATTCCAACCAGTTCCACCACTATTGTAGGATGTTTGGTATGTGCTACTTTGCCAGCCTCCTAAGTTCAAGAAGTCTGTTTTATCTTGTAAATCTGAATTTTGTATTTCGGATGCTGTACTTGATGATAGTTGGTATGGCGCTACTACATATATATCTAATTGAGCCCCTGTAAACGCAGTTGATAGTGTACTATATGTATTTTTTATTACGGTGCGTATATCACTATTTGTATAACCACCTGAAGAGCCAAACCTTTGTGAACTTATATAGTTATCTACCATATATAGTGTAAGTACATCCTCATCCTTGCTTACACTGCGATATACCGCTTGCCAGTACTGAGCTGTCGCATCATTAATATTATTTGCGTTAGCAACATCATTTGTAGTTTCAAATAGTTTTACTACTATTTGTGCATTGCCCTTTTTGCTGTTTGCCCCCACTTCGCCCCAAGTACTTTGGTCTCCATAATTGCCAAAGTCTTTGGCTGTTAGATATTCTACATCTGTGTCATTTGTTGGCACTTTTTTATCATTTGATGTATCACTATCTCCACCATTCCACACATTTGTATTGTTTACCTTGTTTAGTAAATCTAGCAGTACGCTTGCATTTATGCCTGTCGTGGTAAATAGTGGATCTGCACCACTATTATCCTCTTTTTCGCCAACAATTGTTACTGGTGCATTATCATACCAAGAAGTATCATCACTGGGTCTGCCCGCTTGCGTCAGGGTGCCCCTATTTTGCAGCACGGGTTGCAGAGCCAGCACGAACAAGGTTATAAACGCCAAAAGCCACATTACTATTTGTAATGTAGCAGATTGTTGTGTTTTTATTAGATTTTTAGATTTGTTATTTATATAAACACTTTTTTCATTAAATTTTGTATCAATTTTTGTGCTCTTTTTTATAGGGGTAGAACTACCTACCCCCCCCCCCCTACTTTTTTATTATCAAAAAACATATGCGCTCCT